>CAIMFR010000001.1 GCA_903840375.1 Candidatus Adlerbacteria bacterium
GAAAATTATTTCTCCTGCGGCTGCTTGTTATCCAAGTTCCCCCGAATCCCTTGCCATGTTATTGATGAGCTCATACAGCGACCAGAAGGTGTCACTTTTGATAGAAATCGTTATCGTGGTTTGAGTCCCTTCACGGCGCACGTATATCCCCGGCATTAATAAGCCATCTTTAGGGTCGCCTTCCATCGTTGGGCGTCCGTATTGCATTTTCACGATAGCTTCCAGTCCAACATCTTCGGATGAAGTTGAGACTTCGACGGAACGCCCATCAGAAAGTTTTAGCTTGCGCTTGCTGCTCGATTCCTCAGTCATCGCAGTGCTCCTTTTGTGTCGCAATTCTAGACAAGAGGTTATAACGTATACGAAGTTCTGTCAATTTTTTTAGCAGACTGTGGTATAGTTGTCGGTATGGAAAAGGCGGGCAATAAAGAGAGTTCGCCACACAAACGATTGGTTATTTTAGACACTCATGCGATCTTGCATCGCGCATATCATGCCTTGCCGGACATGGCCTCGGCGAAGGGAGAACCGACGGGCGCTCTCTATGGATTTGTTTCCATGCTGCTGAAGATAATCAATGATCTCAAGCCTGACTATGTCATCGCGGCGCTCGATCTTCCCACGCCGACGTACCGACATATTGCATACGAGCAATATAAATCGCAGCGCCATGCGACTGATGAGGCACTGGTTGCGCAGATCATTCGCTCGCGCGACCTGCTCGATGCATTTAGTATTCCTCGTTACGAGTGCGAAGGCTTCGAGGCGGACGATGTCATTGGAACGATCGCGAATAAGGTGAAGCAGGTCGGCGTGGATGTGATCATCGCATCCGGCGATATGGATACGATGCAACTCGTCGACGATGATAGGGTGCGCGTCTACACGCTGAAGAAGGGCTTGAACGATGTCATTCTCTACAACGAACATGAGGTGAATAAACGATTCGGCTTCGGTCCAACGCTCATTCCCGACTATAAAGGCTTGCGCGGCGACCCGTCGGACAACATTCCGGGTGTGAAAGGTGTCGGCGAGAAGACCGCGAGCATCGCTATCGCGACATTCGGTTCGATAGACGACCTGTACGAGGTTCTAAAAAAAGATCCGGAGAAAGCTATAGCTGTCGGCGTGAAAGAGGGGATGGTGAAGAAAATGCTGGAGCAGGAGGAGGATGCGCGATTCTCAAAGATGCTTGCGGAGATCCGTCTCGATGTGCCTATCGACTTCATGATGCCGGAAAAAATGTGGCGCGAGAGTGTGTCGAAAGAAAAAATATTGGACATGCTTTCGGCGATGGATATCCGTTCGCTTTTGCCGCGGGTGACTTATTTGTTGGAGAACAGGAATGGTGGCGTGGCGCAATATTCTGGAGTAAGCGCCGGCGGAAAAAGTACCCCTGAAAAAGTCCTCGGATCTCCTCGCCCCGCGAGGCCAGACTTTTCCACAGGCACTTTTTCCGCCGGCGCTTCGGACTTTTCTGCTGCGACCAGTCCGGAAAACATTTCTCCCGATGAACTCGAAAAAATAGGTTTGGCTGTGTGGGTGCTCAATTCGAACGTAACGCAGCCGACGATCGAGGATATGTATCACGTCGGCGCGGCGAACCGTTTTGCGGAGGTGAAGAAAAATATTCTCGCATCTATAAAAGAGAACAAACTTTCTTTTGTGTATGAAAAAATAGAACTGCCACTCTCGCCGGTGCTTCGCACGATGGAGCAGACCGGTGTTCTTATCGACCGCGATTTTTTAGCAAAACTTTCTGTTGATTACCAAGCGGAGCTTGATGTGATAGCGAAGCGCGTGTATGTCGCTGCCGGCGGCGAGTTCAATATCAATTCTCCAAAGCAGCTCGGCGACATTCTCTTCGACAAGATGGGGCTCACGGTGAAGAACCAGAAAAAAACTGCAGGTGGCGCGCGTTCCACTCGCGAGTCGGAATTGGAAAAGATGCGCGACGCACATCCGATCATTGCGGATATCTTGGAACATCGTGAGTTGCATAAACTTCTTACGACATACATCGACGCTATCCCCTCACTACTCGGTGAAGATGGTCGTCTCCATACTTCGTACATTCAAGCGGGTACGACGACCGGCCGCCTCGCTTCACAGAATCCAAACCTGCAAAATATTCCCATCAAAACCGAACGAGGTCGCGCGATACGTCGTGCGTTCGTCGCAGGGAAGGGGATGAGGCTCGTTTCGTTCGATTATTCGCAGGTAGAATTGCGCATCGCGGCGCTTCTCTCCGGCGACAAATCACTGTCAGATATTTTTATGCGAGGCGGCGATGTGCATGCGGAGGTTGCGACGCGTGTGTTCAACGTTCGCGAGGAAGACGTTGCGCGCGAACAGCGTCGCCGTGCGAAGGTCATCAACTTCGGCATTCTCTACGGTATGGGAGTCAACGCGCTTAAAGATTCGCTTGGCACGTCGCGCACTGAAGCACAGGAATTTTATAATCAATACTTCGCCGCATTCCCGCAACTCGCCGCGTTTCTTGACGGCACAAAGGCGGATGCGTCGCGTCTCGGCTATACGGAAACGTATTTCGGCAGGCGGCGCTATTTCGAAGGTATACGGTCGAGCATTCCGTACGTGCGAGCGTCGGCAGAGCGCATGGCTATCAACGCGCCGATACAGGGGACGAGTGCCGACATCATCAAACTCGCGATGATAGAAATCGAACGATGGATCGATGAGCAGAAGCTCGGCGACCGCGTGCGAATGCTCTTGCAAGTGCACGACGAACTCGTGTTTGAGGTTGCGGAAGAAAAAGTGACGGAGTTTGCGGAGCAGATAAAACAAAAGATGGAATACGTTTTGTCGGAAGAGGAGCGAGAGGGTATTCCGTTTCCGGTCGAAGGCAAGATCGGCGAAAACTGGGGAGAGATGAAGGAATTATAAATATAATGAAGCACACCGCCACAAAAACCAAATCTGCAAGGGTACACGATCTTCTTGCTAGAAAATCGCTCAGTCCTCGCGCCGTCGCGCTGTGGAGCCCCTTGCAGACTTGTTTTTGTAGCGGTGTGCGCTGTTATTTTTTATGCTTACCGTAACTGTAGGAAAACATGTGCCGCATGCCGGAGCTGAAGAAATATCTTGGGAGTCTCTTGGTGTTGAAGAATTGGCGACACTTGCATCGACGGCTTCGCTGCTCGGCGACACTCGCTCCTTCGTACTTTCAGGCGCTTTGGCGGGGGATCGCGGAGAAGAATTTTTAGAACTCGCGGAGGGGTTGATGTTGTCACCGCACAACTTCTTTTTTGAGGAAGAAAAATTGCTGAAATACCCGACGGAAGTTTTGGAAAAGACGGGCGCAAAAATAGAAAAACATGCCATCGAAAAGAAAGAATCGTTCGATGTCTTCTCGCTTGCAAATATGTTCGCTGCGCGGGACAAGAAAAAGATGTGGC
>CAIMFR010000002.1 GCA_903840375.1 Candidatus Adlerbacteria bacterium
CTTGATTGGTAAATAGCGAGTCAACAAACGTAATGTTTGCAGACGCTATCGAGCAAGCCTCACCACTGAGCGAACACGACTCCGCGTTTTGCGGGTTGCAGGTGTCATAGACGGCGAGGTTGAGTAGCGCGATGGCGGCAACAAGAACGCTCCAGATGGTGAGGATGACGAATATCAACGCGAGCGCGTCGAACCACCGGCTAAGAAATCGGTACAAACGCGGATGCGTCAGAATAATTTTGCCGAGCACCTTTCCTTTTAATTCTTCACCGAAATTAACATCGCACGGTTTAAATGTGATGCGTTTCAACACGCACTGCCAAGCCTTTCCCGCCAGCTTACGGTACGACGCGGAAAATATTCCGAGGATTCCGAGGATGATGAATGATGCGATGCAAAACATATATTTTTATATTATGGGTTTACGAAACCCTATAATTAGTTACGCTACCTGCAATATTTTAGCAAGCACGGAAACAGCTTTTCCGACTTGCACCTGCGTGGTGTGTAACCCGACGGAGAAACGTAGAAGCGGCGGATATTTCATGACTTCTTTTGCATAATAATGGCAGCAGAAATAGCCGCTTCGTGCCATGATGCCTTGTTCGGAGAGGAACATCGCCAAACGGTGTGAGTCTATTTTGTCGTGGTACACACTAATTATCTCGCTAGGCACTGTGTTGATGACGTTGAGGTTCGGAATACTAGTCAGACCGATAAACAACAAATCCGCCACTCTTTTCTGGTATCCGTTTTTGTCGTGTAAATTCAGTAATGCATTCAGATTGGGTTCTGCTTCCTTTGGCCTGAATGTTTTTCGCCATTTGAGCGCTTCATGTAGTCCGATGATGCCGGAGAAGTTTTGCAGACCCGGCTCAAGCGTCGCATACGGTTCGGCTGTCGCATCCAGTAGTGTAAAACTATCGCGCGAGACGTCTTGCACCGTGCCGCCGCCGAGGAATGTGTGGTCGAGTTGTGCAAGCAGATCGTCTTTGATGATAATGATGCCGAGGCTCGGTGCGTACATTTTGTGTCCGGAAGTAAAAAGCGCGTCGACTGGAATACTCTTCAGAAATGAAGAGTCGTGCGCGAATGCCTGTGCCGCGTCGACGAGCACGATGCCGCCGCGCTTGTGTGCATCTTCAACGAGTTGTGAAAGATTTTTTAATTTTCTGCCGTCGATGTTTGAGACGCAATTTAGAATGATGACCGCCGCGTCGAGCTGCTCCGGTTCATAGATAAGAGAACCGTCGGCGGCGCGTTTGAGCACTAGTCGTTCCAGTCCAAGCTTTTCTGCCACCACCATGCTCGGAATGAAAACCGAATTGTGCTCGATCTCCGACGTGATGATGCGTTTGAAGCGGCCTTTCGGCAGTTGTTGCAGTACGAGGTTGATGCCGTAAGTCGTGTTGAGCGTGAATGCGCATGTGTATTTTTTCTCCGGCAAGCCGACGAGGTCGAGCATCGCGGAACGTGTTTCGGCGATGATATCATCCACTTTTTTGCCCCAAGCGTATTTTACGCGTCCGGCGCAAGCATTGTACTGGGTAAAATAATCCGCCTGTGCGTCGATGACCTGCTGCGGCCGCAGTGTCTGGCAAGCAGAATCAAGATAAATATCCCCCCGGTCGAGATAGTCGAAATCCATAGGTGCAGTATAGCGCAAGCAACAGGCGATTGCACACAAGTCAAAAACACTGAATCAAAAAACACCGAACCGATCTACGTGAGTAACTTTAGTGTTGATAGTAGTGTTGATAGTCGACGATATAGGTTGGATTGACTAATGTATGTTTATAACAAAAAAGAAAAGGCGGCATCTTTTTAATGCCGCCCATGAGAGGTTTCAGTTCTTGGTGGTTGCGAGGCTGGTTGAACGATTGTTGACCAAGTGCCAGCTCATCGTGCCGAACATGAGTCCGAGAATCAGTCCGACTAGTACGCCGACCGAATTGTGGCTGACCAAGTATCCGCCGAGGACGCCGATTGATGTGTCGATGAACGCCGCAGTTCGGAGTTCAGTGTGTACCAAGACGAAAGAGTTCTTCACGAACCGGCCGAGGGTCTGCACGATTTTGTGCACTGCCACCACCGTCTGTACGGTGGCATTTGGACCTTTGTAGAAAACCACGAAGAAGGGTATGACAATCATCAGAGCGAGCATCAGAGTGGTAGCTACGGGTATTACCATCATCGCAAACCCGAGCGGATTTAATATGGCAGCTAGCACGAGAATCCACTGCCGGCAATCTTCCCTTGGGACATCACCATCAAACACAGCAAGAATCCCGTACAAGATAGTCCCCATCATCGCGCTCACCGCGACCATGAGGATGATCGTGGTGAGGAAAATATATCCAGCATCATGACATGCCACCATTGTCAGAAAATCCATCACCACGACTGCCGGCAATAGAAGCCAGATTGCAAATGATGTAGCAGCTTCTCTCGCTTCTTCGGAGACAGCAATCTTGATCGTCGATCACCACGCCGTCGAAACGCCACGCTTGAAATGCGCGACATCGGCGGCGATATAGCTGATCAATCCGCCCGCAAGCGCGCCGAGCGATGCGATTAACAGCGAGCCGGTGCCGAGCCGAGCGATGATCCCGCCAATGATCAACCCCGGGACAATCTTGGACAAGTATGTCAACAAACTGGGCATTTCGCCCTCCTGTGTATGTGCGTTATCGGACACGCGTCCACCGTCTAATATGAATGAACAATAGCATTCCGTCAACTGTTCGCACGGGATGCCGACTTCGCCCTATACGAAAGAAAAAGAAGGCGTAGACTGTGAGCATGCAGAAACAGACGACATCATGGGGGAGTGTGGCGGGTTGGTACAACGACTATCTCGAGACCACCGAGGACAGCTACCAGCGCAAAGTTATTTTGCCGAACCTTTTGCGCGTGCTTGACCTCAAGAAAGATACACGTGTGCTCGACATCGCATGCGGGCAGGGATTTTTCACTCGTGAATACGCGAAGTCTTGCGCGGTTGTCGTCGGCGCAGATATTTCCAAAGAACTTATCGAACAGGCGCACGCTTTGTCTCCGGAAATTCCTTTTCACGTAGATCCGGCGCACAAACTTGCTTTTGCAAAAGATAAGTCGTTCGATGCGGCGACGATCGTGCTCGCGATACAAAATATAGAGAACATCGACGCGGTTTTTGCGGAAGCGAAGCGCGTGCTCGTTCCCGGCGGGCGGCTGGTACTCGTGATGATGCACCCTGCGTTTCGGATACCACAGCGCTCGGCGTGGGGTTGGGACGATGAACAGAGGGTGCAATATCGCCGCGTCGATTCATATCTCTCTGCAGGCAAAACGGAATTGTTGGTGCATCCGGGCAAGGCGAACAGCGAGACAACCATTTCTTATCATCGCTCGCTGCAAGACTTTTTCAAATCACTTTCCAAAAATGGTTTTGCAGTATCAAAACTGGAAGAATGGATCTCGCACAAAAAGAGCGGTGTTGGCCCGCGACAGAAGGCGGAGGATATGGCACGGAAAGAGATTCCCTTGTTCCTCATGTTGGAAGTGTGCATATAAGTACCATCGAAAGTGACTGCTTGACAAAATTACGATGTTAGTATATTCTATTCTTTAGAACTGTTCGGGTGTCGCTGTGATGCCCATAATTCAACAAGGAGTGAGAGCCATGCGTATGGTTTTGTTCGCGCTTTTCGCGCTGTTGTTTGCCGCCATGTCTGCGTTTGCAGACACAACAATCAAGATCAACTCCGCCGGCGAGCCAGTGGTTGTTGCAGACGTGTCACTGACGCCGACTGGTGTCACGGTTTCTACAGAGGCGGCAAAGTATCCTGCGGAGGTCGTTGAGGCGTACAAGAATCCCGGCGCAACGGTGCCGGTCAAAACCGTTGGCACATCGAAGCCGAGCGGCTTTAATCTTATGACAAAGACGACGGTCACTGTCGGCATCGTCTATGATTCTGCCATCGCACTCGTACAGGTCGTCCACAATGTGGACACGGGAACAAAGACGAAAATTAACCCGTTCTTTATTCTGGCGGCAGTTTCTGTCGCCCTAATGTTTCTGTCGAGCGTTCTCTTCGTTTTAGCGGACAAGCTCGATGATGGTTTCGCCGTCGCCGCCGCCTTCGCCGCCGCCGCCGCCTTCGCCGCCGTCGCCGCCGCCTTCGCCGCCGCCTTCGCCGCC
>CAIMFR010000003.1 GCA_903840375.1 Candidatus Adlerbacteria bacterium
CATAAAATATTATTTCTGATTGACAACAGTTCTCACGAACCCGTCATAGAGCGCAAAAAGGCTGTTTGTGTTTGTTATAAGCGTAGAGATGGAAGAGTTAATATTCTCAACCTCTTTTCTTAACTGTTCCTTTTTGCTACTGTCTTCACTGTCTGATATGGTTTCAACAATTCTTTGCAGAGAATCTGCTTGATTTATCATTGTCTGAATAGTCGCAATATTACTAGTGATTGCTGTACGAATTTGTTCATATTGTTTTTGTAGAGCTTCTTGCATATAAAAATTGTATCAGTAGCCCTCTATTGGCACAAGCAAAAAATCAGTGGTCTCCACGATCCAAACAATACTGATACGCGTTTTCTTGGTTTTGGTATTCTTCGCAACCCTCTATAAAGGAGTCGGAATTGCCGCCACAATCGTTTCCTTCTTCACCCCATTGCCATCCGGCATAATGGCCCGAATCTTCATCGTAAGTATTTTGTGGCTCCAGACTGCTGCAATCTGGTTTCGCAGTAACTCCGGAAGTTCCTACTTTGTATCCATAATCCGTTTCTATTTTTTGGGAAGTGTAGTTATTGTATCCCCATGCAAGCAAAATGATTACACAAAGAAAACCAAACCATCCAAATTTTTCTTCGTCGTTCATATTTAATGTGAGGACAAGAGCATCCCTCCCATCATAAGAATGAATCCGGCGAACACTAACGCCGCAAGTACAACCATCGCCATGATAGCGAAGCCAAAAGGATTTTCACCACCCGTGGCAAAAAAGCCCACTACAAGCAGGAAACAAAATAATCCGATAAGAAATATAAACATAGTGGTATTGTAACTCCTTACTAAATGCCTACTTGATCCCACGTGTCCCACTCTCCATCTTTCGCACCTTTACCTTTACCCTCGTACACCATCCAGCGGCCGGTATAGTTGCGGGTGTCGGTATTTGCAACGATGCCACCGAATACCTTGTACCCTTTCTTATTGATTTCGGCAATATACCGGCGCAAGCCGTCTGATTTGGCGGCGAAGTCGGCAAGGTGGATGCCGTGCGGATCAAAGAGGCCGATACTGCCATCTTTCATCATCACGATAAAATCCACATAAAACGGCGCGTCGCCGAAACCGTCTGTATACGGCACCGCAAAGTATTGTGCATCGCGGGCGCCGTTCTTGTACCACCACAGCACGCCGTTGTCCGACTCCTCAAGAAACTTGATAAAAAATGTCTCTGAGCGCCAGCGTTCGTTCGAGTGGAACGGCTGCATGACTGATTTGACCGCCGATGTCTCCGCATAATCCGCGCCAAAAGTCTCTCGCTCCGGTACATTCCACACATCATCTTCAAGCTCATGCTCACGGCGTTCGGTCTCGGTGCGGTAGGCGATCTTGGCGGCATCAATGACGGCGGCAATATGTCTGCGGTTGTGTTCGCTCAACACCACATCAATAATGGTGCGAAAATCTGCCATACGATCCAAGCCGAACTCCTGCACGAAAAACTGGTACAGCGTTTCTTTTACGCGCCCGACGGAGCGATCCTCCGGGTAGAATGGCGATAGATTTCCGCGTACAAAATAGTCGAACAAGCGTTGAGCATCCATATCGGATATGGCCTCGGCCTGCACGTTTCCATGCACCGACTGGCCTGCCATTTCGTCCACACTCTCGGCCCGCCAATCTGAAATATATGCGCGCTGGATTTTCTGGCCCGTTACCTGTATCTGCTTTTTCAAGCCGGAGTCTTTCGCAGCCACCAAAAAGAGTTTGGTGAACATCGGACTCAAGCGCGTTTGTTCGCGATGGCGCTTGCGGTGTACCGACGGTAAGTTGATCGGCTTGTATTCCGGAGCCCGTTTGCCGGTGTGTATCGTTACATAGTCGCGCCCCACATCCTCTTTAACCTCAATGTCTGCAAGATTGGTGTATATGTAGGCATGATTGAGCAGATCGTCGTCATAATATCCGCGCTCCGGCTCCGGCATGCGCATCACACGACCCACCGTCTGCACGGAAAACTCGGGGCTCACCCATTCGCGGAATAACACCAACACCTGCGCGCGCGGACAGTCCCACCCGAGCGCAATGGCTTGTTTGAAAATAAGCACCTCGACCTCGCTGTCGTTGCGGGTTACATTTTCAAGATTTTGCTTATCTGCCGATAGATAGATGGCGAGCTTTCCATTCTCAACGCTGATGCCGTGCTGATCCTTGAGCGCCCGTACGATCATTGCCTGCCGATCATCATCCGCCTGTCTCTGTCGATCCGGCAGCTGTATGAGCAGGAGCGGGTTGATACTCACGCCGGCGCGTTTGTACGCATCTGCAAGCTCCGTACGGCGTTTGAGAGCCACGCCGAGCACCATATCGTCGGAGTTGGCGGCTAGGTCGCTTTGGATGGCGCCATTTTCCACCGCATTCCTAAAACCCTCATTGAGCACCAGAGACTTCTTTATCATCCCCTCCGCTTTCACATCGCCGGTATCCACGCGCACAATCTCGTCGCCCTGTATCGTGGGTGTTGCCGACACCTCTATCGTGAGCTTGGGCGCAATGGCGGCAATAAGGTTTTGTGAGGTATCCGCCTGTGCGTGATAGTGGCTTTCGTCGATAATGAGGACGATGTCCCGGCCCGCCTCTCGGGTACGCATAAGTACGCTGGAAAGGTTGTCGTCCTGCTCGTTCTCGCGGATATAGATATTGCTGTTTTGACGGATGCTTTCCCAGTTGAAAAAGAGGATCTCGTTCTCGCCGATTTGCCGGTCGTCCAGATCCTCAAAGGTCGCGCACTCCATCGCGCGAGACTCCGCAAAATACGCCTCTATTTTCTCTCGGCTTTGCTCGTGCAACTGGCGGGGTGCTGTCCAAATGAACGCGCACTGCCCGAGCGTCTTGTCGTCCGCGAACCGGGCCAGAAACTCCGCCATCATGATCGTCTTGCCGGAGCCGGTCGGTGCTTTGAACACCATTCGTTTCGAGCCGTCCTGCCGCAGCAGTTTCCGTGTCTTTTCCAGCAGATCGCGCACTGCTATCTCTTGGTAGTTTGTGAGGGTGAGTGCCATATTATTTTTGAAATAGGCGCCGGTAAACACGCATAATGACCTCCGGGATCGGGGACACGGTGATCTTCTGCCCCATGTCGGCAAACTCCTCGTCAAAAGTGTCGTCGCCGAGAGAAAAGACGTATACGCTCCAGACGCCGCCGGTCTTGGCGATGATTTTCTTTAGTGCGGGGATGGCACCCTCCTCAAAAACTATGCCGGTATGGTGCGTGCCGTTCTTGAAGATCTGCATCTGGCCCGTTTCTTTTACCGGCTCAAAGGTGTCCTCGCGCAAACAGAGCATTTCGGTCGCTTGCCGAGTTAGCGCCTCTTTGTTCCGGTCGTTCGGCTCCGCGCCCACGAACGCTGTTTTGAAATAGCGGAAATTACCGCCGAGACCGTCTATCGTCTCGCCCTTGGCGTTCTTGTAGCCCTTGATGACTTTGGCTATGCGCGGGTAGCAGACCTCGCTGGCGATATTATTCTCGTTGTTGGTGCAGAGGATAAAGCGACGATTGCCGCCGTCTTCTTTGTTGAGCGCGAGAACGGCATGGCCCGTGGTGCCGGAGCCGGCGAAGAAGTCGAGAACTACCGCATTTTTATTTTCTGAAAGCACTGGAGCAATGCAGTCGTAAACATTCCAAAGGGATTTGGGGAAATCAAAATCTGTATCTGGCACTAGTGCATGCACGATTTTTGTACCATATTCGTTTGCATCATAGCGGGTATCTTGCCACACCGTTCGTACCGTGCCGAAATCTTTTCCAATCTCAATTTCGTACCCACTCTTGGTCTTTTTTGCTCGCAAAAGGTGAGCCACATCTTCAACGCTCTGTCTTGCGTATCTCCATTTGCGCTCAACCCCCTTTGTATCAATCGGAAAAACAAAATACTTGCTGCCAGTTTTTATCGTCTGACTTTTGGGGTGTACGCTAGGAGGAACGACACCGCCGAAACCAACAACCTTTCCACCCTCAACGACAACGGGGTAGAAACAATTTTTGGCATCCCCCCGAGTCGATTCACTACCCCAGTTTCTAAAATTAGACCAATCAATGTCCTCCTCTGCTATTTTTCTGTCCCCAATAGCCTGCATGCCCTTACGGAACACAAAAAATGCGTACTCGTGAGTATACGAAAAGTTTTTACCTTGCACGCCGCGTGGATTATGCACCACCGTAATGCAGTGGATTTCACAATCTGGAAATAGTCCTTCAAGAAGTACCCCGAGGTGCGCTTGTTCATTTTCATCAATCGCGCACACCAACACCCCGTCTCGCTTGAGTAATTTTTTCGCCAGCACTAAACGATTGTTCATCATCGACAACCACTTACTGTGCCTATAGCCATCATTGTCGTCTACGTAGTCATTATTATATTTCCAGTCGCGAGCCCCTGTGTTATACGGCGGATCTATATAAATGAGATCAATCTTGCCCCTGTGGGTATAGTTGAGTACAGAGAGGGCATGATAATTGTCGCCTTCAATAAGGACGTTTACGGGCCCGCCGTCATCTTTTCCGATCGCCTTGCTGGAAACCTCTTTTAGCACCGGCAGTTCGGTCTTGCATTGCTCAACTACATCCTCAGGCTTTTCTTCCCAGACAAGCCCGTATTTTTTACGCTTGCGCAGACGATCCACCTCCGCAACGAGTTGCGCGTGGGACCAATCATCAAATTTTGAGCCATTGTTTGCACGAACAGCCCCCGCCGTTTGGGCGGATCGTAATTGTAATTTATTCATTTATTCGCGTAGGTTTTTCGAACAAGCGGACGCACAAATGGCCCCACAATGCACGCCAACATTTCCTTTCGGAAATGCCCTACACCCTTTCGGGCATAGACCTACGCGAATAAGTAGCGGCGATTATGGGGCCGTTTCTATTCGCGTAGGATTTTCTTTAGCCATGCCCCACTTTCGTAAGGTTTAGGCGTTGTGCGAACCAATGACTCACTCTTTTGGTGAGTATTTTTATACTACCCCCTTAAGTAGATTTGTGCACGGGCACACATCCACAAAGCATTGAAAAACGGCTTAAAATAAGGTATGTTTAGGCCATCATGAAAATGAAGACCAGCGTCCCTAGTCGCAAAAAGACGGACGCGCTCACTAGAAAATTTACGGAGGGCGCGAGCTATCAAAAAATGAGTACTTACATACTCAGCCTCATAAACGACCCCTTATTCCAAAATAAAATCTCTAGCCTTAGAGAAAAATACCAACTTCCACCACAAGGAATCGCGAAATCTGATATCCAGTATTTCAATACCTTTGACAGGGGTCGCAAAACAAAGACAAGATTACCTCCAATAGAAGACGAGAGGCTTTGGGTGAGTTTCGTAAACGAGGTATTAGAATTTTGCGAAAAAGACTACGGATTATACCCAAATTGGAGTTCGCATACGGTACGCGACTACATTCTCTACAATATTATAGAGATGCCGGACGCCATTCATGGGCTGCAATGTAAACTCATGGACATGTCCACGTTTTTTGAGCAAGACATCGACATGTCTTTGGAGGATAAGTTTAGACGTATTAAATACATATCATCGCAATATCCGGTCGTTCTCTTTATCAGTCCATACGCTAATGAGCGAGAGATTGTTGACTACATAAAACGAACGTACAAACCGTGGGTAGAGCCGGCTCAAGGGAAAAGAAGAGAATCTCATATAAAAATTGGTCGGGTGCGTAAACGAAATAAGGATAAGCAAAAGCGAAATGCCTTTATATACCAACACAGAAATAAGCCGATTGGGGAATTGGTGCGTTTGGTTGGTGTAAAGTTTGGCAAGACTTACGACTACACATATATACAAAAAATCATAGCGCTCGAGCTTAAAAAGCGGGGCTCTCACAGAAAATAATTGTGCACGCTTAAAATCGTATATCTTTTGAGCGCATGAGAGCATCCTGATGGCATTATCCATCAGGTTTTTATTTTATGAGAGAAATAATAAATGAAAATGATCTGTTCCAGAGTAGCGATCTATCACTGATTGCTACCTTGTGCTGTTTTGGGGCGACAATCGAGTGTATTGATCGTAATGGCGGCCCACGGGCCGTGTTTTGCGTGCGTCGCGAGCATGGGCTAGATCAGCTTGTGCAGGCCTTCTGGTCTCACGAATTAAAGGTCGATCCGTTGGACTATTTCAACGCGCTGAAGCAGTGCAAGACTCGTTTGTACGATCGGTAGTCTATGGCTCTTACGGACGCGGACATCGTGAAGTTTCAGGCTCTCTACAAAAGCGAGTTTGGAATGGAAATCAGCCGAGAGGATGCTTACGAAAAAGGCATCAAGCTCTTGCAACTCATGTCTGCCGTCTATAAGCCAATGACTGAGCAACAATCCGAACGGATCCACCAGCACCGCAAGGGCACGATCCAGTTACTCCAAGACGAAATAGGTTTGGTGCGCGATTAAAAAGAATTAAGCAAAATTACCATGACAAATACTGAAACATCACCCAACATGCTCAACGAGGCGCTCGCGTATCTGCAACGCGGTTGGCCCGTTATTCCGATCCGATTATGGCAAAAGGACGGCAAATGCCAGAAGCAGCCCCTTATCAAATGGGAGGCATACCAAGACCGCTTACCCACCGAAGACGAGGTGCGCGGCTGGTGGAAAAAACGGCCAAATGCCGGCATCGCGCTTGTTACCGGCAAGATTTCCGGCGTCGTGGTGATAGATGTAGAAAAAGACGGGCCGACAGCCGGACTTACGCCGACAGTCCTCTCAAAGACCGGCGGAGGCGGTTTTCATTACTTTTACAAACGCCCGGCGGTCCCCGTAAAGAATAGCGTCAAAGAAATCGCACCGCTGACAGATGTGCGCAGTGACGGTGGCTTGATTGTGTTGGCACCGAGCCTGCATGGATCCGGGAAGCGCTATGAGTGGGTCATGCCGCCTGATATGGCGGAATTTGAGGAGTTACCGAAATGGATCCTCGAAAAGAGCCGGGTCGCGCCGGAACAAAAGCAGCAGGTGAACTGGGGAGAGTTTTCTTCATCAACAGTCCCCGAGGGCGGGCGCAATGCTTCGGCGGCAAAATACATCGGAAAGATACTGCGCGACCTTTCGTCCGATCTGTGGCCAACCGCCGGCTGGACAGCAGTAAAGGAGTGGAACGCGCAGTGCTGCAAACCACCCCTTAATGAAAAAGAGTTACGCGCAACGTTTAAAAGCATTGCGGATCGGGAAACACGCCGCCGTGAAAAAAATGATGAAAAATCGGACACCGTAGCCGCGCAGTTGGTGAAGTATATTACCGACGACCCAACATCTCTGCTTTTCCACGACGAAATCGGCACTCCTTATGTCCGTTTGTCCGTTGAGAACCGGAGAGAAACTTGGTCGTGCACAAGTACGCAATGCAAGCGCTGGCTTACTAAAAAATACTACGACACCACCGAAAGACCGGTCTCCGGCGGCCCGGTAGATACTGCGATCGAAGTCATTAGCGGTAAGGCGTTTTATGACGGGCCGGAACATCCCCTGCGCGCCCGCATAGCACGCGCAGGGGATGCAATATGGTACGACCTATGCGATAAGGACTGGCGGGCTGTACGCATAACCGCCAATGGCTGGAGCGTAGAAAACAACCCTCCCACAGTATTCCGCCGATATTCGCACCAGGCGGCGCAAGTGGAACCGGTGGAAGGAGGCAATGTCGTTGACTTGTTGCGCTTCGTGAACGTACGAGACCCTGAGCAGCAAATACTGTTCTTGGTATGCGTTGTGGCGTTCTTTATACCCAACTTCCCTCATCCGATACCGTACATCTACGGGCCACAGGGATCGGCAAAATCTACGTTCTCAAAAATCGTACGAAAAATGGCTGATCCGTCTCGCATAGAGGTGGTGAGTATGCCAAAAAACGAGGAACAGCTGACGCAGATGCTCGCGCACCATTACCTGCTCTTTTTCGACAACGTATCGGGGATACCAAACGCCAGCTCAGACCTGCTATGCCGGGCCGTTACCGGTAGCGGGTTCTCAAAACGGCAACTCTATACGGACGACGAGGATGTGATTTACACCCTGCTCGCGAACGTGGGCATCAACGGTATTGAGTTGGCACCGAGCCAACCGGATCTGTTGGAGCGCAGCGTTTTGTTCGAGCTTGAACGCATTGCAAAGAAAGACCGCCGGCAGGTGCGCGAGATAGAAATAGAGTTTGAGAAGGAACTTCCACGGCTGTTGGGTGCGGTGTTTACTGCCGTATCGCGAGCACTCGTGCTACACCCAACCGTGCAAGTAGAGGAACTCCCCCGCATGGCAGACTTCACGCAATGGGGCTGCGCTATAGCGGAATCGATAGGGTACACGCAAAAAGAATTCCTTGATGCGTACCTCCGCAACATCGGCCAGCAAAACGATGCGGTGATCGGGGAACATATCGAGGCGTCGATCATCATAGACTTTATGGCGGATAAAGACGAGTGGACCGGCTCATCTTCGGAACTGCTTGGGATCCTCAAAGAGACAGACCCTGCCAATGCCATCGAACTCCCCAAGCAGGCCAATGTATTCAGCCGGAAACTCTTTGCGCTCAAGACCAACTTCGAGGAGGCGGGGCTACAGCTGAACCGATCCAAGGGATCCAAACGCATCATCACCATCCGCAAACGCGGCGCGGCGCCGAAAGACGCGGAGGGTCTGTTCAACAGCACAGAGAGTGCTATGGGGGCGACAGAATTACCAGAAATGCCACCGACGCAAGACGATACCGACGATATTTCCTTTTAATTCAAAAAACATGACCGACACATCACAAAAACAAATAGCCGCGAACCGCGAGAATAGCAAAAGAGGCGGTGTAAAAACGGTTAAAGGCAAGGCGATTACCCGCTACAACGCGGTCAAACACGGACTCTTGAGTCAAGAAGTCTTGCTTGAGGATGAAAACGCCGCAGAGCTTGATACGCTTGGTAAAAAGTTACGGGCCGAAATGTCCCCCACCTCAGCGCTTGAGCTAATGCTTGTGGATCGCATTACCGCTAACACATGGCGATTGCGTCGTGTTATGCAGATTGAACGTGAGATGATGGACAATAAAAGAGAGGCAGCAGAAAATCTTGGGAAGGTCATGCGTTATGACTTCATAAATTACGACACCTACGGCAAACTCATTCGCTATGAGACGAGCATTGAACGCGGTATATATAAAGCGCTGCACGAATTACAACGGCTACAGGCGGCACGGAATGGAGAAAAGGTGCCTTTACCGATTGCTTTGGATATAGACGTTTCCGGAGAAAAATCGGATGGGTTCGTTTCGTAAAAAACCTAAGAAAACCTAAGTTTTTACAGGTATATTCAAAAACAAGAAAATACTAGGCAATATAAGGCAAAAGATTGATATTACCAACGAAATACAGTAGCAATCCTTAATGATTTCGGCAAAGATAAACACAAAAATATATGCGCGGCGGACATAATTCAACGGGTAAACCGGAGGCAGGGGGTGTAAAGAAAATATCCATACCTATTCTCAAAAAATACGGATTTTCTGCGGGCTGGTGTAGTGGCACAATGACGTGGACGAGCGGGTGGTCGGAAACGAAAAGTAGTATCGGATTTCAAACTTCCATAACGAACGAAGAAAAGTATCTCCGCGTTTATTACACACAGACAGATAATCATACCGGCGAGAAAAAAGACTTTGACTACAGAATACCTATCACTACCACGCCCTGTCGTTATGGCGGCGAGCGCTACTGGTTTATTTGTCCGCTGTCTACAAACGGGCGTTATTGCGGGCGCAGAGTTGGTACTTTATACAAAGCCGGTAATTATTTCGGATGCCGCCATTGCCACCGGATCACGTATGCCAGCCGCAACGCGAGTGATCGGTATAAAGGGTTTGTGAGCTGTCCAGACATCGAAAAACAAGAAGAAAAGGTGAAGCGCACGCATTATGCAGGAAAGCCGACCAAACAGTATAGAAAATTACTGAAAATGGAAGAAAGGTTTAATTGGGGCATCATCCGAGCGACGGGAAATTTAGAAGCACTCAAAAAGAAATATGGTGTATAGTATATTTGTTGACCCGGTTAGTGTTTGCAGCGTGCCAAGGGTTTTTTATTGCCAGATGGGGCCCGAAAGGGGCGTTCTGCCAACTATCTTGCAATCCTTTGGATTACGCCGCATAGCTGGGTCAACCAGAACGTCCCTTTCGGGTTTTTTATATGAAAAATAACGACAATATCACCTATTTTCTCTACGCCCGCAAATCGTCGGAGAGCGAGGATCGGCAGGTGCAGTCTATTGAGGATCAGATAAACCGATTGAAAGATCTGGCAAAGACTCTCGGTATTTCAATCAAAGAGGTGCTCACCGAGGCAAAGTCCGCAAAGAAGCCGGGGTGTCGGCCTGTGTTTACGGATATGCTTGAGCGAATTGATAACGGAGAGGCACAAGGTATTCTTTGTTGGCAGATAAACCGCCTATCTCGAAACCCGATCGACAGCGGCACGCTCAGCTGGATGCTCCAACAAGGCGCTCTCAAGTGCATACAAACGCCGGAGCGTCAGTATTTGCCGGATGATAACGTGCTGCTTTTCAACGTTGAGAGCGGAATGGCAAACCAGTTCATCATAGACTTGCGCAAAAACAGCCGGCGCGGAATGGAGGGCAAGGCAGGCCGTGGCTGGCTCCCCTCTCGGGCTCCGCTGGGATATTTGAACGACAAGCTCGAACATACCATCATTGAGGACCCGGAACGGTTCCAACTTGTGCGCAAAATGTGGGATCTGATGCTTACCGGCAACTATACGCCCTCAAAGATACGCGAGGCAGCCACCAATGAGTGGGGCTTCCGTACACCAAAGACCAGACGCGGTGGCGGCGGAGAGCTGGCGTTGGGAATGCTGTATAAAATGTTCTCCAACATCTTCTATACGGGGATGTTTGAATGGGACGGCCAGACATACAACGGCAACCACAAGCCGATGATTACGCTTGAGGAGTTTGACCGCGTACAAGTGATTCTCGGGCGCAAAGGGAAACCCCGCTCCAAGACCCACGATTTTGCCTATACGGGCCTTATTGTGTGCGAAGTGTGCGGATCTATGTACACCGCCACCGAAAAGCAGAAGCTGGTAAAAAAGACCGGGGAGATCAAGACCTATGTGTACTATCACTGCACCAAAAAGAAAAAGGGTGTTGTGTGTAACCAAAACGAGCCGATCACCCTCAAAAACCTTGAGGAACAGATAGACATCAAGCTTGAGCGGTTCACCATCCTGCCGAAGTTTCGCGAGTGGGCTCTTGAAATTCTAAATCGCGACAATGACAAGGAAATCGAAGATCGGACTAAGATCTACGAGACGCAGCATAAAACGCTCACGGAAACGCAAAAGGAGCTTGATACGCTCACCCGCATGCGCTACCGCGATCTTATTGACGACGAGGAGTTCATCAAGAGCCGCGACGAGCTCAAGGCGAAGATCGCCAAACTCACAAGCAATTTGCGGGAAACCGAAAGCCGGGCCGAGAAGTGGCTTGAGCTTACGGAAAAGACGTTCAACTTCGCACACTACGCCCGCGAGAAGTTTATGAACGGCGGCATCGAGAAGAGGCGCGAGATCTTTTCAGCCCTCGGTCAGAACTTTTCGATCAAAGACCAAGAAGTCCATATAACGCCCAACGAATGGCTTGTTCCCATTGAAAAAGCGTATCCGGCGCTGGAAGCCGAATTTAATCGGCTCGAACTGGACAAAACCCTTGATACAGCAACGCGAAACGAGCGTTTTGCGCAAATAATTCTCTCTTGGGGTGTCTACTGGGAATCGAACCCAGATTGCGAGTTCCACAAACTCGAGTGTTAACCTTTACACCATAGACACCATTTGTTGCACCAAAGTTGTCGCACGTTTTAGTCAGAGGACTCGGTCACAGATAATTTCCTCGCCGTCGCTCGAAAATTTCCGCGACACAGCACCTTTGTTCTTTTCTTTATTTTGGTCACAAGTATTTTTCTGCTGAAAAATCTCGCGACCCCGCCTCGACGCCGACGCGTCTGCGGCTCACAAATCGTGCCCCGCACGATTTGTGCCCAGGAGAGGACTCGAACCTCCAATCCCTTGCGGGAGCTACCACCTCAAGGTAGTGCGTCTACCAATTTCGCCACCTGGGCATTATTTAATTTTCACACATGCGAACACACCAACTATATGCAATGTTGGCACTATTTTCAACCTAATTCCCTGCACTTACTAGATCACCTCTGCAACGGAAGCTTCTTCTGCCGGAGCAGCGACTTCCTCGACTACCCTTTTCGAGGTTGTAACGACCTGCACAGACCTGCGCATTGCGCGCTTGACGTCGCGAGTTGCCTTCTCACGAATGAAATAAAGTTTAGCACGGCGAGTGCGCGTGCGGCGTAATACTTCGATAATGTCGATAGTCGGCGAGTACAGCGGGAAGATCTTTTCAACGCCGACACCGCTTGCGACCTTACGTACGGTGAACATCGCACCCGGCTCTGTTCCGTGTTTAACAGCAAGGACAAGACCCTCGAACGCCTGGCGGCGAGTCTTCCCTTTCTCGACGATCTTCTGCCAGACACGCACAGTATCGCCGGAGCGAATGCCTAGGGCTGCGCGCTCTTCTTTGTTGACCGGAGACGATGTTACCGCTGTTTTCTGCATGCTCAAGACATTACCACATTGCTATTCATTTCGCAATTCTTTTTCTGCAACAACGAAGTCCGGCGGCAAAGGAGCCATGAAAGTCACCCTCTTACCGGATGTCGGGTGCGTGAAGGTCAGCGAAAGCGCGTGGAGCGCCAGGCGGTCGAAACCGAGGATACTTGGACGTCTCGGTGCATAGAGTTTGTCGCAAACTATAGGGTGTTGGACGGCGGAGAAGTGCACTCGGATCTGGTGCGTGCGTCCGGTCTTTGGGAAGACTTCGACATACGAGCTGTCTTTGCCGCACACCATGACGCGATAAGCCGTAATAGCCTCGCGCATCTCTCCGCGGCCATGCAGCGCAGACCTCGGGCCTGTGCCGCCATGAGAACTCCCTATGGGCTTGTCGATTATCCCGCGCTCGTCCTTGATAGGTCCATATACGAATGCGCGATACACCTTCAACACTTCCCTGTCGTGGAATTGTCGCTTGAGAAATTTGTATGTTTCAAGAGTGCGAGCAACCACCATCACTCCCGACGTCTCTCGGTCGATGCGATGCACGATTCCAGGACGATCTATCACTGTGCCATCGGCAAGTGTCTGCGGCTCGCCAACACCCTGCAAATCCGGATATTTTTCCAGCAGCCAATCCACGAGCGTTGGGCGTTCGTGCCTGCCGTCCGCATGCACGGAAAGCCCCGACGGTTTGTCGATAATGATGACTTGGTCGTCTTCGTGAATGATTTTTGGAGTCATGGTTTGTTTGTTTGTTTTATTTTTCCAAAAGCGCGAGAATCTTCGCACGGACTTCTTCATATACAGCCATGTCCAACTTGCAAACATGGGCAAATTTTCTCGCTCTCCAGTCGAGAGTCCGAGGCTGATCTGTTAGTACCGCGCCGGAGATTTTACCAGAACTGAATGCGACTTCGAACGGATATCCTTTCACTTGCGATGTTATCGGGCACACGATGGCTAATCCGGTCTTTGCATTATACGCGTCAGGAGAGATGACGAGCACAGGACGGTATTCTTGCTGTTCATGGCCAAGCGTCGGATTCAGCGATACCCGATAAATACCACCACGCGATGGCGACGCATTACGCGTCTCTACCATACTTCGCTCCCCTGTGGCACACCCCATTCGACTTCCTTATGCAAGTTGCTTGCGGTTATCGCGCGAAGCAATACAGCAAGCGTTGGATGCTGTTGCGGCATAGAACGCAATGTTAAAGTGTTCCCTTTTTTCTCCAGGACAACAGGTTGCCCGTCAGAAAAACCAAGAGCAACAGCAATATCATGTGGAATACGAACACCAATACTATTACCCCATTTCCGTGCCACCGTTTCCATATGTTTATACACTGTATATACAATCAAGCTGGTGGTCAAACAGGGCACTACCCAATAATGGTCATTCAGCTTTCAGCGGACCTTCTTTATTGTGTGCATCCTGGAGGACTCGAACCTCCGACCTTCTCAGTGTAAATGAGTTGCTCTACCAACTGAGCTAAGGATGCATTTACGCACCAAAGTACTATACAACAAAACAATGATTTAGGACATAACGAATGTGCCCCCGGTTGGAATCGGACCAACATATCCGGCTTAGAAGTCCGGAGTTCTATCCATTGAACTACAGGGGCAGCATGTGGTAATGCACCACCACATAATAGACGAGAAGTGCTAGGATTGCGAGCGTAAATAACACCAGATAATCCTTCACCAACTTGAACACACGGTCGCCGAAATGCTCGACAATGAAGGTACATGCCGCCATGCGCGCACCGCGACCTATTGCATAGCCTGCAATGAACGGCAGAAAACTGACCCCGAGAAATCCCCCGGCGTAAATGAATGCTTTGTCGGGAAGCGGCATGAAGGAAGCTATGGACATCGCTAGGAACACATGCCGAGCGATGGCATGTTTGGCGGCAGTGAATGCGCCCAGTAAACCATACGCATGTAACAAAGGCTCACCGAATTGGTGAAATAAAATCGCGGCAATACAGTACCCGACAGCAGCGCCGACCACCGACGACGTTATCGCCACCAGCCAGTATTGTTTTGCCCGCGGCGGATGCGCCAAAACAAGCACAACCAATGCCGCCTCTGCAGCAATTGGAAAAAAGATAGCGTCGGCAAACGCCAGAACAGCGAGCCAAAAAAGTGCCCGCCTGCTGTCTGCGTGTTGCAAAAACCATTGCCACGAACGCTCTCTGTGGCGGCGCACATGTTCCATGAGACGCTTCATAAGATTATTGTACCCTGCTTCCTGCCTGCGATGTCGCTTCGAGCAATGAGAAACTTCCATCATCGCCCATCGCGCCGAGTATCATGCCGTTGCTTTCCAATCCGCGAATAGTGCGCGGTGCGAGATTGTACGCGAACGCAACCTTCTTCCCCACCAACGTAGACGGGTCTGAGAAATACGTCGCGATTCCGGACACTATCTGCCGATCTTCGGCATGCCCCTCGGCATCTTTTCCAAACCGCACGGTCAATCTCAAAAGTTTGTCGGTGTCGGCAACCTTTTCCGCAGAGAGGATCTCGCCGACACGAATATCGACCTTGTGAAAATCGTCTATGGAAATCTTATCGGACATATCAGCCATGTTTTGCATTCTATAGCATCATGAGTTTTTGTACATGGTTATAAAAATGTGTTAGTCTCCGTGCAGACGTTTTGCTCTCTATCAAAAAGGAGTCTCGGTATGAATGACACCATGGAAGACCCTGCAAGACATGTACGTGACGAAAAAGTTGAGATTGAAAACTCCAAAATGCAATCCAAGAAAGAAGCTGAAGAATACTGGGCTGAAGTTCGACGCGAGACTGCTAAAGTTATCACAAGCCGCATCGACACTTTCTTCGACAACCTTGAAACCGAGGTGCGGAAACTTTCAAAAACAACACCGTCTTGCAGACTAAAAATCCTTACTCATGTAAGGTTTGTTGAGGCGATGCCAGAAAATGCGCTCGGATGGGAACCTGAAGGATACGGGTTCTTTTGGAAAGATGTCGGACACCCAAAGTTCGCGACATTCGAGGGACGTGACGGTATCGACGATTTTGTATATGTGGTCAATAAGCGCCTACAGCCATACAGAGACATAGGTCTAAAATGTGAAGCCATTCCATACGTAAGAGACCACTGGTTTGCTCCGGCGATTGACGTAAAGATTTCGCTCATCTAACGCTGCAAGAACGGCATCTGAGTTTTCAGCTGCCGTTTTTTATTTCCCCTGTTTTTGTCTGTCTAAAAAACTTTGCAAGATGAGTGCGGCCGCCGATGCGTCCAGATTTTCTTGCGACGGGTTCGCTTTTCTATTCCCTGTCGGGGCAAACTGCCTTGCAGCTGCGACACTGGTCATAAACTCCGGTTCGTATGTCACCGCAAGTCCACGTTCCGAGAGTTCGGCGGCAAACTTTTTTACATCGTGCATCACAGGATTTTCTTTGCCGGAAAAATCTTTCGATTCACCAAGTACGATTTTTTCCGCGCCGCGTTCCTTCGCAAGAGCGCAGACTTCTGACACGGCGTTCTCTCTCGCCACAACAACTGCGAGAGGAAAAGCCAGAGTCCCCGTGTCGTCCGAGACAGCCACGCCGATGCGCTTCGTCCCATAATCTATGCCGAGGTATTTCACCTAAAAAATGATAACATATATGCGGATAAAAATCGCAACCGTTGCCCATACCGTGTACAATAGAAAAGTAGTAATATGAGGATTACACAGCGAAAAGGAGACATTGCTGTAGCACAAGCTATTGCAACATTTACAAAAATGGGGTTTGATATATCTGTACCACTCCAGATGCTAGGTTTTATATCATGGAAGTTTTAAAAAACGGAGGGGTCGCATAGTGGTCTAGTGCTCCTGTCTTGAAAACAGGTGTGCCGAAAGGCACCGTGGGTTCGAATCCCACCCCCTCCGCATTTGTTCATTTTCCAAGCCACCCTTATTTCAAGCCATATTTTATGTATTCCAAGCGGAATGCCGACAAAAAGCCCGACAACCGAAAGGAAGTCGGGCTTTTACTTGCCCTAAAAACATGCGCTATAATTACCGACAATGCCTGAACAACAACAACAAGAAGGACAGCACATCATGTGGAACGTAGTCACACATGAGCACAGAGACCACTCCACCGATTGGTACTGGACTCTCGGACTTGTTGCCTTGGTCGGAGCGGCTGCATCCGTCTATTTCGGCAACATACTCCTCGCGGTCATACTCGTCGTCGGCATCGGGTCGATCGGATTCTTATCGGTCCGCGGTCCGCGCGAACATTCCGTCAGAATAGACAAGCGAGGTATTTCAATAGACGGCACGCTCTACCCATACCCTATCGTGCAGTCATTCTGGATAGATGAGACTCCGAATGTCAGGACAGGAGATGATATGGCTCGCCTTCTGCTCACAACCAACAACATACTCACGCCGCACATTTCCCTCCCGCTCGATGGTGCCGAACATGCTGCCAGTGTTCGAGAATACCTCCGCCAATATGTTGAAGAACAAGAGATCAAGCCACGCTTCGGCGAAAACATCGCGGAGATGCTCGGTTTGTGATATAAAGATGGGTGTTCGTGCTGATCGTCAATATAGCTCAGTGTTCATAAATAATTTGCCCTCGTCGTTCAACGGATAGGACACATCCTTGCGGAGGATGTGATGTGGGTTCGATTCCTGCCGGGGGCACCAAGCGATTTTGCAAAATGCGCCCTGCGGCGCATTTTGCGCTTAGTGCCAGGCGCAGCGATGTTTCGCACTTGCGAAACCGCGAGGCGGGGTCACAAGTCGAGTTTGCTGTCGAGCAAACTCGACTTGTGACCACCAGATACACCTGAAATATGCTATAAGGTACATGTCGCTCCCGTAGTCTAATGGATAGAACATCTCCCTCCGAAGGAGAAAATGCCGGTCCGATTCCGGCCGAGAGCACAAAATGTGCGAAGGCACTGAAATTATTTATTGGTCGCGAGAGCTTTAGCAACCTTTGCTTTGCGGTGAGCCGCAGTGTTTTTCTTTATGAGGCCGCGCTTGAGTGCCTTATCTATCGCCTTATATGCGGCAGCAAGCGCTGCAACATCTCCCTTCGGTGCCGTGCGCACATTCTTTAAAGCAGCACGGACTGCCGTTCTGCGCTTGTCGTTCATAGCGTGTTTGCGCAACGACTGGCGGTGCGCCTTTTTTGCTCCTCGTGTGATTGCCATATGTGAATACAGACTACACACTTTTCTGAAAAAGCGCAACCCACGAGGCTCATGTATGATGTGGGCATGATAGGCAAGCTAACCGGACGGTTCGACGGACAAACAGCGGAGGGTTTCGTGCTGATCGATGTCGGCGGCGTCGGATATATCGTGCGGACACCGCTTCTCGCACTGGAAACGGTACGAAACAGCGCAGGCGGCGACATTTCCCTGTTTATCCACACAGCGGTGCGCGATGACGCCATCGACCTCTATGGCTTCCCCACTGAAACTGAACTCAGTTTTTTCAAACAGCTGATGAGCGTCTCCGGTATCGGCCCGAAGACCGCCATCGGCATCCTCAATGTCGCCGACGTTACATCGTTGAGAAAACATATAGCCGCAGGTGACGCACCAACACTCATAAAGGTGTTTGGAATA
>CAIMFR010000004.1 GCA_903840375.1 Candidatus Adlerbacteria bacterium
ATCTCAACAGGCGTGCCGGTGAAGCCGATGAACGAAGCGTTCGGCAACGCATCGCGCAGATATTTCGCATTGCCATAACGAGTGATGGCTTCCTCATCCTTGAACACCGTGCGTGCCGCAAACCCGTACTGGCTTCGGTGCGCCTCATCCGCCATGACCACGATATTCTTGCGGTCTGAAAGCATGTCGTAAGTTTCGCCGCCATCTGCCGGAAAGAACTTTTGAATGGTGGTGAAGATGATGCCACCGCCCGCCGTGCGGAGCAATTCCTGCAAATGGGCGCGACTTTCCGCCTGCACCGGCTCCTGTCGCAACAGCCCCCGGCTCGCAGCAAAGGTATCGAATAACTGGTCGTCGAGGTCGTTGCGGTCAGTAATGACTACGACGGTCGGGTTATCGAGCGAAAGCACCACCTTGCCGGTATAGAACACCATAGAGAGCGACTTGCCCGAGCCTTGCGTATGCCACACCACACCGATTTTTCGTTCGCCATGTTCAGCCGTCGCCCGCACCGTGGAGGTAATCGCTTTATTCACCAAGTAGTATTGGTGATACGCGGCGATTTTCTTGATAGTGTCCACGAGCACCTGCCCGGTCTTCGGGTCTGCCTTGCGAGTTTTCTCAAACACCGTAAAGTTGCGCACCATATCGAGCAACACCTCGGGCGCAAGCATTTCCTTAATCAGCGTTTCCATCTGCGGCGTATGCTTCTCGTCCTCGCGGCGCTCTTCCGGCGCATGCCATATCGCAAAACGCTCCCACTCGGTCGTGAGCGCGCCCGCTTTGGCGTCTATACCATCGGAAGCAATGAGCAAGCCGTTGTAGACGAAAAGCTGCGGGATAGCCGCCTTATAGTTTTCCAACTGCGTGTATGCCTTGTGTACCGTCGCGTTCTCGTCGGTAGGGTTTTTAAGTTCAATGACCACGAGCGGCAAGCCGTTCACCAAAAGCACCACATCCGGACGTTTGCTTGAATGGTCAAAAGGAACCGTAAACTGGTTCGCCACCACAAGGTCATTATTGCGTGGATTATCAAAATCAATCAGCCGGACATCCGCGCCGCGGCGCTCACCGTCAGCATATACAGACACCCGCACGCCATCGGTGAGCATGTGCTGAAATTCCTCGTTAGCAGTGATGAGATTGGTGGCAGAAAGCCCGAGCACTTTTTTAATCGCTTCCTCGCGAGCGTCCTCCGGCACCTCAGGATTGAGCCGCGCCACCGCTTCGCGCAGACGACCAACAAGCACCACCTCACGCAAATCACCGCGCTCCGGCTCCTGCGCATCCGGCGACAAATAGGTATATCCCTGCTTCTCCAACAGTTCAACCGCCCACTCCTCAATATGTGTTTCGTAAATTTTGGTCATGTGCGTGTATTGTTATTTGACTGTATTATCCTGAAAATATCAAGCAATTCGTTCTTTTTATCTGCATCTCCATCTAATACGGTTCCATCCGGATTGAGATATTGTTCTATCGCTCCCTCAGCCAAAACAAATATGTTTTCTTTTCGTAAATCTGTAACTATCTCAATTTTTTGTTTTTGTTCATCATCTGATAAATTAGCTTTAAGTAGGGTGCTTGGGTTCTTGTGCGTTACCTCCTTACCCAAAGCGTTAATTTTGCCCAACACCTCACTCGGAAAGTTTCTATTGGCAGTATTCGTTTTCGATAGCAAATCCCCATCTAAAATAAAGTGAGTTTTTATCCCAAACGCCTTACAAAAAGTTTGAAAGACCGGGAAATTAGAACAACTGCCGAGCAACTGAAAATCCTTAACCAGCTCGGAATGACCCTCGGATTGGCAAAACAGAGGGTAACGACCATAATCATCTACACCCTCAACAAAGATGGCATTCTTTGCAAAGAAGAGCCGGTGGTGATGTAAAAAGAAATTCCTATTTTCTCCCAGATTAAGCTCTTTATCCTCTCCGAGCGCATATATACTCACACCACCATCCGTCTTAGCGAACTTGTAAATATTCTCGATTATCCTTGGAGATACGAAGTTCTCAGAGTGGGTAGATATAAAAATCTGATGTGTGGTTGCAAGCGAACACAGAGCATCAAATAACTTTCGCTGCGCCTGAGGGTGTAAGCCCAATTCCGGCTCGTCTATAAAAAGGAAATGTGGTTTGAGGGTAATTTCCCCGTTCTCTTTTTTAAGTTCAGTAATGCGACGAGCGTACACCTGTAGGAGCGACAATATAACGGCTCGCTGCAAGCCGTGCCCTTTTTCACTTATCTCGGTCTCCTCGCCGTCATTTACAAAAATCTTTATATTCTTGAACAACACATCCGGTTCTGGATTATCAAATCGAAAACGTAACTTTGCATGTCCAAATTGTGAGTTCAACACCGCTTCGGTCTCCTCCGCAACCTTATTTAAGTCAGACTGCAAACCAGCACCATCACTATTAAAAGTATGGTGGAACATTTCTAAAAACGCTTTATATTGCGGTGCATGGTCAATCTTAAATTTCTCAGAAATATCCGATAGAAGATTTCCGCATATCGTTGTTGCGCCATATTTACTTTCATCTTCAGGGTTCGTATCCGCCCAAATGTTACTGATTTGGAAAAACTTTAAGAATGGGGCATCTATGCCTGTCGGACTAGCAAAGGCATTGTCTTTTGGATTGTAAAACAGTATTTTTTTGGCGTCCTCGTCTGTCTCAAAGGAACGTCTTACGCGAAAAGTTTGTTCTCCATCTATTTCGTATACACACTCCTGAAAGTTTTTCTTTTTATTGTCTTGAACAAAATCATCAATCACTTTTGGTATATCTGCACCAACAAAGACTTGCTCAACATAACTTCCTTCTCCCTCCTTAACTCCAACTCGCTTAATAGTTTTTTTAGTTTTATTCCTGACGAAATACACCGCCTCCATAAGCGAGGATTTACCGCTGTTGTTTTCTCCCACAAAAACATTCAGACCACTGCCGTAGGTCTTTCCATCAGGCACACAACACTTGACCGTGTTATCACGCAAGCATTTGAAATTCTTAACTGTGATTTCTTTGATAAACATATATTTTATATCGCTGTTTTTAATATATGGAAACGCTCTTCAAAAATCTCTCTGACATCATCGAGTAAAATATGAGCCTTTTCTTTATATAACAACAAGAAGAACTCCTTTACATCATCATCCCCCGCCAGCCAATATATTTGGTCATTCACATTAGCCGCCGCCATAAGACGCGAAATATCAATATCAGATAGGTACTGTTTAAACTCTTCTAGGGTTTCTACAGCTGCATGAGTTGTGCGAAAATTACCTGATATACATAGTTCTTGTACTGCCTGACTAAAATCTTCAGAAGTGAAGCCCATAATCTCACGAGTAGAGAAGTCTATTTCAACATGATAAACCGCTACTCCTGTATCAATAAGAATGACCCAGTTTGAGTTTATATTCATCCACACATCATGGATATGTTCAGATTTAATATCCCCGTCTACCTCTTCGCGAAGTTTTTTAATGAAGTACTCCTCCTTAAAATACGAGGTACGGTAGTGTTGGAATTCTTCAAAATTAGAGACCACGCGAACCCTTTTTTCTTCTACAAATGCCTCTTTGAGGCGGGCATCCTTAGTAACAAGATACACACAATCCTCAGGCGCACTATTTAAAAACTCCAGAATGGAAAAGTATATTATTGCATCCTTAAATCCTTTATCGGTTTTTTCATCGAAAGGGGGCAGATGGGCTAGAGCCAACTGCTGCATTTTTGGAAGAATTGAGAAATCTGTAAGTGATATTGTCTTGTATGGGATATTTTCTTCTTGTTCTTGTTTTAAGATAAACGTATCAATATCAAAATTTTCTGTCTCATCCACATCAATTCCGCGTATCTTGTGAAAGATATTTTCTAAAAAGGAAGTCTTCTTCGAGAGTAGATGTTGTTTTTTCTGCGCTCTTATTTCCTCAATGACCATTTCCGGAATGTAAATTTCCGCAACGTTTTTAAATTTCTCCAACTCGTCTCGCCCACCCAAAAAATATTCTGCTGAGTTATCGCATTTCAATGTATTCGTATCGAGAATGACTTTTTCTATTCCATTTTGCATAAATCATTCTTTCGTCTGCACCTCTCCACTCATTAGTCTTGGGAGAAGCGTGTCTCGTAGGCAGGCAAGTGCGCGCATCTGTTTGGAATTATTTAGAATTTTATAGAACAAAGGAGAAACCGTTTCGGTAAACTCCTGAAGAGTGGTCTTATCAGGAAGGATACATTCAATCGTACGAAAAGAACCCTTGCTTATTTCCATAAAAGTAGAGCCGTTTGACGCCGCCTCAACCAGACACATATTGGTCTTGAGCCATAAAAAAGTAAAATAATTACTCCACCGACTTGTGGGTTTTATGGCGATATATCCTTGATTTATAGCAAGAGGCACATCAGTAATGGCTAAATATCCAATCGGTGCACGCGATGATAAAAGCAGGGTACCAACTGGCAACAACCCGCTACTTATTTTTGCCAAACCATAAGACGTAATTTTATCTTGTGTATCAAACAGAAATACACCTTTATGGTTAGTCAGGTCTTTTGGTGTAGACCAACAAATCTCACCACCCCAATACTCCGGATTTGTTGTGGATGGAGTTGTACCACCGAAAATATCCAAAACTTCACCGAGCGTTCCCACATTCCACCCACTCGGTAAAGTGCCATTAGTGGTCGGTCTCACAAACCACTCGTCGAACAGATTTATTGCCATTTGTTCCAATGTCTCATTCTGCTGTCGTAGAAGTTCTATTTTGCTATCCAGACTTGAAAGTATTTTAGCTATCTTTTCCTGTTCAATAAGTGTTGGGAAACCCCAAAGAGTATTACCCAAGAACCCCCAATCTGCTCTTGGCATCTTCGTACCAGTACTCGCACCGGATGATTGCGAGACCAAAACTGGGTTAGCCATAAAGTAAAACATGAAGCACTGGTCATACCCTTCGCGCGCTCTCATAACCCAAATATCGGTTGAACACACACCGTCAAAATCCGGCATCACGACCTTCCGAAAATACGGACGTAACTTGCCAAAGAGAATATCCTTCGCCCAAAAACGGAACTTATTGCTTTCAAGAGCAGCAGACCTTCCTATACCGTTTAATGATAGGTCGTTTTCGTTAATATGCTCCAAACCAATATACGCCGTATCCTCATCGCCGGGTCGC
>CAIMFR010000005.1 GCA_903840375.1 Candidatus Adlerbacteria bacterium
ATTTTGTTCTTCAGGCGAATAGTCGCGCGAAGCGGCATGTCGAGCGACATCTTCTGCGCCTTGGCGTAGTGCTCATCGAACTTCGGCTCGCCGAGTTCTATCTTTACGAACTCGAGCTCGAACTTCTTGCCGGAATAGTCCTTGATAGGAGTGAACTCCTTGAACGTCTCCTTAATGCCCTGACTAAGAAGAAGGGCGAACGAATCGGTCTGTGCTGCGACCAGGTTCGGTGTCGCGACGCGCGGTGCGCGAAATCGTCCGAAGGTTTTTTGCTCTCGCATACGTTTATTAAAATAAAAGTCGAACTTGGTAATGGTGAGCGGGTTCAGAACCATTAGCACTCGTACATTTAGAACGCAAGGCACTTATGCACAGGTATAAGACACGAAAATGTGAGAGCATACATGCTCCCCTATTCGAGTTTTATCTCAATGTTGGGTGGTTTTATTCACCACGATTATTTGTATTGAAACTAGCCCTCAAAACTCACTCTGTGCCCCGCTTTGTTTCACCTCGTACTATACTCCCGAGACGAACCGCCGTCAAGTATCCGCAGGCCTTATCTGTGGATATAAAGGTATGCAAAAGAAAAGGGCACGAACTTTGGTTTGTCCGCGCCCTTATTTACTCTTATTTTTATTTACAACAAGTGCTCCAACCGCTTGAGAATCTCCTGAACCTCTTCATCGGTCGATGCGAACACTCCCAGGACGCCGGTATCTCCCGGCAGATAACAGAGCGGGAACGCCCCGGTCTTTGTTTCCCCAAGGATAAGTGCGAGTCCGAGCCGCTTGATCTCATCCCAATACTCGTCTATAGGAATGGAAGGGACGAATTTTCTGGAGGAAGCCGCCGTAGCAAACCCATACTCTCCTGTGTAAAGCGATCGAAACCAGATCAACGGCACAGCCTCGGTTGGCCGTGGATTCGGATCGCTAAACCAAGCGACATCCCTTCCATTTTCCTCAGTCACAAGGAAGTCAACACCGAGCATGCCTTCCGGCTGAGACAACTTGACATACCCTTTCATCATTTCGAGCGTCTGTCGCTCAAGTCCCGGATCAGGATTGGTCAGTATGTCTGTCCCGCCATAGACAGTATTCCTATTAAGAAACACCTGACGTGTCAACGGACCAATATTCCCGCCGATGCAATGCCGGCTTAACGCGACCACACCATGAGCGTCTCTTTTCAAAGGCAGCCTACGTTCGATGACCACGGGCCCCATATCAAAGCCATAACGGTCCACCGACGTTCTCGGACCGATGAACTCGATCCCCTGTCCACCATCACCCATATTCGGCTTAAGCACGGCGTTCGGGTAACCGCAAGCTCGCAATTTTTCCTTCGCGTCAACCAACTCGGCGGTTGTTTCGGCATACCAACCATCCACAATACGAATACCGGGAATGTCACCAAGCGTATTTGCCTGGCAATCCACCGATGATCCGATATGCGGATGAAGTGCGGCCTTACAGCCATACTCGGCGATCCATTCTGAACTTTGCCCGAACGGCGGCAACGTAAGCCCAATACTCTGAGCCAACATTTCAGACTCCGGAGTACGAGTGTACGGAACCAACAACCAAGATCCTCCACGCCTACGGATGATCCGTTTGATCGTCGATGCCAGCTCAAGCCGTGCGTTCGTTTCAAGCGAATAATTATCACCTGAGGTGAACAAAAACTGCCACGTTTGCCATCCGAGCATCGTCGCACAAAATTGTGCGAAATCTCGAATATGCAGCATGTTTCCCGGCAGGATGATGATATCTTTGCCGGGACGCACCAGAGTCATCATGCTTGCCGGCGTGTAGTACCGGTCGGATCTGTCTTCGTCCCAATCGCCTCGACGCATGGGACTGACGCAAAAGATTAGATTTACATCTTTTGTGCCAACCTGATCAAGTCTGAAGCTGTACATCTGCGAACTCCTCACTGTTCTCGATTAAAACTTGATTAACAAAGATCATTTTTGCTGGAAAAATTGTACGCTCTTTTGTTTGGAAGTCAAGACTTTTGGAGACGAAACCCAAACTATATTGATGCGCGGTTCAGAAACTTCCTAGACGTGCAACAGCTCCGGTCGCGGTCGCGATATCTCACCCCCCCCCCAGCAGACAAGCAGCGGATCGCCTGGCTTCCAGTTCTGATTTCGTTTCAATTACTTCGTTTGATGCTAGAATATATCTATGTGTTTTTCCGCATCGGCAAGTTTTATAGCAAGCGGCGGATTAGCGGCGGTTGGTGGCGCTGCGCTTCACATTGCAAAAGGTCGACATCAAAAATTGATCGCGGCAATTCCGCTCTTGTTTGCCATACAACAGGGGCTTGAGGGGTGGCAATGGATCGCGCTTAACAATGGTTCGATGAATATGTTTGCGGGCTACCTGTTCCTCTTTTTCGCGTTGCTTTTTTGGCCGATGTATGTGCCGATGTCGATATTTGTGTTGGATAAAAAACAGCGCGATGTGCTGGGAATTTTTGTTGGTATCGGTATTGCACTCGCGCTCTTTTTCAGCGTCATTCTCATTCGCGAACCGCTCGTTATACAAGCATGCAATCACAGTATTGTATACTTACTACACATTCCGCTCAACTATGCCGTCACATTGCTGTATTATTTCACGGTCTGCGGTGCGCTCTTTTTCTCAAGCAAGCGAGAGTTTCACTGGTTCAGCGTCGTGGTGTTTTTGTCCGCAGCAATTGCGGCATATTTTTTCCTCGACGCATTTATTTCGGTTTCCTGTTTCTTTGAAGCACTGCTGAGTTCACTTATCTATTTCTATCTCAAGTATCACCGCGCCCATGCTCGCAAATAAAATAGAGAACCCACCAACATGACGGGTTCTCCGTTATTGGTATAAAGCAGTAGGTGATCCTGACGTGATGGTGCGACAGATAAACGAATTGTTGAAATTGGTGTAGTTAGGTGTATGTGAAGAAAAACACCGTCAATGTCGTCAATCGCGTCAGCATCCTATCGCAAAAACCTCACAAAGATCTGGCACGGATTATCTCTCCGCACTGGATACGAAAAGAAAGATGTATTGTATTTTTGGTGGTATAACAAAAGGTCGTTCAATTCTGTGGTTGAAAGGTATACTGTTAAATAATGACACATTTGACGACCATTAAACCAAGAAAAAACACAGACATTCCTATCTCCAAAGAACTTTCAAAACAGAAAGGTCGCTCGAAAAATACTACCATTATTTTTATACCCGGACTTTTGGAAACTGCGGACACTCCTTTATTCGTACACACTATAGATATTCTGTCGAAACAAAAAGATTTCGAGACTATATGCATGAGCGGAACCCACTTCTATGGCTATGGAAAAAACGTAACACTGGAGTCTACTTCTATCAGCGCACAAGTACAAGATGTGACAAAAAAAATATCTGAGCTTAAAAAAAAGTCTAACCGAATTGTACTTGTAGGTCATAGTCTCGGAGCGTTTGTTTCCCTGTTGGTAAAAAATGTAAAAATAGACCGTGTCATTATGTGGGATCCATCATTACATCCACAACAGATATTCGCATCGACAACATGCAGTGTATCCACGAATAAGTATTACGATCCCCATATTAAACAAACAATATCTGCGCAACTAATGAAAGAACTACCCTTACTACTGGATATACCAACCATGACAAAAAGCGCAACATGCCCCATTGGTATCATTTCAGCAGAAAAGGGTGCTTTACGTGTCGTTGCTCCATACGCGCAACATATGCGCATATCTCTGGGGCACATGGTAATAAAGGGTGCCGACCATAACTTCTCCACTTTTCAGAATGTAACAAAACTCGTGGATTACACCGTACAACTCATTAAAAAAAGACCGCCTCGTGAGAGACGGCCTGTGTAAGCTATGCGGTGATAAGTAATTCGCAGAGAGTTTTGGTAATTGGTAAGCCGGTTAACTCCTCTATCCATATCCAGTGCCCCTGAGCATTACACTCGAGAAACACTAGTTCAGCGTCGTGGTGTTTTTGTCCGCAGCAATTGCGGCATATTTTTTCCTCGACGC
>CAIMFR010000006.1 GCA_903840375.1 Candidatus Adlerbacteria bacterium
CGCATAGTCAGGCTGGAGTTTGACCGCCTGTTCCAACACCATTGCAGCGTCAGTGTAATCTTTGCCGGAATAATAGAGGAGACCGAGTTCTAACCATAACTGCGGAGCGGTCGGTGAGCTCTTCACTGCGAGTTGTGCCGCATGCGTAGCGTTAACAATGTCATTACGCGCGACATCATACTGCACAATAAAGAGTATTGCGTCGGTATAATCCGGCTTCAGCGCAAGCGCCTGCGAAATATTCGTTTGCATGCTCGCCATGTCTCCATGACGATAAGCCAAACGGGCGAGCATGAGCGGAATTTGCGGATTTAACGGATCATACGACTCGGCAATAGTATAAGACTGCTGCGCATTTTCATAAGCACCCGGCACTTTTATCGCATCGAGTGTATCGTAGACGCGACCAAGCGATAGATATGACTGGTAGTTATATGCATCCACCGACACAGCCTGTTTACCTAGCGAGATCGATCGTTGTGCATAGTCCATGAACTGCATCTTCTGGTCATTCGTAGGAATGGACACTGAACTGGACATTTGTTGCAACATAAGATACCTTGCGTCGGCGCCCAGACGCAGATCATCTCCATTTATCTCTATAGACTGAGCACGATCGGCGAATGAGATTGCATTACTTATATTACCCTGTCCGAGTGCGAACGTACCTTCCCCGGTCAGCACTTGCGACGCAAAACGACGCACCACCGCAACACTAACCCAAAGAGAAAGCGCAATGAGAGCAAGAGCGACCACGATGGTGCGCATTTTCTCTAGACGAGTCTGCGCTGCCTTATCAACAGAGTCGGTCTTCGCGTTTCTATTTTCACTCGTAGCAAAACCAAATGCTGCGCCACAGAGTGCAAACCCGAACAGAAGTATGTTCTGACTCGGCGCATACAATAGTGCCGTGACCCACATATAGATACCACCAAGACCAAGACAAAGCATTACTGCCAGCTCCTCCATCGAAAGTGCTGTGCGGCGCATCGCATATATCATACCGACAGCGACCAGCAGTAATGGTATCAACCACGCAATCGCTCCAAAGATGCCGACGCTGCCGAGTGCGGTCATGACCGTGCTGAACCCGACGACAAAATCAAGATTCCAGAACGGCGATTGATTCACCTCGTGCGGCTTATGCAAAAGCCATTGCTCACTGAACGTTGCGGGACCAGTGCCCAACATGAGCCGTCCGATATTGCCACCATGGGACGCACCGACGATGCTGAGCGTCACGCCGGATGTTGGTCGTACTTCAAACGAAGTGATCGGGAATTGTTTGGTGAGGCCGGCAGAAAAGATCGTACCGCATGTTAAGAACACAACACAGATAACTGCGACCACTGACGACATGATCGGTATCATTTTGAATGACCAAGATTTGCCATGCTTATCTACCGAACGCAGATGAATAAATGAAATAACGGAAATGAGGAGAGACGAACAGAGCAACAACAGCCAAACCAAAGGGATATTGATGACTCCGAGCAGGAATACTGACACAAGTGCAATAATTCCTGCGACAATGCGTTGTATTCTCGTCGTTTTTAAGAACTCCATCCACACAAGTGTAAACAGAAGGATGAGCCCTACTATGCTGTCAAAGTCGTTCCATTTACCGATGAGATTAACTGAACGATCTGCTAAAGCCAGAAACGGAATCGCTGACGTCCCGAATAACACAACTACAAATTGGAATGCGGCGGCCACGACCAGCACGATACTTGAACAAACTAGGAGCATGCGCGCGGTTTTTGTCGTTCTGAAAAATGCAAACGACATGAAAAATGCCAAGAATCCCAGTGATACGAACAATAGTGTGTCGTTTTCTACAGAGAGCCCCGCTATACCGACAGTCTTGGTGGAGATGAGAAATGACGTCACGTATATAATCGGCAACAGAGCGACCAACAACATAGCCTTATATCCCCTATCTTTGAGGAGAGACTGTATTCCTCCGCCGCATACGAATAAGATCGCGGATACCAACAGACATACGCTAAAAAGCGCTATCTTGCATAACTGAAACGGAAACCATGAATTGGGAATAATAAAAACAAGTGCGAACACCAAACCGAGAACATAGAAAATCCGCGCCCATTTTATAAATTTTAATTGTCTCATTCGGTAAGTATACCAAGCTTAGACTACCTACAAATTATTGGCTGTGGATTAAATAAATTAGTTCGTCATAGATATGCAAAAGCCCCGCTTTTTAGGCGGAGCTCTCACCTGTTTGGCGCGCGCGTCTGTAAGCCGAATTCTGTCGTGGACAGCAATTTATCTGGGTCTCGCTTCGCAGCGAAACTCAAGCGGCACTTCCGCGAAGCTTTCGCCTCGCGAACACGGCCTTGCACTCGGACAAGGATTTAGCCGTTTCACCCCGCCGCACTTTCGCACGGCGGACTCGTCTCTGTTCGCACCTCTTGTGCCCGCCAAGAGCACATGACAGGGGTTACCTGCTGCCTTCCTCCGCCTTTCGGCGAAGTGAGTGTTCGGACTTTCCTCCACCAATCTTGTCCACCACAAGTGGTTACAAAATTGCATATCCCTCGACAATCTCGGGATGCTCAACTTTCTACTCCGCCTCTGGC
>CAIMFR010000007.1 GCA_903840375.1 Candidatus Adlerbacteria bacterium
GGTAGAGTTGCGCGACAAAGTCGGCGCGGAGATGGAGTTGAGTGGAACACCGATCTCGGAACACGAAGACAATGCGGATGTGATAGAGGCACTCATCGCGCTCGGCTATCGCACAGACGAAGCACGCCGCGCGGTAAAAGATATCAAGCCGAGTGTGCAAGGAACGCGCGACCGTGTCTCCGCTGCGTTACAATATCTAGGAAGAGCAAGATAATGATGTATAAGCCGCCACAAAAACCAATATGCGCGCGCGATGGCAACAAAAACAAGTCGGCGAGGGGCTCCACAGCGCGTCGGCGCGAGGACTGAGCGATTTTCTAGCAAGAAAATCGTGTACCCTTGCAGATTTGGTTTTTGTAGCCATCGCTATTCAAAATTACTCACTATGAAAAATCTCCTTAAAAAAATCATTCCTAAAAAAGCTTTGAGCGCCTACCACCTTGCATATGCCGAGCTTGGCGCGCTCGCCTATCGTCACCCGTCGCGCGATCTTTTCGTCGTAGGCATCACCGGCACCAAGGGCAAGTCGACCACGGCCGAGCTGGTGCGCCAGATCTTCGCCGAAGCGGGATACACCGTAGCGCTCGCTTCGACCATCCAATTTTCCATCGCAGGAGAAAGCGAGCCAAATCTTTTCAAGATGTCGATGCCGGGCCGCGCATATCTGCAAAAGTTCTTACGGAAAGCTGTCGCCGCCGGATGCACACACGCCGTCGTTGAGATGACGTCCGAAGGTGCCTCACAATTCCGCCATAGAGGGATCGATCTCGACGCACTCATATTCACCAACCTCGCGCCGGAACACATCGAGTCGCATGGTAGTTTCGACGCCTATGCCGCGGCAAAACTTTCGCTCGCACAACATCTCGCCGAGTCGCCGAAGCGTCCGCGCTATATCGTCGCAAATATGGATGACAAATACGGCGAACGGTTTTTGGAAACCAACGTCGAGGTGCGCGCGCCCTTTTCTCTACGCGACGCCGAACCGTATACCGCCGATGATAAAAATGTCCGCTTCGTCTACCGAGGAGATCTCTTCAGTGTTCCCCTGCCCGGTCTGTTCAATCTGAAAAATTGCCTCGCAGCACTCGCACTTTGCGAAGCGATGAACATTCCACTTAAAACAATGAAGCGCGCGCTCGAACATGTCGGCACGATAGCCGGCCGGGCGGAACGTGTGGATAGAGGACAGGCATTCTCCGTCATTGTCGACTATGCACACACTCCCGACTCGCTCCGCGCTATCCTCGAGACATACGAGCATCGTCGCATCATCTGCGTCATGGGATCAACCGGCGGCGGACGCGACCAGTGGAAGCGTGTCGAGATGGGAAAGATCGCAGACGAACATTGTACTGTGACATTCCTCACCAACGAAGATCCTTATGATGAAGATCCGCGAAAAATTGTAGATGCTATTGCCGAGGGGTTCTCCACTCACGCACCGCGCATCATTATCGACAGACGCCAAGCTATAGCAGCAGCACTTCGAGAGGCAAAAGCCGGCGACGCAGTGCTCATCACAGGCAAAGGCACCGACCCGTACATCATGGGGCCGCGTGGCAGTAAACAAGTATGGAGCGACAAGAACGTCGCCGAAGAGGAGTTAGATAAATTACTAATTAAAAAGTGATAGACTTGTCGTATGGCAGAACCAGCGGAAGAAGGTGGCGGAGGCGCGCCGGCGACAGTAACATTTATCGTAGGATTGCTCATTGTCCTATTTCTTTTGTGGTGGGCACGCCATGGAGTGCAGCAAGTGCCGATGAAACAAGGAGTATTCCTGGTCCCCTCAGTCCAAATGCCCATAGTGCCCGGCGCACCGCAAATTAGCACAACGACACAGGCACAGTAAATAAGTTAAAAAAGGCTTCTGCAATTTTTTACTGTGCCTGTGCTACACTTCTTCATATGCTAAATCCATTCCCAAGTCTTCTCGTTTTTGGTTTCTTCGCTCCGACGATCTTGCGCCTTGCGGTAGCATTCACCTTTTTCTACGCAGTGCGCATCACTATTCGAGGAAAGAACGCCTTGTCAAAAAATATCGCTCTAAATATTTTTGTTCTTATTGAAGCAATAATGGCCGCAGCTCTTTTCATAGGTTACTGCACACAGATCGCAGCACTGGTCGGCATCGCTCTATGCATCAAGTCTCTGTTCGTCCGACATGATACACACAACGCCTTTCCGCTCGATCGCACCACATACATACTCCTCATGATCATCTGTCTCGCACTCATCTTCACCGGCGCAGGTGGCTTCGCATTCGACCTTCCTCTTTAGAAAAAAGAGGTATACTGTAGCCATTAGTAAATAGATAATTTTATTTATGGAGAAAAAACATATGAAATGTTTGGTTTGGAAGGTGCTCTGGTTACTAGGCGCAATATCGCTCGTCCTCGCGTGGATGGCCGGGCCGAATGGTGCAGCTCTCACTCTCCCTGCCCCGATGTGGTTCTGGAGCGCGCTCGTACTCGGTGTATTGGCAATTTCTATAAAGCTCGACTGCCACGCTTGCGGCATGTGCGGTATGGGAGGTGGTGGCATGTGTGACAAAGGTATGTGCAATAAATAAACACAACATCCAAAGTAGAAAGATTTTCTCGCTCCGCCCCGCTTTTAGCGGGGCGGAGCGAGACTTGTATTACCGTCCGACAAAGAGTATGA
>CAIMFR010000008.1 GCA_903840375.1 Candidatus Adlerbacteria bacterium
CATTTGGCGATGTGCATATTTATGGCAATCACAAGGAGCAGGCGGAGGAGCAGCTCTCGCGCGAGCCGAAGGCGTTTCCAACCATTTCCTTCACGCAGCCGTTTAATTCTCTCGACACGTTCAAGCCGGAGTTTGTACAGCTCAACAACTACGATCCGCATCCGCCGATAAAAGCCGAGCTTACCGTAATCGGCGGATATAATAAAAAGCTGCACGGATAATTTATTTTACTTTTATGATCTAAGTTGCGCACAATTTTCCTTTATTTGCCTTAACGATTTTTACCATGCAAAAGTACGACCACATTCAGAAAGAGGACAAGAAAATATACGACTTAATTCTCGCGGAGAAGAAGCGCCAGGAAGACGGGTTGGAATTGATACCGTCGGAAAATTACACATCGCAGGCAGTGATGGAGGCGATGGGCAGTATTCTCACAAACAAATATTCTGAAGGGTACGCAGGCAAGCGATACTACGGCGGCAACGAGTTTGTCGACCAAGTAGAATTGTTGGCGATCGAGCGCACGAAAAAACTTTTCGGCGTGGCACATGCGAATGTTCAGCCATACTCCGGCAGCCCGGCCAACCTCGCGGTGTATCTCGCGACATGCAACCCGGGCGACACGGTGATGGGATTAAATTTGCCCGACGGTGGACATCTGACGCATGGGTGGAAATATTCTGCGACGGCGACGTTCTACAAAAGCGTGCCTTATCATGTAAAGGAAGACGGACGCATCGACATGGACGAAGTGTGGGCGCTCGCGAAGGAGCATAAGCCGAAACTTATCTGGGCCGGAGCGACGGCATATCCGTTTATGTACGAATACGACAAATTTGCGGAAGTTGCCGACAGCGTCGGTGCATATTTGGCGGCGGATATCGCGCATGTCGCGGGGCTCATAGTCGCGGGTGCACATCCGAATCCTGCGCCATATGCGCACATCATTACCACCACGACGCACAAAACTTTGCGCGGGCCGCGCGGTGGAATAATCATGGTTACTGATAAAGGTCTTGCGAAAGATGTCGACCTGTCGAAGAAAATAGACAAGGCAATAATTCCCGGGTTGCAGGGCGGACCGCATGATCATCAGACAGCGGCCATCGCAATCGCGCTCAAGGAAGCTAGCACTGCGCAGTTTCGTTCCTACGGCAAACAGATCGTGAAAAATGCAAAAGCGCTCGCCGACAGTCTCAAGCGACACGGATTGAAACTGGTAGCAGACGGCACGGAAAATCATCTCATGCTTATCGACCTCGTGCCGACGCTCGGCGCAGGTGGTGGTATCCTCGGGAGCGAGGTGCTCGAAGTTGCCGGCATGACGGTGAATAAAAATACGATCCCGAAAGATCCGAGCACCGCGCTCTTCCCGAGCGGACTGCGTTTAGGTACTCCGGCACTTACCACGCGTGGCATGAAGGAAAAAGAGATGAAGCAGGTGGGTAAGTGGATAGCAGAAGCGTTAGCAGAAACAGAACCGTACCGCTTGCCGACCGATATGAAGGAGCGAAGCATTTACCTCGAAAACTTCAAAAAAGAAATAGCGAAAAACAAAAACCTCCAAAAAATCCGCAAAGAAATAAAAACATTCTGCAAAAAGTATCCATTGCCGAGGTAGTTGCTATAATCACGGGCTGTTGTATAAAAAAGCATCTAACCGATGTACAATTTATGCATGTCTATGATAAAAGAACTAATCTCTAATTTCTGGCAGAAATATGAGCGGCCTTTATTACTCGTCGCGGCTATTGGCGGCTTTATTTTTGACCTATTTCTCGCAAAACGGCCGGACAGTATTGCAGACAATATTCTGCTCGTGTCGTATCTCTTCATCGTCGGAGCGCTCATTGTTCTGCTCAACATTCATGAAAAGAATGTGACTGCGGAGGGTGGTGCGATGATCGCCCCGATGTGGACGCTTCTCATCATGCAGTTCTGTTTCGGCGGTCTGGCGAACAATCTTCTCATTCTCTACGGCAAAAGCGGAACGCTCGGCGGCGACTTGGTATTCATCGGATTCCTTGCGGCATTCGCATTGGGGAATGAATATCTGAAAACTAAATACGGGCAGTTGCGGTTTAACGTTGCGGTCTATTATTTCCTATTGCTGACATATCTAGTCATGGCGGTGCCGACGTTTGTCATGCATACGATAGGCACGCAAGTGTTTCTGATAAGTGGTGCGGCGAGCCTAGTTTTTATCGCGCTTTTTCTGCGTATGCTTTATCGAGTGGTTTTGCGTGGGCAGCCAGGCGCTCACAGAAAATTATATGAAGTGTCCGGAATCGTGCTCCTCATCTTCGCACTGTTCAACGTGCTCTACTTCACCAACATAATTCCGCCGGTTCCGCTCTCACTGAAATCCATCGGGATCTATCATACAGTCACGCGCACCGCGGATGGAAATTATTCTGCCACACTTGAGCCGTCTCCGTGGTATATCTTCTGGCGCGATACGAGCGCCACGTACACCTGGGCTACGGGCGAGAGTGCGACGTGCTTCAGCGCCGTGTTCGCACCTGCGGAGCTTTTCACTCCGATATATCAGCGATGGGAATATTTCTATCCGACGACCGGTGATTGGATAACCGTCGCGCATGTGCAATTCCCGATAAGCGGTGGTCGCGCGCAAGGGTATCGCGGCTTCACGACGAAGACAAAATTGGAAGCCGGCCAGTGGCGCTGCGATGTGGAAACGGCAAGCGGGCAGCTCATCGGCAGAATATCATTCGATGTGGTGGAGAGCAGCTCCACGCCCACGTTGTCCAGCGTGACACTGTAAGTCGCTTTTTCTGCGTCGCTCTTTCTGTTACTGTGTGTATATGATCCGAGATGATATTGAACAGGCGGTTAAGAAGGCGCTCGAGAGTTTTGGTGTTGGCGACACTTCATTTGTCGTGGAGCGACCGGGGGACATGGCTCACGGGGATTATTCCACGAACGCGGCTTTGATCGCCGGAAAGATGCTGAAGAAAAATCCTCGCGAGGTGGCGGAGGAGTTGGCAAAGATTCTGCGTTTGCAAATGGTCTGGCCTAGCCTTGCCGACCGGGCGATTGCCGGCGAGCTGGGAGAACCGAGGACCTTTGCAAATGCAGAATCTTTGCCAGCCTTGTCATTCATTGAAAAAACAGAAGTTGCCGGCGCTGGGTTCATCAATTTTACGCTTTCGCACGAGGCACGAGTCGCGGAAGTTTCGCGCGCTGCGACCGACGACGCTTGGGGTAAAAATAATTTATATGACGGGAAAAAGGTGATGGTCGAATATACTGACCCGAATCCTTTCAAGGCTTTTCATATCGGACACTTGATGAGCAATGCCATCGGCGAGTCCATCGCTCGCGTGTTAGAGGTATCTGGTGCAAAAGTTGTGAGTGCGTGCTGGCAGGGTGACGTCGGGCTGCATGTGGCGAAAGCTCTGTGGGGAATACAGCGCGATGTCGCACATCTTCCGCAAGAGAGCAATTCACTCGAGGTAAAGTCTGCATTTCTCGGCGGAGCGTATGTTGCCGGCGCAACGGCGTATGACGACAATGCGGACGCGAAGGCGGAGATCGACGCGATAAATAAAAAAGTGTTCGACCGCTCCGACGCCGAGTTGAACGATTTGTATGCGAAGGGTCGTGCGTGGAGTTTGGAACATTTCGAGGAGATCTACAAAACACTTGGAACGCATTTCGACTATTATTTTTTTGAAGGTACCGAGGGCCGCGACGGCGAGAAGATCGTGCGCGAATTTTTGCAGAAAGGTGTGTTCGAAGAAAGCGACGGTGCGATAGTCTTTCCGGGAGAAAAGTACGGTTTGCACACTCGCGTGTTTATCACATCGCGCGGCTTGCCGACGTACGAAGCGAAAGAGCTTGGATTAAATAAGGCGAAGTTTGCCGCGGAGCCGGGCCTCGATGAGTCTATCATCGTCACTGCGAGCGAGCAGAATGATTATTTCACGGTCGCGCTCAAGGCGATGTCGATGATATTCCCGGACATTGCCCGCAAGACTAAACATGTATCGCACGGTATGATGCGTTTCGCTGCCGGAAAAATGTCGTCGCGCAGAGGTAATGTCATCACCGGCGAATCGCTACTTGCAGACTTGGCAGATGCCGCAAAAGAAAAAATGAAGGATAGGAAGTTGGCGGATGCGGATGGTGTTGCGCAGGCGATAGCGGTCGGAGCTATCAAATATGCCGTGCTCAAACAGGGGAGCGGCAAGGATATTATTTTCGATTCACAGAAAGCATTGTCGCTCGAGGGCGACTCCGGGCCATATCTACAGTATGCACACGTGCGTGCATTGTCTCTGATAAAAATGGCGAAAGATGCTGGGATCGAGACAGACACCTCCGAGCAGTCGGTATCTGCCGAAAAATGTGCGCTCCGGGCCGCTAGGCCAAGTCCTACCCATTTTTCAACAGGTACCGACTACTCGGAGGAAGATCCCTCTGTTTCTGCCGCCGCTCGCCACATCCTCGAACGCACCCTCCTTCATTTCCCGGAAATACTCGAACGCGCCGCTAAAGAACTCGAACCGCACCATATAACTACATATCTCACTGAACTCGCGTCAGCATTTAATGCATGGTACGCGGCAGAGCGAATTATTGGTGGCGAACATCCGCAATACGGACTTCTCTTGGCAGAAGCGGTGGAAAAAACTTTACTGCAAGGTTTAAACACTCTTGGTATTCCGGTCCCGGAGGAAATGTAGACGTATTGACAAAAAATGTATTTCGTTTAATGTATTCCTGAACGTACAACATACATCAGGAGGTTTTCATGTTTCGTAGGCAGACCGTTTTCCACAGCATGCACGACGGCAGGGTTGCGGTGAAAAGTATTTCTCTCCAAGTGCAGGCGCGCGATGGAGAGGTCGTGGAAGTTATCGAGGTCCGTGCGCATATCTCTATGGAGAACACAACTAATCAAATTGCCCGCAGGTAGGTCTTAGGACCACCTGCGGTATTTTTTTATATGGCAGCGAGCCGGATTTGTGGTACATTCTTCATATATGGCAGAACCTGAGAAAGTTGTTGAAAAAGGCGAGGTAGCCTTGCGCGAGGAGGAGACTCTGGCCTTTTGGATAAAAGAGAAGATCTTCGAGAAGTCTTTGACTAAAGATGCACCTAAGGGTGATTTTGTCTTCTACGATGGGCCGCCTTTCGCTACAGGTTTGCCGCACACCGGTTCTCTGTTGGCATCGGTCATCAAAGATGTTGTGCCGCGCTACAAGACGATGCGCGGTTTTCGCGTGCCACGCAAATGGGGGTGGGATTGCCACGGTTTGCCGGTTGAGAGTCTCATAGAAAAGCAGCTCAATCTCAAAACTAAAAAAGACATCGAGAAGATCGGCGTCGACACATTTAACGAAGCTGCGCGCGCGTCGGTGCTTAAGTTCGTCGACGATTGGGAAAAATATGTCAGCCGCGTCGGTCGCTGGGTTGATTTCAAAAATTCATATAAGACGATGGACAACTCGTACATCGAGAGCGTGTGGTGGACGTTGAAACGGCTCAACGGGAAAAAACTTTTGTACGAAGGCAAGAAAGTTTTGATGTACTGCGTACACTGCGAGACACCTCTTGCCAAGGCGGAGATCGCGATGGACAACACATACAAGATGATCACTGAGGAAGCTGTCACGGTGAAGTTCAAGATGAAAAATCAGGAGAAGCGCGGCATTCCGGCGAACGCATACATTCTAGCGTGGACGACGACGCCATGGACTTTGCCCGGCAACGTCGCACTTGCGGTCAACCCCACTATCCCGTATGTGTTGGTGCAGAAAGGTGATGAATATTTGATGGTGGCGAAGGAGAGGGTGAGCGCTGTGTTTGGTGGCGGCGGCGGCGTGGAAAAACTTCCTTCTGAAAATGGTCTGGCGTCAAGCCGACCGTCTTCGGTCGGTGTTGGCGAGAACCGAGGACCTTTTCAGAAGGAAGTTTTCCCCGACGTCGTGTCCGACGTCGTGTCCGAATTCCTCGGCAAAGAACTCATTGGCGCGGAGTATGAGCCTCTTTATACGGTGCCGGCAATCGCGAACACGAAGGGCAAAAAATACGTTGTCGTCGGAGCGGATTTCGTATCGACAGAAGACGGCACTGGGGTTGTACATATCGCGCCGATGTATGGCGAAGACGACTTTGCTGTTGGTAAAAAAGAAGGGTTGCCGATGGTGCAGCTCCTCTTACCGAACGGCAATTACACCGACCTCGTGCCGGAATTTCTGCGCGGACTATATCTCAAAGCCGGAAGCAAGTTTATCAAAGAAGACTTGGAGAAACGCGGTATTTTGTTCGGACGCGCGCCGCATTCACACTCATATCCGCACTGCTACCGCTGTGGCACACCGCTCATCTACAATGCGGTTGTGTCGTGGTTTATCAACATCCAGAAAGTGAAGAGCCGTATGCTCGCCGAGAATGAAAAGATCACGTGGGTACCGGAACATCTCAAGCACGGGCGCTTCAAACACAATGTCGAAACTGCGCCGGACTGGACCATTTCGCGCAACCGTTTTTGGGCATCGCCGTTGCCTATATGGAAAGAGAAGGGTGGTGACGGGTTGATGGTCGTCGGCTCGCTCGACGAACTGCTTGTAAAGACGAAACATTCCGGCAATACATATTTTGTCATGCGGCATGGCGAGGCGCAGGCGAACCTGAAAGATATTTTTGAAACGAAAGGTGATGTGACCAATCATCTCACAGAGACAGGTAAGGAACAGGCTCGCACAAGCGCTGAGTGGTTGAAGAAACATGGGCCGATCGATCTTATCGTACATTCGCCGTTGGTGCGTACACGCGAGACTGCTTATATTGCGCAAAAAGTTCTCGGGCTCACTGACTCCGCGATGATGGTAGATGAAAGGTTGCGTGAGATGGGTGTCGGTATCCTCGAAGGCAAAACATTCGATGAGTGGGATAAATATTTCGACGCACCGCTCGAGCAGTTCACCAAGCGTGCGATCGAGGGCGCGGAAACATTCACCGACATTCGTCGCCGCGTGGGCGCATTTCTATTCGAAATAGACAAACGATACTCCGGCAAAAATATTCTTATCGTGACGCACGAATGTCCGGGTTGGCTTCTCAATGCTGTTGCGTCGCGACAGAGTATTGGAGAGTGTATGGAAGATCGCGTACAGCACGGCGGATTTCTTACTCGCGGCCAAGTGAAGCCTCTTTCATTCGCATCCTTCCCTCATAATGCAAACTTCGAGCTCGACCTCCATCGCCCGTACATTGATGCAGTAACACTTTTTGACAAAGCGGGGCGCGCGTACGAACGCATTCCGGAAGTTATAGACTGCTGGGTGGAGTCCGGCGCGATGCCGTTCGCCTCTGCTGGTTATCCGAAGAACAAAAAAACGATCAATCCTATTCGCTGGTTCGGACTCGCACCGAAAGGGTATCCGGGCGACTTTATTGCGGAGTACATCGCACAGACGCGCACGTGGTTCTATTATATGCACGCGCTCGGCATTCTGCTTTTTAACAAACGAGCATTCAACACTGTGGTCTCGACGGGTACGTTGCTTGCGTCTGATGGTGCGAAGATATCGAAGTCGAAAGGGAATTATACCGACCCGATGCTTCTCATGGATCGCTTCGGTGCGGACGCATTCAGGTTTCATTTGATGGGCAGCGTCGTGATGCAGGCGGAGGATCTCCAGTTCAAAGACGAAGATGTTCGCGAGGTGCACAACCGCGTTGTCGGCATGATCTGGAATTCATACAAGTTTTATGAATTATACAAAGCGAGTTACAGCGGAAAGGTGCGGAGTTCGGACAGTCCTCATGTGCTCGATCGGTGGATTCGCGCACGGCTCGCCGACGTTGCGTTACAGACCACACAGGGGATGGATGCGTTCAATACGCCGAGCGTGTGCCGCGTCTTGCGCGAGTTCGTCGATGATTATTCGACTTGGTACTTGCGCCGTTCGCGCGCGCGGGTGAAGACTGACACGGAGGACAAGCAGTTCGCACTTGCGACGCAGCACGATGTGCTGATCGCGTTGGCAAAACTTACAGCTCCGCTGATGCCGTTCCTCGCGGAAAATGTGTACCGCGGCGTCGGCGGAGACATGGAGAGTGTTCATCTCGATGTGTGGCCGGACTCGTGGGAGTTCCTCGCCGATGCGGTATTGCTTGAGAAAATGAAGCATACGCGCGCCACCGTGTCGCAAGCGCTCGACTTGCGTGAACGTGCGAATATAAAGGTTCGCCAGCCGCTCGCGGCGCTTTACCTGCCGCGCACTATTGACCTAGCAAGCGAGTTGGAATTGCTCGCGCTCATAAAAGATGAAGTAAATATAAAAAATATAGAGTTCACCGATGATGCGGATATGCGCCTCGACACTAGTATCACTCCGGAGTTGAAAGAGGAGGGAACGGTGCGCGACATCGTCCGTCAGATCCAAGACTTCCGCAAAAAAGAAAAACTCACCATAGATGCGCGTCCGTCGATCACCATAACCACCAACAAAGAAGGCGAAGCATTTTTCAAAAAACAAAAAGAAGTCCTAATAAAAGAAACCGGCTTGGCAAAACTGTCGGTCAACGTTTCTTCGGAAGAAGCCACAGCACAAAGTCTGCAATTCCCGGTTGTGATCGCTTTGGAGAAGTAAATGCACAAGATTTTTGTTACCAACGGCATTGTGCTGTGGAAGCGCGGAGTGGGGGAGGCTAACACGCAAGTTGCCATTCTCACCGACGAACTCGGGCTGGTACGCGTGTCGGCGCGGAGCGCGCGGCTTTGGCGATCGAAATTGCGCTACGGGCTTGAACCGCTCACTCGTGCGCGATTTTCTCTTGTGCGTGGTCGACATGAATGGAAGCTGACTGGTGTCGAGCGCGTCTCGCGTGACTATGTCATGTTGCGGGAATGTTCGCCGTCATCGGTGCAGAACGTTCAAGCGATAGCACGTGTCGCGCGATTATTATTACGCCTCATTCATGGTGAAATGCCGATGGGCGAATTGTTCGCATCCGTGACTGCGGGGTTTGATCATATTTCCAATGCAGACTCTGTAGAAAATGTTGAAGCCTCCGAGTGTCTGCTCGTGTTGCGCATTCTCCACCATCTCGGCTACATTCCGCATACCAACACCCTTACCCCGTTTCTCTCGGATGATTCCTTTTCCGAAGATGTAATTTTGCAGGCAGTGGGATCACGTTCGCTCCTAATAATAACCATTAACAATGCTATTGCTGAGACGGGACTGTGATCTTGTTGGATTGTCTTTTTAAGGTGTTATACTCTACGTATGGCGTTCGAGAAGCGGGATATTGTTGACCGACTGAAGATGAAACTTTACGCGCGCATAGGTTCGCCTGTGTTCGATATAAAAAAGCGCACGCCGCTACCGCAACCCAAAGAAAACGTGCCCGTGCAATGGGAAGGTGGTAATCCTCCGACAACTTCAGGCGCAGAACCGGAACAAAAATTGCTTTCGCAACTACCACGATCTATGGCAAAAAAGCATCGTTCATTTGCAACAAAATTCTTTATAGGTTCAGTTGTCTTTTTCTTGGCAGCTCTTGCTGTTGCTGCGTATCTCTTTTTCGCGGGAGGAAATACCATTTCGCCGCAGAACATAGATATGCAGGTTGTGATGCCTTCGCTTGTGGACAGCGGCAAAGAGGCATCATTCGACGTCATTATAGGCAACAGAAATCCAGCACCACTCCAGCTGGTCGACCTGATCATCGACTACCCGAGCGGTACGCGCGATGCTCAGAACAATGTGCTTGCGCACGTACGACAGAGTATCGGCACTATCGCCTCCGGCGAACAGTTGAAACGCACGGCGAGTGCCGTTTTCTACGGGCAGGAGGGAACACAGCAGAAGATCACTGCGACACTCGAGTACAGTGTTGTGGGTTCGAATGCGATCTTCCAAAAAACGGCGGATGTTTCTTTCGCGATAGGATCATCACCCATTTCCATAACGGTCAACGCGCCGACAGAGGCTATTTCCGGACAGACTTTCCCGATCGATGTTGTTGTGCAGAGCAATCTCACAACTACCTTGCAAGGTGTTGCGATACAGGGTCAGTATCCGTTCGGCTATACGGTGGAGAGCTCGACTCCTCTCGCAGAGGCGGGTAATACGTTGTGGAGGCTCGGCACTCTTGCACCAGGCGCATCACGAACATTACATCTTACGGGTTCGGTGGACGGACAGGACGGCGACAGTAAAGTATTCCGATTCATCGCAGGCACAGGTATTGCGTCCACTGATACGACTATCGCACTGCCTATCCTTGTCGTGCCGTACACCACGATCGTGCGTCAGCCGTTTATCACCGCAATACTCACCGTCGATAGTCAGACAGGTAAAACCGTATCTGCGCAACCCGGCGAGCCGGTCACAGGGACGATCACATGGAAAAACAATTTGCCGGATTCTGTTTCCGATGTGAGTATTGTTCTGTCTCTAACTGGTCCGATAGTGGATAAAAGCACAGTTACTTCCGCGAACGGGTTTTACCAGTCGTCCGATTCAACCCTGACATGGTCAAAGGATCAGGAACAAAACTTTGCACAGATAGCGCCGGGAGAAACGGGCACGCTCTCATTCTCCTTCTCGCCGCTTGTCCCTGGTGCCAGCGGAGTCGTGTACATGAATCCGACGGCAGAGCTCGGGTTGACCATTAAAGGAACGCGGCAAAGCGAAACCAATGTGCCGGAACAAGTATCTTCCGCGGCGTCTACAGAGGTTCAATTTGCATCAGCAGTTTCCGTCGATGCGAAAGCTGTGCACTTTTCCGGTCCGTTCGTTAACAGCGGTCCGATGCCGCCAGTTGCAGAACAGCCGACGACATATTCTGTCGTGTGGACGGTAAAAAATTCCTCAAACGCGGTCGCGAATACAACAGTTTCGACAGTGTTGCCGCCGTATGTGAATTTTGTCACTACAACTGCCGGCAATGGCATCAGTTACGACGCATCGAGTCGGACAGTCACATGGAATATCGGTAATTTTGGCGCAGGGGTTGGTTACAGTTCGCAGGCTCAATCATCATCGTTCCAGCTATCCCTCTCGCCAAGCTCTTCGCAGATAGGTAATTCGGTTACGCTTACCGGCCTGACAACTTTGTCCGGCGAGGATCGTTTCGCGCAAGTCCAAGTTCAGGCGTCGGCCAATGTGCTGACCACAGACCTTTCCTCATCGGATACTAATTTTCTATCAGGCATGGAAAAAGTCGTGGGGAAGTAATCGTTTTTCCATCTATCGACAAAGAGTAGGAATCATGTAGGCTTGCAATGGCAGTATTCATGGGAGGAAACCATGTTAGTTTCTCTAAGGAAAGATGATCCCGTACCTGTTCCGGAGTTGGTCGCGGCAAGTCTTGAGCCTGTCGGCACTGTTGCAGTTCAAGCAATAGGCCGTTTCAAGGTCGCTGATTGGTATGGGGGCAAAGAGATCGCTCCCATCACTGACATTAACGACAGGTTCAAGACGCTCCTTTTCGGTGTCACTGAGGAACCTGTCGATGCTATGTCACTGAATATAAGCCGGTTGACGGGTCCGTCACATGATCCTCCGATCATGCTCGCGCTCGGCACAGGAAAACCGTGTGGAAAGTATGAAGTGACGCTCGGGCAGTTTCAGTACGCTCTCCCCGTCATTAGCATGTCCGCATATAAAGAAGGGGACGAAGATGATCCTGTGCCGTTGGTGGACGACGGATTCACAGTCTTCGGATATGTGGAAGTGGGTGGTGTCATATGCACCGTGAGTGCAAAGTGGCACGACGGATGGCAAATAGGAGAGTATCCTGTTCCGTCTCAATACGAATGGCCGGACGGATTCTATGTCCTGCATCGGTGAGCTTTTCAAGCTGTTGTGGCCCTCCTAACCATGGAGGGCTTTTACTTTTTTAGATGCGGCGATAAAGCCCTCTTGTGTATTAAAAGTATTGAAGTATTGTCTTTTTGGCAGAACAAAATGAAAACAGGAGTTCGCAATGACAAGTATTCGTTTGGCTGTCTTCGATTGGGATGGGCACGCTGGTCGACAGCGGTCCACAGGCGTATGAGGCGTTATGCTCAGTCTTCCGGAGTTGTGGCATAGTACCTCCACCCATAGAAATATATCTTGCGGAAATACAGCTCAATAGCAACGACTTCATGGTCTTCTATCGGAAATACGGCGTGCCGCAGAGCGTGACAAATGTCGGCGTTAGTTCGCTTAAGATCGAGCATCTTATCGACAAGGTCACGACAAATGCTGTAGACAAGGCCGCAGCGCTGCTCGACTGTTCAAAATATTTCGGTATCTCTCCCAGACTATCTGTGTATGTCGACGACACCTTTGCGGGTATCTCGGCAGCAAAGGAAGCGGGGTTCATCGCTGTTGCAATTCTCGGGGGATACAACGACAGGGCGAGGCTCGAGTCTGCAAATCCGGATCACATTATCGAGTCTATGGAAGAATTGCCGGCACTGCTCGCAAGGCTTTGAAGGTTTCCCGCATCGGTAACTCACTAAACCCTCCTATTTTTCGGAGGGTTGTTTTTATCCACTAATTTCGCATATGCGAAATTAGTGGATGTTTTGCCTTGCTGTAAAAAATAAAAAATCAGTGTACTATGTCGATATGGAACAGGGGAATGATTTGATGGAAAAAATAGTGTCGCTGTGCAAGCGTCGCGGGTTCATATACCAAGGGTCTGAAATATACGGCGGGCTTGCGGGCACGTGGGATTACGGGCCGCTCGGCGTCGCGCTCAAAAATAATATAAAAAATACATGGTGGCGACTCTTCGTCGAAGGTCGCGATGATATGTATGGCATAGATGCTGCGATACTCATGAGTCCGAAAGTGTGGGAAGCAAGCGGACACGTATCAGGTTTTTCCGACCCACTTGTCGAATGCGAAAAATGCAAGCGCCGTTTTCGCGCCGACCAAATAGAGGTTGGGGAAAATGGTATTCAATCTTGTCCGGACTGTGGTGCGAAGCTTGGCGCGTCTAGGCAATTCAACATGATGTTCAAGACGCATATCGGCGCGACGGAGGACGAGTCGAGTGTGTCGTATCTTCGACCGGAAACAGCCGGCGGCATCTTTGTTAATTTTAAGAATGTCATGGATTCTTTCCACCCAAAACTTCCGTTTGGTATCGGGCAGGTGGGCAAGGCTTTCCGCAATGAGATAGCACCTCGCGATTTTATCTTTCGCGTGCGCGAGTTCGAACAGATGGAGATCGAATATTTCATTCGGCCGAGCGAATGGGAGGCGAAGTTTGAGGAATGGCGCGCTGCCGTGCATGAGTTCAATGCCGCGATCGGTATTCCAAAGGCGCAGGTGCACGAGCTTGAAGTTTTGCAGGAAGACCGTGCGTTTTACAGCAAACGCACGATAGATTTCGAATTCGATTTTCCGTTTGGCCGTAAAGAATTATATGGTTTGGCGTATCGCACCGATTACGATCTATCTGCGCATGAAAAAGGGTCAGGACAGCATCTTAGATATTCGGACGAGGGTGAGGAGTCGTTCGTGCCGCACGTCATAGAGCCGTCATTTGGTGTCGACCGCGCCGTGCTCGCCGTGCTCGCGTCCGCATATACAGAGGATGAGCTGGGAGGTGAGAAGCGCGTATATCTCAAATTGAAGCCGTCAGTCGCACCGGTTAAAGCTGCCGTTTTTCCATTGCTCAAAAACAAACCGGAGTTGGTGGCAAAAGCTCGCGAAATCTACATCGCTCTCAAAAAAGAAATCCCGCAGATAATGTGGGACGACAACGGCAACATCGGCAAACGCTATCGTAGGCAGGACGAGATAGGCACGCCGTGGTGCGTCACGGTCGACTTCGATACATTGGAAAACGGCACAGTTACCGTACGTGATCGCGACACCGGGCAGCAGGAGCGTGTGTCGGCGGCAGAACTCGCCAAGTTGTTTTCAGAAAAGATAAAAGTTTAATAATAAACATATAGGCTCGCACATATTTTGCGGCGGTTGTGTTAGGATGTGAATATGAACGACAGGAATATTACGGTCAACATCACATCTGGGAGCATAATCCGCACCATACTTTTCCTTTTGCTCATGACTGTATTGTGGTTCTTGCGCGACATCGTGTTGATCGTTTTGACCGCCGTGGTAATCGCATCGTCGATGGAACCTGGTGTGCGCGTGCTGATGCGTCGCGCCAAGATCTCGCGTGTATTCGCGGTTACCAGCATCTACGCGCTCACCGGCATCGTATTTTTCGGCACTCTGGTGTTCTTTATTCCGCCGCTTCTTAATGATGCATCCACATTTCTTTCCCGACTTCCTAGTGCTCTAACTTCATTTAACATTTCAGATGTTACGCACGGGCTTTTGCCGTGGGGCAATGTGTCAGACACCATCTCATCCTCCGATCTTTTGCGAAATATTTCCACTACCATCGCCAACACAACGGGCGGCGTATTCACTACACTTTCGGCATTTTTCGGCGGACTGTATTCATTTGTGCTTATCGTCGTTTTTGCGATTTACTTTTCAGTGCAGGAGACGGGCGTTGAAGATTTCTTGCGCATCGTGACACCGGTCGGAAAGGAAGCATACGTGCTCCATCTATGGAAACGCTCGCAGGAAAAAATAGGCAAGTGGATGCAGGGTCAGCTGGTGCTCGCGGCGCTCGTGAGTATTTTACTCTATCTCGGCCTCGTGATCCTCGGCGTGCCAAATGCGCTTTTGCTCGCCGCAATAGCCGCTGTATTCGAACTCATTCCTGTATTCGGGCAATTTATGGCCGCAATCCCGGCCATTGTTGTCGCTTTCGGAAGCGGCGGCACGACGCTTGCACTTTTGGTCGCCGGACTTTACCTGATAGTGCAGCAATTCGAGGCACATCTCATCTATCCGCTCGTCGTTAAAAAGATCGTCGGCGTGCCGCCGCTTCTCGTCATACTTTCGCTCATTGTCGGATTAAAAATGGTAGGTTTTCTCGGTGTACTTCTTTCCGTGCCGATCGCCGGAGCGATACAGGAATATGTTTCTGACATTAGCCGTGAAAAAGCTCGTGTGCTTGCTCAGAGGGGGTTGACTACGGAATGAAAAGCTAGGTAGGATTCCGATATGTCCAACGAGAAAAAATTTTACATTACCACGCCAATCTTCTACCCCAACGCGAAGCCGCACATGGGGCACGCGTACACGGTGGTGTTGAGCGACTGTCTGGCGCGCTACCATCGTTTGGTCGGTGATAGTACGTATCTTCTCTCCGGTCTCGATGAGAACACACAGAAGATGGTCAATTCCGCTCGTGCAGTCGGGAAGGAACCGCTTGAGTTTCTCGATGGCATTGCCAGCATTTTCAAAAATCTCTATACAGAGCTCGATATTTCCAACGACCAGTTCATTCGCACGACCGACCGGAAGGCGCATTGGCCCGGCGCGCAGGCGCTCTGGCAAAAATTGGTTGATTCCGGCGATATCTATAAAAAATCGTACGAAGGTTTGTATTGTGTCGGACACGAAGCATTCGTCACGGAGAAAGATCTCGTCGACGGAAAGTGTCCGGACCATGCCACTGCACCGGAGTTTGTGAAAGAGGAAAATTATTTCTTCCGCCTTTCGCGGTACGCGCAACAGTTGCGGGAAAAGATCGCGAGCGATGAACTGCATATTTTCCCGCAGAGTAGAAAAAATGAAATACTCTCCTTTATCGACAAGGAAGGCTTGGATGACGTGAGTTTTTCTAGACCACGCAAAGCTGACTGGCCGAAAGGGCTCGGCATACCAGTGCCGGGAGATGATTCGCAGGTGATGTATGTCTGGTGCGACGCATTATCCAATTACATCACGGCGCTCGGCTACGGTCGCAACGACGAACTTTTCAAAACATTCTGGCCGGCAGACGTGCATGTTATTGGCAAAGATATTTTGCGATTCCATGCCGCCATTTGGCCGGGCATGCTTATGTCTGCGGGGCTTCCGTTGCCAAAGTCACTCATGGTGCACGGCCTTATCCTCTCCGGCGGAAAGAAAATGTCGAAAACGCTCGGCAATGTTATAGATTCGCAGGATTTGCTTACAGAATATGGCGCGGAGGCGGTGCGCTACTATCTCGCGCGCCACGTCACGCCATTCGAGGATGGCGATGTTACGCCGGAAAGTTTCAAGGAAGTTTACAACGCCAATCTTGCCAATGGGCTTGGTAATCTTGCCGCACGCGTGATGAAATTGGCAGAGACGCATTTGGAAAAAGTAGACGTTCCGGAGCTGGTGGAGTTGCCGCCGGAGTACGTCGAGGCATTTGAGAAGTTTGAGATAAATCGCGCATTCGATATCATTTTTTCGCGTGTTCAAGCACTCGACCAAATGATAACGCAGACAGAGCCGTTCAAGCTGGTGAAGACCGACCTAGAGGCAGGAAAAAAACTCATAGCTGACATGGCAAAAGAGCTGTATCGCATTGGCCACTTCCTCACTCCATTTCTTCCAAAAACAGCAGAGAAAATAAAAGAAGCAGTACGCACCAATAAAAAACCGGAAACTTTATTCCCTAGGAAATGAAAAGTGTGCACGGATAACTGATGGCTATATTGATTATCCTACATATGTAGGTATAGTAGTCCGCGGAGTAGTTGTGTATGTAACTTGAAGTGAGAGGGTGATAAGTTCTGATGTGTTGTTTCTGGAGCAGCAGTTGGAGGAATACGATCCGGATGCGTATTTCACGGTAAAGGAGTTTCATCTTCTTGCTAGCCAGCTTAAATTAAGCTGAAAAAATGACTGGCAATTGTTTCGCAAATACCTATATCTCCCGCCTGGATCTATTTCCAGGCGGTATTTTTTTTGAATATTGTAGTATCCTGTTCATGTATGGATCTGAAATTGTTTGATACGCATTGTCACATTCAATTCGCGCAGTTTGATGCTGATAGAGATGCTGTTTTGGCGCGCATGGTGGAAAAAAAGATGGGCGCTGTTGTTGTGGGGACAGATTTGGCTAGTAGTCAGGTGGCGGTTGAATTGGCTCGGCAGCATGATTTTCTTTGGGTATCTGTTGGGCTGCATCCTACCGACAGCCATGGTGGAGTGTTTGATGAGGATGCGTTCGCCGAGCTCGCGAAAGACCCGAAAGTCGTCGCGATAGGTGAGTGTGGGCTCGATTATTTCCGCATCGCAGAAGCCGATAAGGAACGCGCAAAGAAAACACAGACGGATATTTTGCGGCCGCAGATCGAGCTTTCGATAAAGGTAAAAAAACCGATGATGATACATTGCCGCGACGCGCACGAAGATCTTTTGCCGATGGTTGAGCAGTATAAACGAGAAAATAGCGATGGTTTGCAGGTGATCATGCACTTTTTCACCGGCACAGCAGAGCTTGCTCGCAAGTGTCTCGCGCTCGGTTGTTATTTGTCATTTCCCGGGCCGATCACTTTTACCGACATGTATGACGAGTCGATAATCGCAACTCCGATGGATAAGATCTTGTCTGAGACCGATTCGCCATTTGCCGCTCCTGCAGAACACCGCGGACGTCGCAATGAACCGGCATATGTCGAGGAAGTTGTCACCAAGCTCGCGTTACTCAGAAAAGTTTCTCAAGAAGAAATGTCAGCGCAAGTCGTCGCCAATGCCAAAAAGGTATTCGGAATCTGAAAAGTTGCGCTTTTTTCGGACTATGCTAGGATATTCGCATGACAGAAATATCGCAGGCCGAGGTTAAATCCGAGGCTTTATCCCAAGCGAAAATAGTAGAGAAGGGCCTCCCGGTATACGAGATCGCTTTTCACATCGCACCGTCTATCCCGGAGGATGGCGTTGCTGCTGTTGTTGAAAAGGTTCGCGCGACGCTTGGCGGCGCTGAGATCATTTCCGAGCGTTTCCCGCAGAAAATGACTCTCGCGTATACTGTTGAGCGCGCCGAGACCGGCAAACACGAGAAGTTCAACGAAGCATACTTTGGAGTCGTCAAATTTGCTGTCGACCGTAGTGCAATTCCTGCAATAGGAGTAGCTATTCGATCGATGCGAGACATCCTTCGCTTCCTTCTCATCGAGACGGTGCGCGAGGATATTTCAGTCGCGCCGCGCCGCACGGTATTTTCTTCCAACCGTTTGGAAGGCGAGACTCTTCACAAGCCTCTCGTCGAGGCGGAGAAGGGTGGAGAAGTATCCGATGTAGACCTTAACAAGTCGATCGAAGCACTTGTGGCATAATTAGCATATGTACCTCAACAAAGCATTTCTCTACGGCAATCTTACACGCGACCCCGAGTTGCGCTCGTTGCCGTCCGGCGGGCAGGTTGCATCATTCTCGATAGCTACCAATCGCGTCTTCAAAAAGACCGACGGCACGAAGCAGGAACAAGTCGACTTCCACAACATTGTCGTATTCGGCAAGCAAGCAGATATCGTGTCGCAGTATTGCAAGAAGGGCAGCCCTGTCTTGGTAGAAGGCCGCATTCAGACTCGCACATGGGAGAAAGATGGTGCGAAGCAGTATCGCACAGAGATAGTCTCCGACTATGTGCAGTTCGGTCCGCGCGCAGCAGGTGGTTCGTCTGCCGGCTCGCAAGGATATTCTGCAGGCAATTCGTCAGCATCGCACGGCGGGGCAGCCGAGCAGAAGTCGCCGAAAGAGGATGTGATCGAATATCCTCAGGAGGACATCAACACGGACGACATACCATTTTAATCAAATTATTTTTATGAAAACAGATACTTACGTCGCACATTTCCAGCATATCGACTACAAAGACGTCGAGACGCTCAAAAAGTTCATCAACCCGCATGGCAAGATAATGGCGCGCCGCCGCACCGGTCTTTCCGCCGCCAACCAGCGCGCGCTAGCCGAGGCAGTCAAACGCGCCCGCTTCATGGCACTCATTCCGTACATCGTTCGATAGTTTATTTCTTATCAACGCGCTCGACGTATGTGCCGAGTTCGGTGTTTATACGAACAATATCACCTTCGTTTACGAAAAGCGGAGCATTCACTGTCGCGCCGGTCTCGAGTGTGATCTGTTTCGTGCCACCTTGCGAAGTGTTTCCACGGACAGCAGGCGGAGCCTCTTTGACGAGAAGCTCCACTTTTATCGGAATGCGTATGGAGATTATTTTTTCATCAAATATGAGGGCGTCGACGATCGTGTTCGGCTTGAGAAATTGACCGGCTGTGCCGATGAGATCTGAGCTGAGCTCGAAACGGTCTGCCGGATTTTCCTGCGAGCAGAACCAGAACTCACCCCTGTTCGTATACAAATATTTAACACTCTTTGTTGAAAGTTCAGCCTCCTCCGCCTTTTCGGACTGATGGAATGCCTGCTCGGTCACTTTGCCGGTTATCAAGTGGCGAAGCTTCGTCTGGTTTACAGGCTTGCGCTGTTGTTTGCGGAAGACATGTGCATCGAGTACTTCGTATGGCTGTCCGTCGAGCAAAATAACCTTTTTTGGCAAGATCTCGTTGTATTCAAGCATTTGTGCATGGTAGACCAGAAACTGTGAGTTGGCAACCTTTTTACTGCGTCAGTTGTTGTAGTAAATGAACCGCACATGGTATATTCTGTGGCTATGGAAAGGGAATATTTATCGCTTGCTATCGAAGAAGTCGTGGCCGGCATGTCGGCCGAACGATCCGACGAGGAGGTTCTTGCCGCGTCGGTCATGCATCCGCACCTCTTTGCTGAGATCGTACGAAAATACGAAGCGCCATTCTTGCGCAAGGCACAGGGCATAGTCCATAGCGAGGAAGAGGCATCGGATGTGGTTCAGGAAGCATTCACCAAGATCTATCTCAACGCCGCGAAATTCAAAAAGCAGGAGGGTGCGAGTTTCTCCTCATGGGGGTATCGCATACTCATAAACACTGCGCTTACGCACTACGCAAAGCGCAAGCGAGAGGGAACATATCGCATGGATATTGAGCCGGAGATCATGGAGCTTTTGCCGGACAAGCAGCTACGCCAGTTCGAGAAGAAGGAATTGACCGATGAGATAGTCTCGGTTCTCTCACGCATGCCGGAATCGTTCGCGCGCGTGCTTACGCATTTCTTTATCGACGGCAAGACGCAGGAGGAGATCGCGCACACGGAAGGCGTGACAGTCGGTGCCGTCAAGACTCGTGTTCATAGGGCGAAACAGGAGTTTCGTAGAATATACGAAACTATAAGCACAACTATTTAGTTATCAATTGAAAGTATGAGCAAGATAGAACAAAAAGTGATGGCGAGTGTGGTGGTTATTTACGCGGTGCGCCGCGCTACCAGTCCTTTCATGTTGAAAATGTATACACTGGTGCTGTCTGTGGTTGGCATCGCGGCGTTCGTATCGCTTTCGCACGTGACGAGTAATTTCATGTCCGCGATGCAGGGAGGGCTCCCAAGTATTGCGACATTTACCGCTACAGCACTGCTTCAAACTAAGTTTGTAGTGCAGCTTGCGTTGGTTGTCGGCGCGGCGGCCGTCGCTTCTCTTTCTATAGATGTATTGCGAATGCAAAATAGACAACCAATGCCTTTTGTTGTCGGGTAGTGCGCGGGTGTAACAAACAGGAATGGAGTATCGTGAGATGGGACTTCCTACATTTGGTCTGTGCGACCGAGATTTTGAAGGAGATAAACTTTTTAGTGCATAGGTGGTTTATGCGTTTTATGGTAGGTTGGTTCGCAGATCGTGTTATTGGAGGAGATTTAAATGGCTCGTAAAAAGGTGATCAATCGTACCTGTCGCGGTGGGGCGCTATATCTGGCAGATCTGCCGCCTGCGACGACGGTGGCAGAAGTGATCAAGATGATGACCGAGAAGGGGTTTACGGTGGCGATTCTGCCGCCAGACTTGCAACCCGATGCGCTTGAGGAATTGGATGACCCTCCGGCAGGAGTTGTCGGCGAGGAGGAGCAGAAGGTTGAGTTTATAGATCCGGGTGATGTGGGCTAAATTTTCGAAAAGGCTGACAAGTTTTTACTTGCCGGCCTTTTTTCTTTCTTATTCGTTTTTATTTAGTCCGCATCTGCTTCGCTGCTTCCGCCTCCGGCTTTTCCTGTGGTGTTTTCCAGCAATCCTTTTTTAATCTCGCTGAGGAGTTTTGTTGCAACAGGTTTATTTTCTCGCAGGTAGGTGCGTGATGCGTCATAGCCGCGGCCTAGTTTTTCCTCGCCGTATGAATATGAGCTGCCACTTTTCTTCACTAGCCCCATGCCTTCGCCGAGCGCGAGCAGTTCACCCTCGCGCGAGATTCCTTCATTGTAGAGGAGATCGAATTCGACTTTGCGGAACGGTGCGGCGATTTTATTCTTCACAACTTTGATTCGATGCCGCCCGCCTACGACTTCTTCTCCTTTTTTTATCTGAGCAATTCGGCGTATGTCGAGGCGCACCGATGTGTAAAATTTGAGCGCTTTGCCTCCCGGCGTGGTCTCCGGGTTGCCGAACATCATGCCTATTTGCATGCGGATCTGGTTAATGAAAATGACGATAGTTTTGGACTTGGCGGTGATAGCGGTCAGTTTGCGAAGTGCCTGCGACATGAGGCGTGCCTGTTTGCCGACGTGCATTGCGCCCATGTCTCCCTCGATCTCGTCCCTTGGCGTGAGAGCGGCAACAGAATCGATGACGATGATGTCGATCTTGCCGGAACGCACGAGTGACTCGACTATCTCGAGCGCCTGCTCACCGGTGTCCGGCTGCGAGATGAGTAATTCGTCGAGTTTGACGCCGATCTTCCTGGCATACTCCGGGTCGAGCGCGTGTTCCGCGTCGATAAATGCGCAGATACCGCCTTTTTTCTGAGCTTCAGCGATTGCGTGGAGCGAAAGTGTGGTCTTGCCGGATGATTCCGGTCCAAAGATCTCGAGAATGCGTCCGCGGGGGTAGCCGCCGATGCCGAGTGCCCAGTCGAGCCCGATTGAGCCGGAGGGAATAGCATCGATGTCGACTCGCGGCGCATCGCCGAGCTTCATGATAGATTCATCGCCGAATTTTGTTTTTATTTCGCGAATAGCCGCGTCGATGGCACTCATATCGCGTACGCCGGATTGTCCGCTAACCACTTTTTCTTTAGCAACTTTCACCTTAGTTTCTTTTATCATGGCGAAAGTATATCAGCTTTTATATGGATGCAAACCTAGACAGGTATCCTTTCTGCGTGCAGAAACCTTAGTTGTGATTTTGATCCAAAACAGTAATTGAAACCGACTTAGATGCGCGTCTTCCGAATCGGTCGGCGGCCGCTACGGTGAGAGTCGTGTATCCAGGCGGCGGGGAAAGGGTGAGGGAAAAATTGCCGGCTTGGTCGGTGAATGCAGGCGCATCGTCTATTGTGAGGAATGAAATATTTTTTGCCGTGCCGATGATTGTGACTGTCGTTGACGCTATGGCGCTGCCGTCGATTGGCGAAGTGATGACGATCTCCGGCCCTTCGAGCAGTTTGCGCGCTTCAAATGAGCCGTAGCCGAGTACGACAAGGAGCAGAATGACGACAATTATGATCTTTTTAGAACTCCGTTGCTGTTTCATCATCAGTGTCAGACGGTTTCATCGGCGTTTCAGAGTCTCTTTCCAATATATCGCGAGGTTTCGCACCGTCAGCAGGGCCAATGACTCCGCGTTCTTCAAGGATATCGATGATACGTGCTGCGCGCGAGTAGCCGATGCGTAGTTTTCGCTGGAGGTATGATGTCGACGCCTTTCCTGCGCTGATGACCGCTTCTCGCGCCGCTTTGTACATGTCATCATCGACGTCTCCATCGAGTCCGCCGCCATTACTGTCATCGTCTAACGAAATGCTGGTGACACCGGGGGCCGGCGCGCCAATGTCCACAGGAAGTTCGGCTTCGTTATTTTTCACGATGAAGTCGGTGACCTTCTTAACCTCCGCCTCGCCGATGAACGCGCTCTGCAGGCGGATAGGCTTGCTCATATCACCGCCGAGGTAGAGCATGTCGCCCGCACCGAGCAGTTTTTCCGCGCCGCCCTGGTCAAGGATGGTGCGCGAATCTATCTGCGACGCCACCTGCAACGCGAGACGTGCAGGAATGTTCGCCTTGATGAGGCCGGTAATGACGTTTACGCTCGGGCGCTGGGTGGACAATATGAGGTGTATGCCGACAGCGCGGCTCATCTGTGCCAGGCGTACGACGGCTGCTTCGAGTTCGCGCGGGTACGTCTGCATGATGTCGGCCAGCTCGTCGATGATTATTATAATGTACGGCATCCCCTCAGGCACCGGTTCGCCCTCTTCAGGTTCGCCGCCTTTGCGCAATTTTTCCAATGCCGGCGTCAAGATGTTCTGATGATAGGACTCAATGTCGCGCACATGGTTCTCCTCAAGGACAGTGTATCGGCGCTCCATTTCGCGGCCTGCCCAGCGCAACGCCATGATAGCGCGCTTCGGGTCGGTGATAACAGGCGAGAGGAGGTGCGGCAGACGGTTGTAGAGGGTGAGTTCGACGCGTTTCGGGTCGATCATCAGGAAGCGGAGCTGTTGCGGCCCACAACGATAGAGTAGGGAATTGATGATGGTGTGGATGGTGACGGATTTACCTGAACCAGTCGCGCCGGCGATGAGGAGGTGTGGCATCTTTGCAACATTGCCGAAATGCGACCCTCCGACAATATCTCGGCCGATAGCCATGAGAAGCGGTTTCGGCGAACTTGCAAACTCCGGCACTTGCAGCAATGTGCCGAGGCCGACCGTTACCTTTGCGGAATTCGGCACTTCTATTCCGACAAGCGACTTGCCCGGAATGGGTGCTTCGATGCGCACAGGGTGTGCGGCAAGCGCGAGTTCGAGGTTTGTCTGTAGCGATACTATTTTTTGTAGTCTGACGCCCTCAGCCGGTTTGATGGCATATCGGGTAACCGACGGTCCGATGGATATCTCGTCGAGTTCTACAACGATGCCGAAGTTTGCCAGCGTACGTTTTATGATGTTCGCATTCGCTTTTATGTCGCCGACACCCGGGCGACCTTTATCATGTTCGAGCAATGAAAGTGGTGGAGGAACGTATTGCCCCAGGAGACTCTTCAATTTTGCGGCGGCATTTTGCGCTTTTATATTGCGATTAGACTCGGCGCGATCTTCAGATGCGGACTGGCGCGCAAGGGCTATATCTTCATCGCACTCGCTATCATCGTCTTGTGTGTCCTCGCCTGTGGTGTCTTCACCTGCTTGTACTTCGGCTTCTGCGGGCAGCTCGCCCGTAACCCTCGTGCCGGTGATCATTCTTGCAACAGAGCGCGATCCTGCCCCGATAGCTCGGCCGATAGATGCAAATACCTCAAGAGGAATCCGCCCCTCAAGGAGTATTAAAAGGGAGATGAGCGAAAGTCCGCCAAGAATAATAAGCGCGGCGTATATATCGAAGAAATGTACTATCGGGTGCGATATAAGTCCCCCGATATATCCACCGCCTTTCGCGACGATGTCTACGAATCCAAGTCCTGCAATTATAAAAATAATGCTCGAAATTATCTTAATAGGAGCTGTGCCCGGCACTTCTTTTTCATGCAGTGTGTTCCAAGCAAGGATCAAAAAGAGGATTGGAAGCAGGAAGTATCCGATGCCGAGCAGGTAGGCGAACAAATGGTATGCATCAGTGCCTGCGACGCCGGCCGCACCGAATGCGGCAAGTATCAGGAATATCCCGACGATACACAGAACGATCCCGACGATCGCGCGCTTGGTAGCGTCGGGCAAACCGCCCGTCGTGCTGCGAACTATCTTTTCGCTCAGTGTTTCTTCTTTTTTCCGTGCCATGTCTGTATATTCTATCACTAATCAGAATATTTTTTGCGTTTGGAGTATTACCCTATTACATTGTCTGTGATCACAACGCTCGGAAATCAAAAAATAATTTTGTTTCCTCACTGCGCTAGTCTATACTGAAGGACACAGGTCTTTTAGATGTCCTACAAAAGTAATGGACTCTATAAAGGACATGTGAAAGACACACCATGTCCGATACACCATCACCATTTCATAAAACAGCGGTGTCATCAGTACTTTTTAAAGGACGAAAGGATTGGTATTTCTGTTACCTCAAGGCGGAACGCATCGCTCATGTGTTCTCGGTGTTGGCGCAGCGTGTGCACGACGCCGCTGCGGATGATGTCCGAGAGCTTGCACTTTCCTCTGCCGGCATACCCCGAGCGGTCGCGTACTTTGCTGCAGGGAATATTGATGCGGCGGAGGTGCTTGCAGATCTGTTCGCGCTACTTTCCGCAATTCGCCTCGCGGGAACCAACTGCAGTATCAGTAAAGAAAACACGTCACTGCTCGTTCATGAGTGCGAGGCTCTCGCGGAAAAGTTTTCATCGAGCGTGCATATTTCGCCATTCGTAACAACTGAAGATTTCTCGGTGGCCGAGGTTGCCACACGCACAGAGCCGCAGCCGCTTCTGTCCTCGCACTTCCACGGGTTGGGGTTGGTAACGGACCCCAACTGGCAGGTAAGGGACTCTAAAGGACAGGGTCAAAGACAGCTTAAAACAGACAAAAAGACAGCAAGTTCTTCAGGTCGGTCAGATGATGAATACACGGACAGGGCAATGAAGATTCTTGAGTGTGTTAAGAAAAGCAACGGTTTGTCCATAAAGGACATATCTGCGGTTGTCCACGAATGTGGCGAAAAGACAATACAGAGGGAATTAGCTGTCCTTTTGCAGAAGGGACTCATCAAAAAGACGGGTGAGCGGCGTTGGAGCATCTACTTGCCCGCTTAGTGTATATCGTGTACTCTTTACCGCAGTGTCCGGCCATACGCTGGATATCCACAAGGCGTTATTTAAGGGCGTTTACTTAGCGTATACTTGTCGCTAAGCGTCCATATTGTAGGCGCTTGCTCGTTGACAACAACATACTTCTGAAACTCCTTGTCCAGTGATGGAAGTTACGGCTGAAATTCCTCATCTCCTTCTTGCTACCAAACGTGCCACTAAGTGTGCTCGTTCCTTTAATAGGAACGGGTGCGTATGAGTGGTACAGGGTAGAATGTGTCGTTCGATTAACAAGTAGATTACTAGCATTACTAGTTGTTCGATTTAGTTTAAATTATGAATATTACCCACAGCTATTCTCGACTCATCGCAGTCACAGCTGGTGTCGCCCTTGCTTTCGCGCTTTCGCTCGGAGCAACGATGCCGGTACGTGCAGCAGCATTGAGCCAGACGCAGATCCAGTCGATCTTGTCGTTGCTCTCATCGTTCGGTGCAGACCAGGCGACGATCAACAACGTCTCCGCGTCTCTCAATGGCCAGCCGACCACCGTTACCACCACAATTGGTACGACGGGCACTGGTTCTTACACGTGGTCTACCAACCTCACAGTTGGTTCAAAGGGTGCGGATGTCTTAGCACTTCAGAAGTTCTTGAACAAGGATTCAGGAACGATGGTTGCTTCCACAGGCGCCGGCTCTCCTGGTATGGAGACTTCTACCTTCGGTCCAGCGACCAAGGCGGCAGTTATGAAATTCCAGACGAAATACGGCCTTTCACCTGTAGCCGGTTATGTCGGTGCATTGACCCGTGCAAAGCTTAATTCGCTTTACACGACTACAACCACCACAACCAACACGACAACTACAACCACCACAACCAACACTGCTCCGGCAGGCACCGGTCTTACGGTGAACCCGGCAGCACAGCCAGCCAATGGTCTTCTTCCGTACAGCGCATCTCGCATTTCGTTCACCAACTTCACGGTGACGGCAGGCACTGATGGCGATGTTGTCCTCAACAGCGTCACCGTGCAGCGAACAGGCTCTGCTATGGACGTCGCCTTCTCCGGTGTGGAGCTTATTGACATGACGACCGGCCTCCAGGTAGGCATCTCGCACGTGTTGAACAGCAACCACCAGGCGATCATCGGCCAGCCGGTAACTATCGCTCGCGGCACGTCGCGCACCTTCACTGTTGCTGCAAACCGCGCAACACAGGGTAACCACGGCGGTGAAATCGCTTCGTTCTCAGTCGTTGCCCTCAACACGTCAGCAACCGTAACCGGTTCGCTCCCGATTGTTGGCGCAATGCACACGGTGAACGAAACGCTCACGATAGGCTCGGTCTCAACCACGACTTCTTCGTTTGACCCGGGTTCAAACCAGACCAAGAACATCGGCGATACGAATGTCCGCTTCTCAGGCATCCGCTTCACTGCAGGTTCTGGCGAGGATCTCAAACTCCAGTCGATCAGTTGGCGTCAGACAGGCTCTGTCAGCTCGGCTGACCTTGCCAATGTCGTTACCAACATCAACGGCGTCACTTACCCGACGACAGTTGACTCGACAGGAAAATACTTCACCACAGTTGTCCCGGCTGGCATCTTGATCGCCAAGGGTAACTCTGTTGATGCATACATCCAGGGTGATATCATCGGTTCCAACGCAGCATCCCGCACTGCTATATTCACTGTCGACAAAGTCACCGATGTGTACTTCGTTGGTCAGTTGTATGGCTACGGCGTTGCTCCGTCCGGCACATACACTCCTTGGTTCAGTGGTTACACAACCACCATCCAGGCTGGTACGGTGTCCACGATCGGCAAGGCAACAGAGGTTCCGGCGCAGAACATTGCGATCAACCTCTCGAACCAGCCGCTCGGTGGCTTCGTGACTAACTTCGTTGGTGAGCCGGTATCAGTTTCCGGTCAGATCTTCTACTTCGACTACAGCACTGGTGCTGCTTCAATCAGCCTCCTCACCAACGTTTCTATCGTTGACGAGAATGGTGCGGTTGTTGCAGGTCCGCAGAACGGTGTTGCAGTCTCCGGTACAGAGCAGTCCGTTACTTTCTCTGACTCCGTCACATTCCCGGTCGGCCGCCATGTCTACACTATCAAGGGAACCATTCCTTCGACGGTGGCGAACAACGTGACGATCGCGGCTTCCACCACGCCTTCAGCATGGACAAGCCCGACTGGCCAGACCTCGGGTAACACCGTTTCGGTTGGCGTAGCTAACTTCACGATGAACACCATGACGATCAAGGCGGCAGCGCTTTCCGTCACGCTCTCATCAACGCCAGCTTCGCAGAACATGGTCGCGGGCGGTCAGGGTATGACCTTCGCCAACGTGCAGCTTGATGCTTCACAGTCCGGCGAGGATGTCCGCCTCAATTCGATCCCGATGACATTGACTGTCGGCGGCACCACAGGTGCGGTCGCAAGCTTGTCATCCTGTGCTCTCTACGATGCGACTGGCAAACAGTTGAACACTGGCAGCAATGTTCCGTCATCGCTTGCAGCAAGCGCCTCGTCCAACACCTTCACGCTTGATAATTCTCTTATCATCCCGAAGGGAACTGTCACAAACCTTACATTCAAGTGTAATGTTTCCTCGGCTGCAACAGGCACCTATGTCTGGAGCGTCCTCGCCTCAGGCTTCACTGCTACAGGTATGACATCAGGTCAGTCTGTCACGGTTGCTTCAACCGCAGGATCTTCCGGCACAATGACTGTCGCTTCCGCGACGCTCGCAGTTACACTCGATCCGTCCAGCCCTGCGTACACAATCGCAGCAGCAGGCTCAACAGGTGTAACGCTCGGTGTGTACAAGTTTCACGCTACGAATGATGCAATCAATCTTACCAAGATTGGACTCAATCTGGGTGCGTTGAACACAGCATCCTTCGCGTCTTCTACGGCAGCTGACTTGACGCAGGTTTCCCTCTGGGCAAACAATGTCCAGATCGGTACTGCAACGTTCACTGGTGCAAACCGCAGTGCAACATCGACTCTTACGTCGGTTGTCACGGTTCCGAAAGACGGCGATCTTGTTATCACCGTCAAGGGTAACCTTGCAACACAAGGTGTATCGCAGCCTAGCCACCCAGGCGCTTACTTGGCTGTCAACATTGATATCAATGGTGCGACCGGCAGCAAGAACACACAGGGTACTGGTGTTGGTTCTGGTATAGAAGTTGACGGTTCCGGCTCTACAGCAGTTGCAGGAGTTCGTGTCTTCAACACGTTCCCGACGATTGCAGTTCTCGCACCGTCGACAACCGCTCTTATTGCTCAGACTGGTCAGCAGCTCTTCGGATTCACCATCAGCGCTAACTCGACTGGCAACTTGGCACTTGATCAGATGGTCATTAACGTCGCAACCTCTTCGGTTTCGACCGCTAACGGCACCACCTCGGTCACGAACCTCAAGGTCTATGCGTACACCGACGCTGCACTTTCGAGCGCAGTCGCAGGATACACATCGGGTCTGTTGAACAGCGGCGGCAATGCACTTGCCACACTGGTGAGCGGCGGCAATAACACCGTTACTCTCGACACGATCCTCACTATCCCTGCAGGTCAGGCTTACTACTTCAAGGTGGTAGGCGATGTAGTCCAGAACGCTGGTACTACAGGCTCAGCTGGTTCGGTGACGACCAAGCTCATTGGTGATGCTTCATATCCTGACTACCTTGGTCAGCTTATGGCAACCACAAGCGGTATGATTAGCAATGCTAATTACCACAACTTCATCTGGTCTCCATTGTCGACAACGACAACAGCGGCTACGACGAATATTGACTGGACCAACGGGTATCAGGTTCCGGGTCTCCCGTCTGCAGGTACGAACGCTTGGACTCTTACCAAGTAATCTACGCCCAGCCGTTTAAGCCCCTGACTTAAACAAAGGACAGCAAAAGCCCCTCCGAAAGGAGGGGCTTTTGCGTTTCTATATGCGCGATTTCAGTTTAAAAATTTGCTGAATGTATGTTTATTCTCTTTGTGGCAGCTTGCCCTAAACTAGTCTCGAGGTGTACCATGATCGTATGGAGAAATACAAAACAACTATATTTGTCGTACTTGGGCTGGCTATTATCGCATCTATTGCTGTGTTGTGGTTTGGGCGTGTTTCGCATAAACAAACACCCGAAGCCTTGTCATCTGTTACGGTGAATAGTCTCGGTGGATCGACCACGGGCATACAAGGAGGTTCGGTGCATATGCTACCGCAAGATAGCGCTACCGTCGCGCCAACTGTACCAATGCCAAACCTCGATCGTGCCATTCCTGCAACAACTCCAGACCTCGATGCCGCTGCATACACGCAACTACTCAAGGATATAAGTGTGGCGGTAGATGATCTCAGGAAAAATCCTGCATCCTATCAGGACTGGATCAATCTCGGTCTCGACAGGCAGATGTTGTCTGATTATGCAGGTGCAGAGGAAGTGTGGATTTATGCTACTAAACTTGCACCGCAGGGTGAAGTTGCCTTTGCAAATCTTGGCAATCTTTATGAGATTTATTTGAAAGAATATTCGCAGTCTGAAACATACTACCAAAAGGCAATAGCCATAAATCCGGCAGATACCAATCTCTACCGCTCACTCTTTGAGCTCTATTCTGCGCACTACAAACAAGGCACGTCGGCGGCGGAAGATATTTTGAAAGAGGGAATAGCGAAGAATCCGACAGCTCTCGACCTACAAGTTTTGCTGGCGCGTCTCTATCGTGACACGTCTCGCACCACGGAAGCAAAAGCAGAATACGATGTTGCGATCAAAACCGCCACGGCAATAGGTAATACTCTGGCAGTCAGTCAACTGCAAACAGAAAAAATCGCATTCTAGATTTTAGTGTAGGAATAAATCGCAGAGGTAAATATTTCCCCCAGTTTGAAAGGGTTGAAAATTCTCAGGAACCTCTCGTGGTTATCCACAAACCACACAAATAAATAAAATCGCATGGTAACTCGCGCGATATACTAGACACCAGGCTAGGTGTGTAGCCTTGTTCGTCGGGGGCTCTCTATTTAGTAACTTTAACGATATGTCATATATACGAAGCAAGGTGCGGTTTTTGGTTCTTGCGATTTTGTCCATCGGGGCGAGTCTGACCGTCGGTGCGGCAGTGGTTGCTGCGGCAACGACTATTAGTACGAATATTCAGACAGACGGCACACTTAGTGTGACAGGCGCGTCGACATTGACCGGTTTAGTTACAATGAGCGGTGCAGCGACAGTCGGCACGACGCTTAATGTTACAGGCGCAACGACGCTCAGCACAGTTGAGGTAACTGGTGCCGTAACCCTCGACTCCTCGGCATCGGTCGGCACGTCGCTTACAGTTGGTACTACTGCAAGCACAAGCAAACTTATAGTTGGAGGCGATTCTGCTGACGGTACGATAAGCGGCATTGTGACGGGGTACTGCAATATAGCGGCGGTCGGATCGTTCAATGCGTCGACCACGCAAGCAGTGACTTGTGCCAATGCAACCGGTCTGCGAGCCGGTGATCGTGTGTTTGTCCAAGCAACAAGCTCCCTGCAAACTAACTTCATCATTCAGTACGCATCCACTACGGCAGCCGGTGGCGCTATCACCGTTGGAATTTTAAACGACGGTATCGGTACTGCTGTGAATAGCATGACAGCCACCTCTCTCAACTTCTGGGCGGTTCGATAGTAAGTGCGCATTATTACTAACCTATCTCTGATATGATACGCGCACTTTCACGGGCGGGAATCGGGATACTGTTGCTGGTGCCTGCACTTGCGCTCGCATCCAACGACGTAACTCTTGATTCTAATACCGTCATTAATTCAGGTGGTGTCAATCTCACGGTGAGTGGCGCGAGCCTCGACACTATCGCCGTCGACAGCAGTACATTCACGGTGACGTTGTCCAGCGGTGGAAACATCAATGTGACATCGGCAGACAAGCGGACGCTCTCGATGTCTACCGATGTTCAGTACATCACATCCAGTTTCGTTTGCGGTCCTTCCAATTCGACACTTGCTATCTCATCGTCAAAGGCAACACCGGTTACGGTGACTGTCACCGTTGGCGCAGCCTGTAATAATTCCGGCGGCGGCGGTGGAGGTATCATGAGCGGCGGAAGTGGTGGTGGCAGTGTGGGAATTGTTGCCACACCGATCACGTTCCCAACTACTACGACCATGCCGGCAATAAACACTCCTAATGTGCCCGTATATACACCACCGGAGGTGGTGATGACATTCAAGAAAAACTTGACCGCCGGCTCGGTCAGTGCAGACGTGAAGAATCTCCAGGTGTACCTCAACACACGCGGATTCACGGTAGCGAAGATGGGTGCAGGCTCGCCCGGTAAGGAAACAAAGACATTCGGTCCGGCAACCAGAGTCGCGCTTATAAAATTCCAAAAGAGTGTAGGTATAATTCCTGCATCAGGCTACTTCGGTCCGGTAACAAGAGCGTACGTCACAGCTCATCAGTAAGTAAAAAGTCCAAAGTTAGAGCTAAAGTTTTTGAGTTCGATTTTTTAGAACAACCCCCTCCTTTTTATAGGATGGGGTTGTTCATACGTTAACGCGAAAGAACGGCCGAACTATTTTTTCGTTCCGAGTTCGGTCTTGAGATAGGCAAGCATCGTATCCGCATCGGATACTTGGAACGGGTCATCGGTGCAATTGTCGGAGAGCCCCGGTTCGACGAACATTTTTTGTATAGAGCCGTCCTTTACATGCATGCTGTATCGCCACGAACGATAGCCGAAGCCGAGATTTTCTTTTTTCACCAGCATTCCCATCATGCGAGTAAAGTCCGCATTGCCGTCCGGCAGCATGAAAATATTTTTCACATCGAGATTTTTCGCCCACTGGAACATGGTGAAGGCGTCATTCACCGACAGACAAATGACCGTATCGATACCGAGCTTGATGAACTCATCGTACTTCGCTTCATATCCCGGTAAGTGTGTCGATGAGCATGTTGGCGTAAAAGCGCCGGGCAAGCCGAAGAGAATCACCTCCTTGCCCTTGAAAATGTCGTCGCTCGACAAGTTATGCCAGCGGAAAGGGTTCGCCCCACCAACTGCTTCATCCCGCACCCGCGTCTTGAAAATAATAGAAGGAACTTTTTGTGTGTGTTGTGTAGTCATAGAAATTTAGTATACACGAAGCCCACTTCTTTTATGTATTCCTACCGGGTAAGGATTGTTTGTTTTCTGGACACCTTGCGCTGCTTGTTATATGCTCGCGATATTAGTAGGGGAGTAACAAGTCTATTTATTTTTTATATGGAGAAAGTGAAACATTTTTTGCACACCTTTTGGCATATCGTTCGCTGGCCTTTTTATGTTTTGCTTGCTCTATATATCGGGCTTGTTGTTTATCGCATACCGGCGGCGATGGATAGAAATAAGACACAGCAGGCGATCGACTTCATTCACTCGCAGAAGATAACTCTCGCCGATGTGATGGGTACAAACCTTCCGCCTCCGCCTGACGTGGCGAAGAATAATGCGACAGTCGAGGGTATAGATGTCAACAACAACGGCATCCGCGACGATGTCGAACTCGCCATCTTCAAACTCCACCCGAACGAAGCGAAAGTAAGAGCAGCAGAGTTGCAGTATGCACTCGGCATACAAATAATGATGACGAAAGTTAATAATTCGGATACGTGGAAGGTGGCTGCGGATAAAAAAGCTTTCGGACATTTTTGTATTGCGCAAATAACACCTAAGGCTGTTGATAGGTTGGCGAAAGAAGTAGAAGATCTTGTGTTGAATCTGGATGACCGAAAGCAGGCTTATGGATATGCATTTAATTTCATCTCTAGTTATGGTTCATACAAGCAAAACCCTTGCGATGTCGATTTAGCATCATTGCCGAATTAACAAGATTGTGTGGTGTAAGCAATATGGATATGAAAAAAATATACGGAATGTATCGGATGATTGGAATGGTTGTGGTGACTGTGTGGTTGTTGTCTGTTCCTGTTTCTGTGCATGCAGCTTCGTGTTCTGCGAATGGATACACTGTTGTGTTTGTTAACGGGGTTTCAACTACTAAGTCGGAGGCAGATGCCGCCAGAATTTCCCTTCAGGAAAAACTGAAGTTTGCATACAAAGGTCAGCCTCTAACAGTAACCCTTGCCTACAACGCTCAACACCTCGCCGGCGCTGCTGATATTGTTGAGGCTGTTTCTCAAATGATGTCTGCCCCTTTGTCCGACTACGATCTGCATGCGGCTTTGCGTCAGATGTCCGGTGATGTGACCACTCGCAAACTTATTGTGCTCGGCTATTCGCAGGGCGCTCTGTATGCCAACTCGATGTACGACTATCTCACCGCAAATGGTGAGCCGAAAAGTTCGCTTAGCATTTACGCTGTTGCAACACCTGCCTCATACGTCGCTGGTGGTGGAACATACACTACGTCAAACCTCGATGCGGTCATCCTGGGTGTCACTGCCGCCGCTAAAAAAGTTGGCATCCCTGCGCCGCTTCCCGCCGATGCAGCCCTTTCGGTGTACACCTCCGACCCGCTTGTGTCGCACCAATTTGATACTTATATAAATGGAGCGTCAGACAAAATTGTTTCAGATATTGATGCCGAGCTTGATCAATTGAAACCCGATTGGCCGTCCGACACCGAGCCGTGTTTCTTCCCGCCGGATATGTCGGCGAGCGACAATGCGCAGCAGACATTTTTCACTGTTGCCGACCCTATTGCTAGTGTGATGACCATCAGTGTTGTTGCTACTGCACAGACGACCGTCTCCGTGGTGAAGACAGCCTATGCCGCTGTTTCCAACGCACTCGCCGCCGTCGCGAATGTGCTGAAGCAGACCGTTTCAAATCCCGCCTCGCCTGCGAACACGGCAAAAAATTTCAATGTAGTGAACAAGCTGTATGGTTCGAGTGTGGACAGTTCGGAAGGTCGGGAACTTATGGGAAATAATCAAGGCGCGGCAGTCGCTTTGGCACTAAATGATCAGGCGCCGGCATTGGATGATAAACAGCAGAATGTTATTTCCACGGCCCCGGCGGTAGTCGCAAGTACGACTATTATTTTAGATGCAACCTCGGCTACTTCTACTTCGACAAGTGTTCTGCATGCAACAACTACGTTGCCGGTCGCTGCATATTCAGGTGGAGGTGGTGGGGCGAACCGCAGCAGTCCACCGCCTGAACAAGGAACGGATTCGGATTCTTCGCAGGACACAACGGCAACCGAAACTCCGTATGTTCCGCCGATTCTTTTTGATGCATCTACTGCACCGCCGGTTCTTTCGGTAGACGGTTGCGCTGCGAATCCGTGTACAGTTTCAATCACCGCAATAACGCTTCATTGGACGACTCCGACCGGTACGGTGGCTTCTGTTCCGTCGATCAATTCAATACCGCAGGCGACCACTACTGCGTCATCTACAACCTTGACGCTCGCTGACATGGCAACATCTACCGTCACTATCACGGTTTATGACGCATCGTCCACACCTCTCACATCTGCGACCACGACGATATATGTCCTCACTCCGCCGCCGCCTTTTACTCCGCACGGATTCTTTTCCGACACCCTTGATAATTTTGACACGTCGACATGGTTCACGTTCGGCGGGTCGGCTGTTAATTTCATCCAAGCCACAGACACCGACAATGGTCCGTGCGTCAGCGGCAACTGCATCCTCGGGTATGCAGACAGCTCCGACATTCCGCGCACCTATCATGAGAACGCTGCCAACCCACTGACCGAAGGTTCTTTCACAGTCTACGCCAAGGCACAGAACGGAGCTTTTCACTCGCTGTTTCCGGTATTCTCTATATGCTCTGCAAATTCAGCTTGTGTTGATGGCACCGGTCGCCTCGACATCGTTGATGCTATCCAGTATCCGTTTGATGATGTATGGCACAAATATGCGATCTTCTGGAGACAGGGAACTTCTCATGTCGAGACGTGTGTCTTGACCGATAGCACCGATGTGCGCTTCTGTATATGGAAAGATTCCGGCGCGGCGCTCGGCATTACCTATGACGCCCTGGCACTCTGGTCGACGAATGGCTACCGCTCCGACCTCGGAGAAAAAATTTGGTTTGACGAGGTGTCTGGAAATTAAGACAGTATGATAGAATTGAAACCAAGATGAAGCGATACTTCACCAAAACATTTTTTCACTATTTCTTCGGGTTTGTCGGGATCATAGTCTTGGCTTTTGTGGCATTAGGGTTTGTTTCCGAGAAGAATAACATTCAGCCGCAGGCGATTGACAATGTCGCCCAGCCGAGATAATCTCACATCATAGGCCAAAGACAGTCGGTCCTGCATATGCGGGGTAATGTCGAAGACACAATATCTTAGACGCCGGCCAAGGTCGAAACTCTTAATCCTCTCGGAAAATATTCGAGAGAACGGGTGTCGAAGGCCTCTTTACCAGCAGAGGTTTTTTTGTTTACACGTTTACACACATGGCAATCACCAAACAGAAAAAGGAGGAGATAGTCAGCAAGATGAGCGACATCGTGTCCAATGCAAAGACGCTTGTTTTCGCGAAGTTCACCGGCCTCACTGTCGCTGAACAGAACGAGATGCGCCGTGCGTTGCGCGCACAGGATGTCGGGTACACGGTCGCGAAGAAGTCGCTTATGCGTCGCGCATTCGACAAGGCTAATTTTGCCGGTACAGCGCCGACTCTCGTTGGAGAGACAGCGGTCGCTTACGGTGCAGATGAGCTCGCGCCGGCTCGTGAGTTGGCAGTATTCGTCAAGAAATTCCCGGAGCACCTCGTCTTCGCGGGCGGCGTGTTCGGCGGCTCGTATGTCGATGCGGCGATGATCAAATCCATTGCGGCAATACCGGGCATGCAAACACTCCGTGCTCAATTCGTTCACATTATAAACAGCCCGCTTCAGAAGCTTGCGGTCGTTATAGATCAAGTGGCTTCTAAAAAAGAGCAGGCGTAAAAAATTATTTATGGCAGAAGAAACAATAACAGCAGAAGCGGCAGTTGAAGTGCCGGCAAAGTTCAAGACTCTCGTTGAGTCGATAGACAAGCTCACCGTGCTCGAGCTCCACGAACTCGTGAAGGTTCTCGAGGCGAAGTTTGGTGTCTCGGCAGCGGCGGTCGCAGTCGCGGCTCCGGTAGCAGCAGAGGCAGCGGAGGAAAAGTCTTCCTTCAATGTCCACCTCACCGATGCAGGCTTGCAGAAAGTTCAAGTTATCAAGGCTATAAAAGACGCTCTCGGTCTCGGCCTCAAGGAAGCGAAGGACCTCGTAGACACGGTTCCGTCAGTCCTCAAGGAAGGAATGAAGAAAGAGGATGCAGCCAAGATCAAAGAGGCGATAGAAAAAGCCGGCGGTAAAGTCGAGCTCAAATAAATCGCTTGCGATTAATAAAGGCGCGAGATGCCGCAGCATGCGGCGCAGAGTTGAAATAATTTCAACAAAGCATGCAATAGAAAAACCTCCCAAGGGAAACCTCGGGAGGTTTTTTGCGTTATGTGCGACTTTTGACTAGAATGGCAGAGCAAGACTGCTAGACAGATTATGACTGATGGATTACAGAAACTCTTTGGTTCGACTGCTCGCATAAAACTGCTGCGTCTTTTTTTATTCAACCCGCGACAATCGTTCACGCTTATAGATGCCGCACAGCGTGCAAGTGTCACAGACAAAGAGGCGAAGCATGAGCTGGCAATGTTTTTGGATATAGGGCTCATCGTGCGTTCGCGCCGTGCGGCGAAAGAAGTTCAGTATAATTTGAACGGAAATTTTTCCCACGTCGCGGCACTGCAAGATCTGTTGCTAAATGCGCCGGCGCGCGCGAATGATATTCAGGGCAGACTGCGCCCTGCAGGTTTGATGAAATTCATCGTGCTTTCCGGCGTCTTTACTGGCGAGTGGAACGGGCGGCTCGACATTCTCATCGTTGGCGACAAGGTGAAGGCGTCGCTTTTGCGCAAACAGATCCACCAGCTTGAGTCGGAGATAGGCAAGGAGCTTCGTTACGCACTCCTCACAAGCGAAGACTTTCTCTATCGTGTCAACATGAATGACAAACTCGTGCGCGACGTTCTCGATTATCCGCACAAAGTGGTGCTGAATAAGTTCAACAGCTCTCTCAAGTTTAAATGACGATGTCGGTCGGCTGTCCACACTGGATTGGCGCAACAAGCTGATGCTGTAGTACAATTGTTGTGTCGAAAGTACTTCATTATTATTTTATTTAACTTTGTTTATCATGATAGTCCAGACATGGGTTGATGTGCTCAAGCAGTCGTCCTACAACCTCTTGTGGGGCGTTGTTAATTTTCTTCCAAGTTTCTTGTTCGCAGTGATTATTCTTATCATTGGTTGGTTTGTTGGTGTGTTGGTAGGCCGCATCATTACGGAGGCCGTCCGTGCGTTGAAGGTTGACCACGCTCTCAAGGCATCGGGTGTTGAGGATATGGTGAAACGTGCAGGGTATCGACTCGACTCCGGTATGTTCATCGGAGCCCTGTTCAAATGGTTTATCATCGTCATATTCCTCGTTGCATCGCTACAGGTGATGGGCTTGGTGCAGGTGACGATGTTCCTTCAGCAAATAGTTATGGGATTCCTCCCGAACGTGATAGTCGCAGTCCTTATCCTCCTTGTGGCGGCTGTAGTCGCTGAAGTTGCACAGGGTGTCGTGAGCGGCTCGGCTCGTGCAGCAGGCGTTCCTGGTGCAGGTTTCGCCGGCACTGTCGCTCGCTGGTCTGTATGGCTCTTTGCAGTCATGGCGGCACTCGAGCAGCTTCAGATCGCACAGGGTGTTCTCCAGACACTCTTCACCGGAGTTGTTGTCGCACTTGCACTCGGTTTCGGACTCTCGTTCGGGCTCGGCGGTCAAGAGGCGGCGGCTCGAGCAATCGAGCGCGTTCGCGATCAGATGAAGAATCATCACAACGGCTAGTTTTAGCCAACTTGCTAGAAAGTTCACAACCCACCGCGCGGCAAGAGCCGCGCGGTGGGTTCGTTTTAGTCAGCTTGACAATTCGAGAGTGTCATGTATACTTTGTGTTGGAGCTTAACTTGAACAGAGGAGGTCACAATGACCAAGGTCAACAGTGAAATAAACATGGTCAATGTCGGTGGTATATATTATCCGGAGGACAGTATTCTGGCTTTTATTGCCAGCTGCCGGGCCGGAGGAAATACCAACAACCTTCCGGATTACGATGAGATCGGCAGCCTGCGGCTGATGCCGGACGGACGAAGCGTTAGGAAGCAGCAGCAAGTTTCCCCGGAAGTCGTTGCCGACTATTTGGCAAAGCGCAGGGCTCTCTATGGTGGGAAACGACAGCCAGAACCTCCGCCTCAACCACAGTTGCAATTGTTGCCATTGCATGAGAATCCCGGAAGAAGGGATGAGACCTCTGACCCCTACGACGTAACGCACTTTAATATAAAGGTCTAAGAATGGAGCATCAGAGCACTGTGCATAGGAAATACCCCTCTCGTTTCAATCGTCTTACAAACGAAAAGAACGAGGGG
>CAIMFR010000009.1 GCA_903840375.1 Candidatus Adlerbacteria bacterium
CAAACGCTGGGAGGATGTAAAAGATCTCGACGATATAAACAAGCACACGCTGAAGGAGATCCAACATTTCTTCGAGACCTACAAAGTACTCAAGGGCAAGCCTTCGCCTGTCGAGATAAAAGGCTTCAAGAACCGCGCCGTCGCCATGGAAGCAATAAAGGAAGGAATAGACCTCTACAACAAAAAGTTCGGGAAGAAATAAAAGCCACCAGATAGACTGCTGACAACACAAATCCTCCTCATGTACTTTGCGTGAGGAGGATTTGTGCGCACATCAGCGAGTCCGACGCCTGATAGTCGCCAAGCTACTAAAACGATCTTAGTTCCACCTCACCAACACCCCCGAGCACCAGCGCTTGGGGCTTTTTCTTTTTCAAAATTGTTGCGAAACTCACCTTACATACTTCACGTCCACGATACATGGAGTATAGTTATACAGTTACCTATAAGATAATTTTTATATATGAGAATGGAAGGTCCACACATGCCGGGAAGACAGCAGAGAAAAGATCCATCAGCCGACGAAAGGTTCGTTGAGGACCGAAATCCCGAAGTGCCGTGGGGCTCGAAACGCGCACAAACCGCCGAAAAACCGAAACAAATGGGAGAAAGACAGGAACAGCAGCGAAGTGCTGTTGAGCATGTGAATGAGTTATTCGATGATGTCACAAAATTCAACGATCTTGACACAAAACTGAATGCGCTTACAACAGCTGGCGAAAAATATCTCAAGTTTGTTAATGGAAGTGTTGTGACGCTTAAAGAAATAAGAGACAGAGTGGAGACTGCTCATAACTATGCAAAAAATCTGATGTATAAAAGAGTTCACCCCCCATTGACAGCTGAACAGGCTAATGACATTGACTCAGAACTCGCTAAAATGGGAGTTACAAGATCTCCACTCAGTGGCGGCAGAGTTGGTATGCGCGATTGTTTCAAAAAGTGCATAGAAAACGAGCTGTAATCTTAGGTGTGTTGCGATGTCACACATCTACTGATATAGTCACAGCATGACTACGACACTTTCTATTCGACTTGATGAGACATTAAAGAAACGTTCGCAAATGACACTCAAGAGGCTTGGGCTTGATATTTCTTCCGCAACCAAACTTTTCCTCACACAGGTTGTCGAGCATCAAGCCATTCCCTTCCCAGTACGCACGGTAAACGGCTTCACGCCGGAGTTTGAGGCGGGGATTTTGGCAGACAGCGCGGATATGAAACAGCATCCGCATGCATATAAAAAATACTCGACTGCGAAAGCAGTGTTGAGGGATCTACGATAAAGCATGTACGCCATTGAATTTTCCCGCGGGTTTGCAAAAGATTTTCGCCGAATACGCCAAAACCCACATTTCAGAGAAAGCGATTTTGGGCATGTGGTAACAATTTTACAAAGCAGCGAGAATATTCCCGCAAAATACAAAAATCACAGACTTCACGGCAACTTGCAAAACGTGTGGGATATTCATGTACAAAACGACATCGTGCTGCTCTACGAAAAAGATGAAACGGTGAGATTGATCGCACTTCTCCGCATAGGCACGCATAGCGAGTTGTTTTAATCATTTTCCTTGCTCAAAACTGATTTCACTGTTATCATCGCAACATGAAATTTGAAGATATTGCCAAGACTTTTACTAAGAAGGAGTTGCAAGATTCGGAAGTCGAATTGACCGGCGAAATACCGTTCGATACTGTTGCTCCATACCGTGAACAGGCTTTAAAAAATATCACTGCCGAGGCGGAGATGCCCGGCTTCCGCAAAGGCCACGTGCCGACTGATATGGTGCTGAAAAAGGTCGGCGAGATGGCGATCTTGGAGGAAGCTGTTGAGATCTTGATGCGCGACTTCTATCCGGAGCTCGTCGATGTGCTGAAACTCGACGTCGTCGGCCGCCCCGATATTCGTATCACAAAGCTCACGCCCGGAGCGCCGGTGGAAATAACTATCAAGACCCCGCTTTACCCGGTCGTGGAATTGCCAAAGCATTGGCGCGATGTTTCCAAAGATATCGCTATCGAAACCGTTTCAGACATTCTCGATTCCGAGGTAGATGAGGCGCTCCAGTCTATCCGCCGCGCACATGCGAAGGCGACCAGCCCTGAATCGCCTGAAAACACGCCGACCTCCGAGGTAAAATCAGAAGATCTCCCGGCTCTCGACGACGCATTTGCGCAATCGCTCGGGAAATTCGCCGACCTTGCCGAACTCAAAACAAAGCTTCGCGAAAATCTAAAACTGGAAAAGGAACAGCAGACAAAGGACAAACGCCGCGGCATGATCGTCGAAAAATTGCTCGAACAAACCAAAGTCGCCATCCCTGCAGTATTCGTCGAAAGTGAATTGGAAAAGATCATCAACCAACTGAAAGAAGACATCACCCGCTTCGGCCTCACCTTCGAGCAGTATCTGAAAAAGACCAATAAGACCGAGGATGCCGTGCGCGACGAATTCCGCGACCAGGCCGGCAAACGCGCGAAGCTCCAGCTTGCTCTCAACAAACTTGCCGATCAAGAA
>CAIMFR010000010.1 GCA_903840375.1 Candidatus Adlerbacteria bacterium
CTCAGAAGGAAGATATTCGTCGTTATGGATTCCATGGAACATCGCACAAGTTTGTCGCAAATGAAGCCTCGGCGATTCTCGGAAAGCCGATTGAAGATCTTAAAATAATTTCCTGTCATCTCGGCAATGGGGCATCTCTGTGTGCTATAGACGGCGGACGTTCTGTTGATACTTCGATGGGTCTAACCCCATCGGAAGGTCTTCTCATGGGTACTCGCTCAGGCGATGTTGACCCGGGAATTCTTATACACCTCATGCGCAAAGGCATGTCGGTGGATGAGCTCGATACGCTCATAAACAAGAAAAGCGGCCTGCTCGGATTGTCCGGCATGTCCAATGACTTGCGCGTTATCGAAAAGGCGATGAGTGAGGGAAATGGAAGAGCTCAACTCGCATTCGATGTATTCTGCCGACAGGTTCGCAAATATATCGGTGCATATACGGCGGTGATGGGCGGACTCGACGCGATAATTTTCACCGGCGGCATCGGTCAGGGGTCTCCATTAGTGCGCAGTGCTGTGTGTAAAGATCTCGAATACCTTGGAATAAAATTTGATGAAAAAAGGAATATAGATGCGCGCGGCTTCGTCGAAGCATCGGTACTTTCCTCAGGTGATTCAGCAGTAAAAGTGTTAGTTATCCCGACAAATGAGGAGCTTGCGATAGCCCGGGAAGCCGAGTCTTTCCTAGTTGACTAACTGGATTCTAGTTGTAGAATAGCACGCAGAAAAGAAACGCTCTTTGAAAAAAGAGTCTTGGAATAGGAGTGTGTCATGCTAAACGGCAAAGGTTTTATCCTTGCGGTAAACGCAGGGTCGACGTCGTTAAAGGTTGAGGTGTTTGATTCGGTGGCAAAGTCTCTCGCTTCCGTGAATGTGGAAGGTATTGGTAAAGATGGGGCGCGTCTCGTTCTGAAAGGTGTCAACGGAGTCATGGAAAATGATATGATGTGCGAGAGTCATACGACTGCATTTGCCGCAATAGTGGAGGAGTTGATCGGCCCTAGGAAATTGATCGCATCCGCTGCTGATGTGGTCGCAGTCGGGCACCGTGTTGTTCACGGTGGAACAAGGTTTACTGAGTCAGTTGTTTTGACCGACGCCATTATCGGTGAGGTCGACGCTCTCTCTGATTTGGCTCCGTTGCATAATCCGCCTGGTATAGCATGTATACGCGCAGCGCTGAATATGTGTCCAGACGCAAAGAATGTTGCCGTGTTCGATACTGCATTTCATAGCACGATTCCGCCGTATGTCCGTTCTTACGGCTTGCCGCCCATGAAGCTGAACGACGGTCTGGATGTTCGAAAGTTCGGATTCCACGGAATCTCGCACAAGTATGTGTCTCTAAAGGCTTCAGATGCGCTTGGACGTTCAGTCGGGGGATTGAAGATCGTATCTCTCCACCTTGGCGGTGGTTCATCCGCATGCGCCATCAAACACGGGACATCGAGAAATACCTCGATGGGAATGACTCCATCTGACGGACTGCTCATGAGTACTCGTTCGGGCACTGTCGACCCGGGAATTATTATAGGCCTGCTGCGTGATGGAATGTCAGTCGATGAGCTCGATACGCTTATCAACAAGAAGAGCGGCCTGCTCGGTGTCTCCGGAATATCCGGCGACATGCGGGAAATTGAAAAGGCGATGGCGCAAGGTAGTCCGAGGGCTACACGTGCCTTCCAGATGTTTTGCGGACGCATTCGTGAATACGTCGGCAGGTACATGGCAATGATGGGAGGACTCGATGCGGTCGTGTTTACCGGCGGTATTGGCCAAGGTTCTTCAGGTGTAAGGAGTATTACCCTAAGAGATCTTGACTGCTTCGGTATCCAACTCGATGAAGACAAAAATCACACTGCTCGTTTCGATGATCTTACGATCATATCGGCCAGCAACTCTCGTGTGAAGGTACTGATCGTACCGGCCCACGAATGCGCGATGATCGCGCTTGAAACATTACACTGCATTGGAGAGAGGTGAAAGATGGAAACGATTATTCGTGTGGCTAGTCCGGAACACATGTCGGAAATACGCCAGCATCTGTTGCGGCTTAGTCCGGAGGATAGACGTCTGCGGTTCCACAGCTATAATGCTTCGGCAACTTGTTCTCTACGCGTTTGAACATGGTGTCCCAAGAGTGTGGGCGTTCGTCTCGATTGGTAATACGCCTGCACTCAAGATGCTCAAGAGGTTAGGCTTCAAGAGAAAGATATACGAAGATGGTGTATGTATGCTTTCTTTCGATATTGCCGCCATGAATCCCGGATAAGAGGAGGTTTCCATGATGAGAGAAAAGGAAGAACGCACGTTGTCGGTGTCGGTGGAAATATCAGCACGCCACGTGCATTTGTGTCAGAAAGATGTGGAGATATTGTTTGGTGTGGGTCACCGACTTGCCAACAAGAGAATTCTTAGTCAGCCGGGGCAGTATGCGGCTCGCGAGGCTGTAAGTTTGATCGGGTCTCGTGGTCGCATCGACGGAGTTTGTGTGCTCGGACCTACGCGAGCGGAAACGCAAGTCGAGATATCCATGACGGACGGATATCACCTCGGTGTAGATCCTCCTGTGTGTGAGTCCGGCAACCTTAGGGGTTCTTCCGGAATCACCCTGAAAGGGTCTGCAGGGACTGTTGAGCTGACAAAAGGGGTCATCTGCGCAGAACGGCACATACACATGTTGCCTGCGACGGCAGAGTACTGGGGCTTGCACGACGGGCAATATGTGCAGCTGCATGTTGGTGGAGTTCGTGGTCTGATCTTTGGCCAAGTGCGGATTCGTGTGAGTCCCGGCAGTTCCGTTAAGCCTGTGCTGCATATCGATACTGATGAAGGCAATGCGGCCGGAATCGTTACCGGCAATGTTGGGGTTGTTGTATGGGGGGATTAGTTGTCTCAAACTGGGCACGTCCGATATTGGTTCTTTTGGAAGTAATTCCAAATGCCAATGTCGGACTTTTTATTTTTATAGCCAACCCGTGCAGTGCGTTGACTTCCTACGTCATTCGTGTATTATATTGGCATATAAGGCCCTGCAGGGGCTTTTAAAATTGCCAATTTTATGAACAACTATTTCAACGAAGTTCGCTCGGAAATGAAGCATGTTTCGTGGCCGACACGCCAGCAGGCAATCGTGTATACCGGTGTTGTTATTGCAATATCATTGCTGACCGCGCTTTACCTTGGTTTGTGGGACTACGTCTTCGCGGCGTTTATACAAAAGATACTCTAATCTAACTATATTTTTCTATGGGAAAACAAGACACAAGCGTTGGGCGAGCCTGGTACGCCATCCACACATACGCGGGGTATGAGAACGCCGTTGCGCGCAACCTGCGCCAGCGCATCGAGTCGCTCGGTCTCTCGGATAAAATTTTCAACGTGGTTGTGCCGACCGAGCGCACCATCAAGATAAAGGGCGGTTGCCGCGTCGAGGAACAGGAGAAGGTGTACCCGGGCTATGTTCTGGTCGACATGATAGTCGATGACCAGTCCTGGTATGTTGTGCGCAACACTCCGCGCGTGACCGGCTTCGTCGGCTCAGGTGTCAACCCTGTGCCGCTCCGCCAGGACGAAGTAGACACGCTGCTCGGCCGCATGCAGGAGAAAGAAGGCTCGGTCAAACATGCAATAGACCTTGGAGTAGGCGACGCGGTGGTCATCGTGGATGGTCCATTCAAGGAACTCGACGGTAAAGTCGGCGAGGTGGACGAAAGTCGCGGCAAGGTCAAAGTGCTCGTATCAATGTTCGGTCGCGAGACACCGGTCGAGCTGGACTTTTTGCAAGTTAAGCGCATTTGATGTACTATCCTAAAACACCGAAAACATGGCAAAGAAAATAACAAAAACAATAAAGATCATCGCCCAGGCAGGCAAGGCTACTCCTGCGCC
>CAIMFR010000011.1 GCA_903840375.1 Candidatus Adlerbacteria bacterium
ACATGCTCGACACCGCTCGACTTTATCGATTTCAAACCTGTTACGTGCTCTATCAGACTATGCGAAAATTGCTTCTCGACGACGCTGTACTCTTTACCGATGAGCATTGTGCGATTGACCACTGTTCGCAATATACTAACGAGAATGATACCCGCGACCAGTGTTATGCCGGTTATCGTAGGAGAGATACTAAATGCGACAACAAGATAGATCACTACACCCGTACCCGACTGGATGATCTGCACCAGAGCGTCTAGGAGACCGACACTCTGCCGCACATCCCAATACGACGTGTTCTGCAAATACCCAGCCTTCTTGTGAACTAAAAAAGACCACGATGCAGACAGCATTGAACGTATAAGACCGCTCGACTCCGTGTACATAAAGTTAGCCTCAATGCGCGCACGCAGGTATGAAAACAGCGCGAGCATTCCTGCGCGTACCAAAAACAGTATGACTGTGCAAAATAAAACGATCTTGAAACTGAAAGGAATGCCGATCAGCAAAAATACTTTGTGGAACATCGCGGACACAGGGTCGGTCGGCACGCCGCCTCCGTTCAACAAAAAAGAGAGGAGCGGCACGATGATGCTGATGCCGAGACCGTCCAAGAACGCGCTGAATGTCCCAAGTATGGCGAGAAAAAGGAGCCGTGTTCGGCAACTCTTGAATGTATCCAACACGACGGCAAACTGTCCGAGACGATTTCTCATGTACCGCTTAAGCTTACCGTGTTCGGCCTAAAAAACAAACAGCATTTCAGTAAGCGTGATAATATGCACATATTATGGCTGCCGTAAAAGCGTTCATAAACGCAATAATTTCAAAAACCGGCTATCAATTGTGCAAGGCAAATACAGATGGCAACAGGCGTGCGTTCGTACAAAAAGCTATTCTGGATTGGAAGCCGAACGGGCGCATACTCGAGCTCGGCGCTGTCGATGGCTGGATCAGTTCGCATTTTGCAGATGTGACCACATTCAACCAGGAAGGCACGCCGGATGTTAAAGGCGACCTGCATGCCCTCTCCTCATATTTCGCAGAGCCCTTCGATACTGTCATTTGCACAGAAGTGTTCGAGCATACGAAGGATCCGCTTCGCGCGATCATGGAGATAAGAAAAGTACTAAAACCCGGAGGCGTGTTCATAGGTTCTGCACCATGCGCGACTGATCTGCACGGGGAAGAATACGGCGACTATTGGCGCATCACGCCGCAAGGATGGGCGCAGCTTTTGTCGGGATTTTCTGCAGTCGAAATGCGAAAACTCGGAACGCACCCAGCTGTCAGACATATAGCCGTTAGAGCGTGCGGGTTGGCGCAGATCTAAATCGATGCCAGAAAAAATAAAAAAATATCTCAAACATCCAGACCTGTTGTTCAGGAATATTCTGCCGTACCTTGCTATAAAATTCGCCGATCAAGAACGCACATTCTTGGAATTTTTCGGCAATGAGAGTTTATCGAAACCGTACACCGCACATGAGGCGTTGCTGGAAAAAATTCCAGAAGAAAACGGATTCTTCGTCGAGGTCGGCGGCAATGACGGTTATTTCCAAGATCCGACATATTATCTGGAAAAATTCCGCGGCTGGACCGGAATAATTATTGAGCCTCTACCGACAGCCGCTGCGTGCCAAAAAAACAGAAGAAGATCTGTGGTGGTTCGCGCAGCAATGGTGCCGTTTGGATATTCCGAAAAAACCATAACCCTCACGGCGTGCGACAAAATGTCAGTCATCAAAAACGGCGTCGAGGGATACACGGAGTGGGTTCAGGATGCGGAACATGGTCAAAACATATATGCAGAGGACATTGAAGTTCCTGCACGAAAACTAAACGATGTTTTGGACGAATATTTTTCAACGCATCCGAAGAGACAAATCGACCTCATGACAATGGACACAGAAGGATACGAGCTGAACGTCCTCAAAGGGCTCGATCTTGATGCTTGCAGACCGACACGCTTGCTGATAGAAATACACACTCCTGAGCGGAGAGCTGAGATTGAACGCCATCTTGGAAATCGCTACCACCTCGTAGGACAGATAGTGCAAAAAGATTATTTGTACGAACGCGTCGAACGGCTATAACCTTTGCACGTTTGCGTAAGTTATACATACTGATGAATACTGGAATACCTATTATTTTTATCCACTACGGCGACACGCCATATCTGCGTTACACGCTTGACATGGCACAGCGAAACAATCCTGACAAAGAGGTCGTCTTGCTTGGCGATGAGAAAAATGAAAAATATTCGCGCACGCTGCACATACGCCACATTCCATTTATAAACTACGAACAGAGCGCCGACCTGCAGACATTCAGAAAAAATTTTATATACATCGGCGGAGCAAACCGGCAGACGGAACAGGATGCGCGGTTCGAGCTGTTCTGCCATGTGCGATGGTTTTATTTATATGAGTTCATGAAGGAGCACAAGCTCGACAAGTGCTGGTACTTCGACTCAGATACGCTCATACTTGAGCCGCTCGACAAAAGAGAGGAACAAAAGTTCGAGGCGTACGACATCACCGAGCAATCGAATGGCTCGATGATGAAAGGCTTGATCCAGTTCCGGCAGCTTGAACTATTTGTACAGACAATGAACAAACTGTTCGCGGACACGCGATATGCGGATGCACAGAGAGAGGAGATCACCTGCAATCCGGACTGGGCGCTCTGCGATATGCGCGCATATGCAGCATTCAAAAACATCTACACGCCGAGAACAATTCTGCTGAACGAAATTATTGATCACGAGATGCACGACGAATGCATATGCGAGGATGACGGCATGGAGACTGAATACGTGCCGCGCCTCAAGCGCACTATCAAAAAACTATACTTCAGCGATAGGCACATCTACGAAAAAGTCGCTGCGACCGGCGAAATGGTAAAACTCAACAGCATCAACATGAGCTGGGTGACGACTGCACTCATCGAAAAAGTATATTACTATAAGGTACACGGAACTTTTCCACCCACATACCTAGCCCTGTTTGGGATGATGAAGAGACTCCCTCGATTCATACGAACACAGATAACAAAAGAAACAAAATGAAACCGCTTGAGACCCCGATCGCGTTCGCCATATTCAACAGACCCGACCTGACACAGAGGGTCTTTGACGAGATAAAAAAGGCTCAGCCGAAAAAACTTTTTGTCATCAGTGATGGCGCAAGAAATGATGATGAGAGAAAAATAGTTGATGAAACAAGAAAAATAATCGACCAGGTCGACTGGGAGTGCGAAGTACATAAAAATTATTCTGACAAAAATCTCGGCTGCAAGATGAGGATGTATTCCGGCATTAGCTGGTTCTTCGAGAATGTCGAGCAGGGAATAATTCTTGAAGACGACTGCGTGCCCTCTCCGTCATTCTTCTCATTTTGCGAAGAGCTGCTAAATAAATATAAAGATGATGAGCGTGTCATGATGATGAGCGGCGACAGCTTCCTGGATAATGCAAAGGAGAAAAATTCATATTACTTCTCGAAGAATTGTTTCCTGTGGGGTTGGGCAACGTGGCGACAGGCATGGCAGCAGTACGACATCAACATGCGCGCATACCCTAAGTTCAGGAGAACAGGAGGCTTCCACAAAGCACTGAACAACACTCAGGCGGAAAATTACTGGATGGAAAGATTTGACCGCGCATTTTTTGATCGCATCGACACGTGGGATTACCACTGGCTTCTTGCGATCTGGAGCGCGGGCGGCCTCTGCATAAATCCGTACATGAACTTGGTATCGAATATCGGCTTTGACGACCGAGCCACACACACCACGCGAGAAAATAAAAAATTGGCTGATTTGCCGACGCGCGAGCTAAACTTCCCTCTTGTGCATCCAGAGACGTTCAAAATAGACAAGGAGTCCGATGACTTTACTAACCGGTATGTTTTCGAGACGTACAAACAAAACAAGATAAAACACCCGAGACTTAAGAGAATGCTCATTCCACTGTGTGGCCTTTATAAAAAACTTGCTTCCCATAAAAAATAAAAATATGAAATCTTCGCTTCTTAACCTAGGCTGTGGAAACCGATTCAATCCAGCATGGACAAACGTGGATATAATTTCGCGGGATCCTCTTGTTATCGCACACAACCTGCGTTTTGGAATTCCGTTTGAAACGAACAGTTTTGACATGGTATACCACTCGCATGTACTCGAACACTTGACCGTGGAAGACGGTAGAAAGTTCATCGCAGAATGTTTCCGAGTATTGCGACCTGGAGGGATCCTACGCGTGAGTATTCCCGATCTTGAGGACATCGCCAGAAATTATATTATTGAACTTGATAAGGTGTCAGCTGGAAATATCAACGCGAAGCCGGACCATCAATGGATGTCTATCGAGCTCCTCGACCAGCTGGCTAGGAATAGCACAGGTGGAGAAATGGGGAAATTCCTAACTCAAGAATATCTTCCAAATGAAAAGTTTGTCTATTCTCGTATCGGCGAAGAAGCGCGAAATTTTCGCGAAGTATATTTTAGGAACAAAACCGCCTGCACATGCCCAAGAATACAGAGAATGCGCCGTGCGATACGTGAGTTTTTCAAAAAAATGCTTCCATCGAAGATCCGCAAAGCGTTGCAAATAGGGCTATTCAGAACAGGAGGAGAGGTGCACCAATGGATGTACGATCATATATCGCTCGCTTCCCTACTGGAGGAAAATGGTTTTACGGATGTACTGCGTATGGGTGTCGCCGACAGCTATCTTCCCAGTTGGTCCGAATACGAACTTGATGCAACAAAAGAAGGTGTACTTATCAGACCCCACTCGCTTATTATGGAAGCGCGGAAACGATGACAAAAAATTACACATGAACATACTTTTTATAAATACAATTGACGATAAGGGCGGCGCGGCGCGGATGACGTACAAGCTCAAAACAGGTCTTGAAAAAAACGGGATCACTACGAGTATGTTCGTCAAACACAAATCATTGCCTGATAAAAACATATTCGAAGTGGCTCGGCCAAATATGTTTACAAAGAAACTTGGGGCGTTTTCAAAAAAACTAACAGGAAGAGACATTCCCGCATACTTGCAGTACATAACGCGTATCGCGCTGTCTGATGACATGCATTTTTTCAACAATACAAATCTTCTCGATTCACAAGAATTCAAAGATGCCGATATAATTCATTGCCACAATCTGCACGGCAATTATTTTAACCTGACATCTCTTCAAAAGATTTCAAAAATGAAACCTGTAGTCTGGACACAGGAAGATATGTGGCCGATAACTCCGCACGAGGCATGGATAGTAAAAGATGAAACTGGCGCTGAAAAGTTCAGCATGGAAGTGACTCCTCATTTAAAATGGAACAGCAGATGGTTTTTGTTTAAAGCAAAACAACATATCTACGCTCACTCAGATCTGCATATTGTAGCCGCTTGCCAATGGTCTATGGATGAATTGGAAAATAGCATCCTGCGAGATAAAAAAAGATACCTTATACATCACGGCGTAGACGAGACGGTATTTACGCCGCACGACAAAATCGAATCCAGGAAAAAGCTAGGTCTTCCGATTGATAAAAAAATCATCACCTTTATGGCGAACGGTGGAAAGAATAATGAACAGAAAGGCTGGCCATACGCAGCAGAAGTCATCCGGAACTATCGAGACC
>CAIMFR010000012.1 GCA_903840375.1 Candidatus Adlerbacteria bacterium
AAGTTTTTGAGCCCCGATGATGCCGGCAAGATTTACCGGATTGTGCAACGGCGCCAGACCTGAAAGCTCTTTTATTTTATTTTTTATTTCATCGGTGATGATCGCCGAAGCAGAAAAAGACGATCCACCATGGACAACACGATGTCCGACTGCGGCAACATCAGCAGCAGACGAGATTGGCCTACCTTCCCCCACCAGCTCCTCCGCCACGGCAGCAAAGGCGTCCGAGTGATCGCCTATAGGCAAAGTTTTTTCAACAACACCAAGGTCGCTTTTCAGAACAAGATGCGTTCCCTCTTCGCCAATTTTCTCCACAGACCCGCGAGCAATGCGACGCTCATTTACGTCGAATGCATCCATTTTTAAAGAGGAAGATCCGCAGTTGACTGTGATAATAGACATAGCCGCTATGGTACTACATAACGGCTATGTCGTCAATATGTGGTCTATATAATCTCGTAGGTGACGGAAACGTCGCTCGTAATGGTATTCTGCCCGACCGAGATACTCGGCGCGGTTGCACCCATTGTCACACCAGCCATCATCGTCGGATATATCATGCGCTGATTTGAACCACCTTCTGTATATGTCACGATGCGCACAAGCGACACGCCGAGTGACTTCGCAAGAGCGCTCGCCTTCAGCTTTGCATCCGTGATTGCCTTGTCACGTGCCTGCGCCTGCACACTATCCGGATTATCGAGTGTGAATGTGAGCCCGCTCACTCCTGTTGCACCACGACTACCAACGCCTGCGAGCAGATCCCCCGCCTTTGACGTGTCGCGCACCTTCACTGTGGTTGTTTGCCGCACTTCATACCCTTTCAACGCTTGGTTGCCCGGCGGACACGGAATACCGACGGCGCATGCAGTCTGTACATAGTCGTACTGCGGAGTTATCGAATAGTCCGTCGTCTGTATATCTTTTGCATCAACGCCCGCACCGGTTAAATATACAGTGACGGCATTCGATTTCTGCGCAGAATCGGACTGAGCCTCGGCAACGGTCGCCTTGTCGGACACGACCGAGACTGTGAACGTTGCAATGTCCGGTACGGCTAGTACTTCACCATGACCGCTGACAATGATCGTGTTTGTAGCTGCAATTCCCGCGCCGATGTAGCGCCAACCCATCACACTACCTATCGTCGTGATGCCGAGGAACAATGCAAGCACGCACACCATGATCATAATCGTCTTCTGTAACTTCACGCCCGTGTCTCCCGCGAAAAGATCCATGGTTATTTCGCCGCATTAACAATGCTCATAATTTGGTCGTATGGTAACGCGCCGGAGACGGGGGTCGCCTTGCCGGTTTTAGTGTTCACAACCACAGTGAAAGGTGTTCCATTGCCGCCGCTCGCGATAGATTCAGCTGTGTCCGCGTCGATCTTGCTCTGATATTTTTTCGTCGTTAGACAGTTCGTGAACTTTGTCATATCAACACCAGCACTCTTCGCCACTGTGGAAATGTATGTATCGGACAAATTCGCCTGATTGGCAAAAATGGTGTCGGCAAATCTCCAGAAGCCGGTGTCACCCTTCTGTTCGGCAACACACTCTGCCGCATTCGCCGCAGGCCCTGCTTCGTTATGAATGCTCGTCAACGGAAATTCGCGGTACACCCATGCGATCTGCCCATTTGACTCATCAACGATCTTTTTCAACGTAGGATAGATGCTTGCACAGAATGGACATTCAAAGTCAGAATATTCGATCAAAAATAACGATGCAGTCGGCGAACCATAACGATGATCGCTCGACGATACCGGACGGATGTTCACCGCTTTTGGTGCGGCGGGTTGATTGGCAGGTTGGGCCGAAGGTTGAGCAGCAGCGACCGGTGTCGGAACAGGAGCGGTACGCGCAAAAATAACGAGCCCTGCGACCAAAACACATATTATGATAATAGAAGCTAACGGCGTTAAATTGGATTCCTTCATGCTCATAACAATAGCGCACCTACCATTGAGCAGCAAATAGCAAGGTGTGAGTTTTATGCGCGACGTTGAAGGTCCTCGACGTCTTTCATCAACTTTTTAAGACCTATGTGGATCTCCTCAAGCGTTTTCTGCTGGACTTCCTGTTCGGTATCTTCTTCTTTGTCAGCCTCGGTGATCTCGTCAACATCTTCCTGAATTTCGTCGATATCCTCTTGGATCTCGTCAACATCTTCCTGAATTTCGTCGATGTCTTGTTCGACACCCTCGAGGCTCTTTGCGGTGTAGTTGATCGTCATCTGGATAAAAATGGCGAGATAGATAGCCTCCAAGGAAACAACGGTCGTCAAAACGAGCAACATCTCTTCGAACGAGAGCCACCCAACCCATGTCGCAACGAAGCACATGAGAAAAGCCACAGTATGCACAGCCACAGACTGCAATGAGCCTATCCATTTGGTCACAAGGAGAGAGACTTCCTGGGCTGCGTTTTTCTGCTTTGGAGGCATGTCTTATTTATACACCTATTTTTTATTCAGGGGTGTCTACTGGGAATCGGTCACAAATAATCCCGCTGTGGCGGGATTTCCGCGACCCCGACTCAAAAAGCCTCCCCGAGGCTTTTTTCCGTCCTTCGATTCCCAGATATACCACTTCGTGGCATGAAACAACCCCGCCAAAAAAGCGGGGTCATTTCACACCATGGGTGCCGTCGTAGAGGAAGTTAGAACTGTTTTTGAGAGGAGAAATGACGCGACGATTTATATTCCAAGCCTTTATTCGATGGCATGTGTATAAACACCGCTCATCATGTTGATTCTTGTAGGCAACAAAGGAAAAGACCTCCATTTTACTGGAGGCCTTTAGTTTGAAACGCGCTGTCTATTTTCCGATTTTGGAATAACCGACGTACGGTTGCAGCACTTCCGGGATCAGGATGCTGCCGTCGGCTTGTTGGTAGTTTTCCATAATGGCGAGCATTGTCCGCGTGACCGCAACCGCCGTGCCGTTCAATGTGTGCACGAACTCGGCCTTATTAGTGGCTTTGTCCTTGTAACGGACGTTCAGGCGACGTGCCTGGAAATCCGTACAATTTGAGGCCGAGGTCACCTCACCATAGCCACCAACCTCTCCAAGTCCCGGCATCCATGCCTCGATGTCGTACTTCTTGTGCGCCGGGGTACCAAGATCCCCCTTACACATCAGCAAGACGCGATACGGCAATCCGAGCGCTTGATAAAACTCCTCTTCGATCGCGAGAAGCTCTTCGTGTGCATCGCGGCTTTTGCTCGGCAGGGCGAATTGGTACATCTCCACCTTGGTAAACTGATGAACACGATACAACCCCCTGCTTTCGCGGCCAGCACTGCCTGCCTCCGTCCGGAAGCAATGACTCACCGCCGACAACTTGAGCGGCAACTCATCTTCTTGAAGGACGGTGTTAGCCAGATAACCTCCGATGGTTATTTCGGAAGTCCCAATAAGGCTGAGACCTCCCTCGGAAAGCGAGTAGATCTGGCTCTCGGGCCCGCGCGGTACAAAACCCGACGCGGCGATGATGTCGTCTCGAGCAAGCTCGGGAGTGGTCATCACCGTAAAGCCATGTTTGATTGCATGATCAAGCGCATATCGCACCAGCGCAAGCTCAAGGATCACCGCAGCATTCTTCAGAAAGAAGAACTTCGGGCCCGCCACTTTCGTACCGGCCTCAAAGTCGACAAGATTGAGCTTTTTGCCGAGCTCCAGATGGTCAAGCGGCTTAAAGCCAAAGACCGGCGGACTACCAAAGAACTTGATCGGAATGTTGCCCGCTTCGTCTTTCCCCTGCGGCACTTCATCGGCTGCTATGTTCGGGACTTTCAACATCTCGGACATATAAGCAGTTTCCACCGCAGCAACATGCTCCTTCGCGCCGGAGATCTGTTGCTTGATCTCCGTGGCTTCCTGCCGTAAAGACGCTTGTTGCTCTGCCGAAGCGTTTCGGAACTGTGCGGCAATTTCGTTCGACCGACGCTGCAAGTTATTCAACTGCATTCTTGCAGCCTTCAGTCGTTCGTACATGCGCACAACCTTGTCGATGTCGGCGTTCGCGTAACGCTCCTGCGTATTACGCTTCACCAACTCGACGTTTTCGAGGATAAACCGGATATCAAGCATGATCTTCTCCCTTGGTTGCACTAGGTTATGTTGTTGAACGTCTAGCACTATTCATATCACACAAAAACTATCCCGTCCATAGCCAGTGCGTTGACTATTCAAGCATCATGACGTACTCTTCGTTTTAGACGTTCCAACCCAGCAAGGAGTAGAAGCCATGAATACGCGTACATCCCTTGTGTATGCATCGGGAAAGACCGCTGCAAGCGAAACCGAGTACGAGGTCGTCGAACGCAAAGGCATCGGGCATCCCGATACGCTTTGCGATACGATCGCGGAAAAGATCTCTCGCGCATACTCGCAATATTGCCTTGAAAAGTACGGCATCATTCTCCGGCACATGGTCGACAAGATCGCTCTTGCCGGTGGTGCCTCTCGGGTGAAGTTCGGCAGCGGCGAGATGGTGACCCCTGTTCGCCTCTACCTCAATTGCCGGTTCACTCGTTCGTACCAAGGCGAGCCGATACCGTACCTTGAGATCGCGACAAAAGTTGCGCACGCGCACTTTGCGGAAGTGATGCCATTGTTCGACACGAGCAAATGGCTCACCATAGTCGACAACACGCACGTGTCTCCCGGGCCCGGGGTTGTGTACGCGGAAGACGGCAACACGCAAAATGAGCGCCGCTTCTTCTTCGAAGTTCCGGACAAACAGTTTGCAGGCTACCACGACAACAACATGCGCTCGAACGACACCTCGACAGCGGTTGCATACGCGCCGTTGAGCGATGTGGAAAAGATCGTACTGTTTGTTGAAAACACCCTCAACAGCAGCACATTCAAAATCCAGCATCCGTATGTCGGCACCGACATCAAGGTCATGGCGTGCCGCACGCAAGACAGGATCAGCGTGACGGCGTGCATTCCGTTCCTCGCGGCACACACTCCGAACAAAGAGTTCTACTTCGAAAGACTGGCCGCCCTGAGAGATATCATCAAACGACTCATCCTTGAAGTGTACGAACACTACGAAATCAGCGTGCACCTCAATACGCGGGATGCGCCGACCCGTTCGGATTACTACCTCACGCTTACCGGCAGTGCATTGGAAAGCGGCGACGAAGGTGTGGTCGGTCGCGGCAATCGTTTCAACGGCGTCATTCCGTTCACACGGCATATGAGCATGGAAGCGAGCTGCGGCAAAAATCCCGTCTACCATGTCGGGAAAGTGTACACCGCCGTCGCGGCGCAAGTCTCCGAGACAATCTACCGGCGCCTCGGATTGGAAACCTACGTCTACCTGACGTCGCAGATGGGTCGCAGTCTCATGGATCCATGGACTTCGTGCGTGGAGGTCTGCAAACCGCGCATCGCGGCTCATCAGAAAAAAGCCATTGAGAAAATCCTCGAAGACGCGCTCACGGATATACCCTCAATCACCGAACAGATCATCAAGGGCAACATCGTCCTATACTGAAAACCGCCCCGCCTTCGGCTCATACGAGCTGGAGGCGGTTCTTTTTTAGAAAGACAAACGAACGCCACTATTCAACACCGTCAAAGATCCATCCGGCGCATACACAAAGCAAGGCTTCGTACCCACACAAAGCATCTCGGTCTCAGCGAAAACAAGTCCAGTCTCTTCCGGTAAACACAAGATCGGCGACTGGTGAGATATTGCCCATTCTTGAAACCTCCCGGCTTGTTCTTCCTTAAAATGACAGGCGACCGAGTAATCGCCGAGTATAGCAAAGCCGTTCATATCAGTCCAAGCGATCTCGTTTTTATCATCATGAGTATCGATCTGCTTACCCATCACAATAGCACCGGCACTGCCACCGTACACGGATCCTTTTTGCTCAATAAACTCCGCGATAACTTTTTGGAAATCCACCTCTCGCAATTCTTTCATCAAACTCCACGTATTACCGCCGCCGATATACATCGCATCAAAACGCGCGACGTCTGCATATGTTTTGTACGCTACATCGTCCCACAACTCAAAAGTTACGTCTTCTCTCTTGTGTAATGCGAGTATATTTTTCATCCACAATGCCGCGGTCGCATACAGCTTATGCCCGCGCAGGGCAATCGGAATATACAAAAAAGTGCCGTTTTGTGAGATCTTCTCAAAGAAAAAACTGTCAAGAGGAAATGACTGATGTTCGTCACCTCCTCCTGACAGATATAGTTCGTGTTTTCTTAGTTGCGGCATAGTTGTATGAGTTGGCGCAATTCTTGTGCGTCCATGCCCATAGTGTACACCAAACGCTGAAAATACTCCTCTGTGGTTTCTTCGCGCGGCGGCGGCAGGTTTTTGGCTTTGCAGATCTTGAGGTTCAAGAACCGATCAAGCTCCAGACAAATCACCTGACTGACCGATCCCATCGGCATATCCGACACGAAATGCGCCCAATAGTCGGCGTAGTACGCAATCAGCACGGATGGATCCGTTCCACCATATTGATCGCTCACGGTCTTAGCAAGGCGTCGGAACTGCAACCCGGCACCCTTGTTACCCGGATGGACGCCACACAACGCAAGCAGCGTCATGGTACGAAACGCATCGCATGCGCCTCGTGGCACCGCAACGGATCCCGGCATCAGCAGATCGTAATACTGCGGCACCTTATTGGCAGCCCACACGATGCGCTCCAAACCGAAGCCAATATCGCTTATCGGCACCGGAGAACCGTATCGTGTAGGCACGTGCATGTACGCCGCATCACCAAGCTCAAGCCCTGCGTAGATGAGGAAAAGCTCGATCGCCACGAAAGTGCCCGTACCCCAATCCTTCTCACCGGTGCGCACAACGATCGTCAAATCCTTCATGTGCAAACCGAGGGAAGAAAACACCCCGAGCCACCGATCTACGGTATGCAGATGATCCTCGAACGTCTGGTGCATTTTTTCAGTACAAACGTTCACGAAAGAGGTCGAGACCCCGTCCTCATCCGCAACTTTATCCTGAAACTGCATCCGAACGCTTGGTTGTCCGATGAACATTTGTCCCGAGCCGATTTCTTTGCCGTGATGGATCAACCCGTCGAAGACCTGCACTCCGGCAATAACGAGATCCGTTTTGCCGCACGTACTCGCGACATTCATACTCGGCGAAATCTCGAAGCCCGCGCCGGCAAAATAGTTTGCCAAATGCCGGTAGGTCTGCAAGGGAGAAATGGGTCGCTTGCGTTTCGATAGTTGCAAAAACGCGCGACCATCTCCGCATACACCGCGCCCACAGAACCCCTGAACGCTCTCGGCAGATTTGCGGTAGTACGTCTTGCCGCACTTTCTGCATTCCGCCTTGTACCATTGCTTTTCAAGCATGAAAGTATCAACGATGCTCGTGAGCTCATCTACTGATTGTCCACTCATTTTATCCTCCCGCCTTCTTGTTTTGGAATGTACCGATCTTGTGGCAGACTATTACACTTTCACGTTCATGTCTAGGCATGTATGATTTCCTAAATACCGTTCCCGGCACTCAGTTATCTATCCCGCAGATCACCGCCGGCCTTCCGAGCCTCTGGGACAAGTAATCGCGCACATCATCCACGTTGCCGAGCTTGTCTATCAACCCATCCGCGAGCGCGACAGGGCCGGTTACGGAGGTGCCGTCGGAGAGTTTGGTAACGGTGGTGGTGCTCATGTGGCGGCCGTCGGCGACCATTTGCACAAAAAGGTCGTAGTCCATTTTTACCTGACTCATCAAGATCTTTTTCTCGGCCGGGGTGAGGGGTTTGTTGGTGTTTCCCATATCTTTATACGCACCCATGGAAAGTTGATTTAAAAAAATAACTAACACTAGATGCTGTTGTCGAGGAAGCCAGGTGGGAGTTTGGAACGACTCACACTACTCGGGTTTATTTTCTCCGAGCATCTTTTTCACTTCCCGATCGAAGTCGGACTCTATCTTTTGGTGTTTATTGAATTCTTTATACTCAGCAATCGCCTTTTCGTCGGCGTCCGTCTTGGAGATCTTTCCTTTGCCGGCGAGGATCTTGTATTCGTTAAAGGTTAGGAATTTATCGACACTCTCGGCGAACGCCTGCATCGTGAATGTTTCGTTGCGCTCAATGACGCCCTCTATGTAATCGAAAAAGCCGGTAACGGCACGTTCAAGCTTACGAATGTCCGCTTCCGGCAGGTAGTTTTTCGCGACAACAACATCTGATTGCAAGATCCTGCCGTCCGGCGTATGTTTCCAAGTAGCGAGTCCCATGTGCGGCAGGGTCGCGTTCGCGGAACTATGGATGATTTCCGGCGCTGTTTCCCGGTGATCGCAAAATGAAACTTGTTCTGCACCATCGCGTAAAAATCGTGGCTAACACCGGACTCTCGGTCGTAGTCGATGCTGCACTCCGCAAAAATGTCGGTGATCTGCTGATAGATTCGCCGTTCACTCGCACGAATGGAGCGAACCCGCTCAAGCAGCTCTTTGAAGTAGTCGGTATTGAACAATTTTTTACCCTGCTTGAGGCGCTCGTCGTCCAACGCAAAGCCTTTTATTATGAAATCCCGAAGCACCTGTGTCGCCCACATACGAAAATGCGTAGCGCGTTTAGAATTGACCCTATACCCGACCGCAATGACGGCGTCGAGGTTGTAATGTTCCACTTCCCGAGAAACCGCCCTGTTGCCCTCATTTTGAACTATTAGGAATTTCCTAATAGTTGCCGCTACCGGCAATTCTTCCGTAGTATAGATATTTTTCAGGTGTTCGTTTATTGTTGGCACGGTTACATCAAAAAGCTCCGCCATAAGCTTTTGTGTCAGCCATACCATCTCTCCCTCCACCCGAACCTCGATCTTCGGGTCGCCGGCCTCGGCCGTAAAAATGAGAAATTGAGCGGTTGTATTTTTTTGTAGCAAATTGTCTTTATTCATATCAGAAAATTATTCCGAGCCCTTGAAGTAGTAACCGACAATAAAACCAAAAATACCACTTGTCGCTCCTGAGAAAGCGGACAACATGTCTTTCACAGAAAAGGCATTTGCTGTGGTTGGCACTAAGTAATTATAAAATGGCACACCCACCAGTATGAGTGCGGTGAGATAAAAATACCACTGCGTTACAAAAAGCGCGATTTTGGATCGCGTTTCATCCTTATGTTTCTGCGGATTAAATGGTGTATGTAAACTTCCTACAACATCACTCAATTTGTTGAGTTGCTCCTCGAGCTCAGCTTTTGTTGCCA
>CAIMFR010000013.1 GCA_903840375.1 Candidatus Adlerbacteria bacterium
AACGCAAAACAGCGCCCGTGGTAGGGCGCTGTTTTTTCTTTTCTCGATACAGCCTACGCTGCAACCATATCCATTCCTGCGGGGGTCATAGACGAACCGACGTTTTCGTCGCCTAGATACTAGAGTTCGATTCCTACCCCCGTTTTTTGCTTTGCTCGCGCTAGTTCGATTCCTGCGCCCATTAAATCCCCCAAGAAGACGTAGATTACTTCTTTGTTCCTACCTCCTTGATGATGGCTTCTATGTCCGGAAACAGCGAGTTGAAAGTAGTCTCTACCACTGAGACATCTTCAGGAATATTCTGGCTCATTTCCAGAACAGGAAAATATCTTTCAACAAGCATGTCCACCAGTTTCTCCTTACGCCAGTGTGACACCTCATATTTATCTATGAAATGTTGAATTGTCATATGAACTATCTCATGCGTGATGACTCCAACAAGCTGTTCTCGTCTCTTCTGTGAACCGATCCTTATGATAAGTTTTCCGATTGAGCCATTATAACTACCACCGCTTCCATACTTAGTCAACACAACAGTATACGAGTCGCGTAATTCTATGCCTCGCATCTTTCGTAGCTCTTCAAAACCATCTACTACAGTACTCCACTTATCCTGGATATATTCTTCAGTTTCTTTTAAAAGCTGCGGGTCATATTCTTTGGAGACGGCAGCGACTATCTCCTCCTCAGTGCTCGTTTCGGTTATGCCTAAAGGTAATTTGGCGAAAGTCTCGGAATACTTGTGTTCGCGATACCAAGGTAATCGTTTAATAGTTTCCTTTACGCGATTAAACTCGCTGTTTTCACTGAACGAAATAGATAAGGTGACAGTCATTTTGTAAGTATTACGTTAAAGACTGAAGCTTCTGCAAACTTCTATCAACAAATTCTTTCGTATTCAGATGTTGTTCCCATATACGTCGAATTTCTTCCAATTTAAATTTGAGATTAGGATAAAACAAAAGCTCTTCTGCGCCGATCGCTTTCTGTATAGAAGGTATGTTCAAAAAAAGTACATTGAAAATTTCAGAAAATTCCCAAAGCTCTTTTGAGTCCTCAATGCCTATCTTGTGGCAAAAATCGAAAAATGCGAAATGAGTCAGTTCATGAGCGACAACTTCTTTCCGCATGTCATGTGAACGATTGTAATACACCTGAAAAGATTTCGTTTCGAGATATCGTGGATTACAGTCAAAAATGGACAGGAAGCAGGTGTAATTTTCGTCACTATACTCACACTCGAAATAGTTGTTCATTTCTAAAAATAAGACATTCTTTATTTCAGCAAAGCATGCTTCAGTATCTTTACGAACATCCTCTAACTCACTTGCGTGTGCCGTATAAAAATCATCGATATATTTGCTGTGATTCTCTAACGTAATAGCTGGATGTTCATCGCGTATTTTCTTACCAAAATCAGCGCCACCAACTACAGCATCGTAGAACGCCAGGTACACTTCCTTATCCAATTGTTTATTTAATTCTATTTTCATAATCCAATACTGTAATTCTACTCTATAGAAAAAGAAACACCCACACCGAAGCATGGGTGAGAATCACATTTGGCCATAGCTACATTCGGCTATATGTATCCCAAATGAGCCACTCAAGTACCGTCAGAGAATGCTTGCAGAACTTGTCATCGACTGCCCAAATCGTCCCATGTCGAAGATAGGCACTATAGGCACAACCGCCACCACAAAGACCGAGAGAAGGACACCCGAAGCACTGAGGCATTGTGAGAGGCGAACGCCGTCCCCATTCCTGAATAAGCGGTTCGTCTGCAAAAACAAAATCTCGTGAGACTTTGCCAAAGAAGAAATTCTTACACCCAACTCCTTCATGACAAATTCCCAAAGATCCGTCCGGCGAGATTGCCAATTGTGCCCCAGTAGCTCGACAATCAAACGGATGCAGAACACCACGACTCATCGCTCTTACTTTGCGCATCATCCTGTCTTCGTATAACCCAACTTCTCGAGCTTTTTCGAAATACTCGACCATTACCGGAATTCCGCCAGTGAGACCTTTTTCTATAGCAGCAACAAAACTAGTGCCTGCAGATGCGTTGAGCACTTCTATGCCCAGAACATTCCCTTTCTTGTCTTTATCGACAATGAGACTCTCATCTATCTTGACCGTCTTAAAAACTTTGCCTTTGTTTAGGAGAATATATACAGCATCGGCTGCTTTGTCGTATTTTATGTTCATATATTATTCGTTGATCGGAGAATTCAACAGCTAGACACTGGAGATTGTAATGTCGAGATGTCTGTATTGCGGCGATGCAAATCACTCCGGATTTGACCATGTTCCGGGATGCCCGATTGCCGGCAAGGGTGGCAAACCGTTCGGAGACAGAGCCTATCTCAGCGCGGTGAGAGCGTATGAACGCGGATACTCTATCGCGAACTCACCGTTCTGTACGGACCTCGTGAACATCGAATCCCTCGGACATGAAATATATAAAGAATCGTTTATCCTCGGTTTTCAGCGTCGCAGGGAAGAAATCAGGCAATGCGAACGTCTAAGAACCTATGTGCCTAGCACATCGAGATAGAGCAACAACGCAAAACAGCGCCCGTGGTAGGGCGCTGTTTTTTCTTTTTTCCTTTGCTTGGCTTTTTACTCCGCTTCTGTTGTGCGACCTGTGCGAGCAACCAACTTTTCCTTTGGTGAACCCTTGAATCCGGTGCCTGCAGGAATGAGGCGACCGATGATGACGTTCTCTTTCAAGCCTTCGAGGTGGTCAACACTTCCGTACATCGCAGCCTTGATGAGCATGCGTGTCGTATTCTGGAACGATGCCGCCGAGAGGAAGCTCTGGCGCGAGAGCGACACATCGAGAATACCAGTGACGAGCGACTCGCCCTTCGCTGCCTCGCCGCCGTCTGCGACGATGTGCGTATTTTCGCGCGCGAGATCATTCTCGCTGAAGATATCTCCGGCGGAGAATTCCGTACTGCCCGAATTGGTTATCTTTACGCGTGAGAACATCTGACGAACTATTGTTTCGAGGTGTTTGGTCGAGATGGACGCACCCTGCAATTCGTAGATCTTCACCACTTCGCTGATGATGTACTCCTGCGTCTTTTCCTTGCCGGCATATTTGAAGAGGTCGGAAATATCGGCAGAGCCGTCGGTGAGGATCTGACCCTTCACTATTTTTTCGCCGACTTTCACGAGCGGCAAACGGCGCGGATTGATCTCATACTCGACCATATCGCTTCCCTTCTTGCTCTTTGTCTTGTGTTCGAGATCAGGCGCAACGACTATTATTTTTTCTTTGCCGTCTGTCTTTATCTCGATAACCTCGCCGGAAACTGTAGCGACCGTGGCCGGATTGCGCGGACTGCGGCGTTCGAATATTTCCTCAACACGCGGTAGACCTTGCGTCACGTCGCCGCCTGCCGAAGCAGCACCTCCGGCGTGTTTGATGTTCATGGTGAGCTGCGTGCCCGGTTCGCCGATGGCTTGCGCCGCGACCGTACCTATGGCCTCGCCGAGTGCGACCGGCTTCATCGTACCCAAGTCTGCACCATAACAATGCGCGCAAATGCCCTTCGACGCCTTGCATGATACCGGTGAGAATACGAGGACCGATTCCGTGCCCATCTCTTCAATATGTTTGGCATCAGTTCCGGTGATGAAGTGGTCTTTCTTGTAGACGACCTGTCCGTCCTTCTCGATGTCAGCTGCGAGATAGCGGCCTTCGATGTTCCTGGCGAGGAATGTACCGATGCCCGACGCGCTTTCGCGAGGGATAAGCAGACCCGCTGTCGTGCCGCAATTATCCTCTTCAATAACAACATCCTGCGCAACATCGAAGAGTCGGCGAGTGAGATACCCTGCCTTCGCGGTCGAGAGTGCTGTGGATGCGAGACCGGAACGAGAACCGTGCGTCGTGATGAAGTATTCCAGAGGTGAGAGGCCTTCCATCATCGACTTCGTGACCGGGAGTTCGATGGTGTCGCCGGACGGTGATGCGATGAGCCCTTTCATACCTGCCATTTGCGTAACCTGCGCAACCGAACCGCGAGCGCCGGAGCGGAGCATGTCGGATACCGGGCCGTTGATAGGGAGCGTGGCCGGAATAGCTCTTTCAACTTCTGCCTTCGCTGCGTGCCAGACCTCGATGTTCATCTGATAGCGTTCATCTTCAGAAAGCAGACCTTCCTGCCAATGTTTGACGATCTCGGCAGACTTCTCTTCTGCGCGCTTGACGATCGCATTCTTTTCCTCAGGGATCTTGATCTCATCGAGCGACCACGTGATGCCGGACTGTGTGACGTAACGGAAGCCGAAGTTCTTGATGCGGTCCATGATCTCCGGGATCTTATCAAGACCGTAGCGTGCGACGAGGTCATTGATAAGTTTCGCAACGCCCTTCTTGTCCATCGGCGTGTTGATGAACGAGTAGTCGCTCGGGAAAATGGTGTTGAATAGGAGACGGCCGACGGTCGTTTCGAACAATTGTCCGCCGAATGCCGCGTATTTCTCTTTTTCTGACGGGAGAACTTTGATCTTTGCCTGGAAGCCGACATGACCGAAGTCATATGCAAGGATGGCGCTGTTCGGGCTGGAGAATGACATGCCCTCGCCTTTCATACCGTCGACTTGTTTCGTCATCCAATAGACACCGAGGAGAATGTCGAGAAGTTTCGCCGCGATGACCGCCTCGCCGTTACCCGGCTTGAGAACGTTCTTCGTTGCCGCCATGATCTCTCGAGCTTCTGTCTGAGCCTCCGGAGAAAGCGGAACGTGGACTGCCATCTGATCGCCGTCGAAGTCTGCATTGAATGCGGAACAGACGAGCGGATGCAGCTGGATAGCATTGCCTTCGATAAGGATAGGCTGGAATGCCTGGATACCGAGACGGTGAAGCGTCGGTGCGCGGTTGAGCAGCACATATTTATCCTTGATGACATCCTCGAGAATCGCCCACACTTCTGCGACGCCTTCGTCGATAAGTTTGCCGGCGCCGCGAATGTTGAACGCGAGTTCTTTCTCAAGCAATTTGCTGATGACGAACGGGCGGAATAGCTCAAGCGCCATGTGCTTCGGAAGACCGCATTGACTCATCTTGAGTTCAGGACCAACGACGATGACCGAGCGACCAGAGTAGTCGACACGCTTGCCGAGCAGGTTCTGACGGAAGAGACCGTGCTTGCCTTTGAGATTGTCGGAGAGCGATTTAAGCGGACGAGTGCGCGCCTGTGTCGTCGCGGAAAATGCCGCACCACCGTGACGGATGGAATTGTCGATAAGTGCATCGACAGCCTCCTGCAAGATGCGCTTCTCGTTGCGGAGAATGACATCCGGCGCGTGGATCTCGATGAGTTTCTTGAGACGATTGTTGCGATTGATGACGCGGCGGTAGAGGTCGTTGACATCGGATGTCGCATGACGGCCGCCGTCGAGCGCGACCATCGGGCGGAGGCCCGGCGGAATGACAGGGATGCGCGTGAGGAACATCCACTCCGGACGGACATTTGCGCGGATCATACCGCGGAGAATTGACAGACGCTTGCCGAGCTTCTCGCGTTCTGCAGCACCTGCGGTTTCAAGCGCCTTTTCAGCGCGTGCGACCATGTCCGGAAGATTCAACTTCTTACACAAGTCGAATATAGCTTCTGCACCAATACCGGCATCGAACATCGCGCCGTATTTTATCGCGTAGCGGTGATACTTTGCTTCATCGAGGACCGCGCCGACGAAGAGACTGTCGATGTCGTTCTTCGCCTCGAGGAATAATTCTTTCATCTTGTCTTTCGACTTCTCGTCCTGCAGATTCTTCAATTTCGTTTTGTATTCTGATTCGAGTTCGGAGACGATACGTGTTTTCTCATCCTCATGTATCGCGGTAACGATATAGCCGGCGAAGTAGACGACCTTGTCGAGTTCGCCGCTTGGTATACCAAGCACCATCGCGAGGCGCGATGGAATTGCGCGCAAGAACCAAACGTGCGCGATAGGTACGGCCAGGTCGACGTGGCCCATGCGCTCGCGGCGTACTATTGCACGTGTCAATTCCACACCGCACTTCTCGCAGGTAATGCCTTTATAACGGATGCCGCGATATTTGCCGCAATAACATTCGTAGTCCTTCTCCGGACCGAAGATCTTTTCGTCGAACAGAGAATTCTTCTCCGGACGCTGCGTGCGGTAGTTGATGGTTTCCGGCTTGGTGACCTCACCGTACGACCATTCGAGAATGCGTTCAGGTGATGCCGGGCGAATACGTACGGCATCGAAGTCCGGCACGTCTGCACCGGGAGTCTTGCGGATACCGCGGATAGGCTCGCCATTGTGCATGAGCTCGACATCGAGCGCGAGACCGCGGAGTGTGTGGAGCAAAACGTTGAAGGATGCCGGCGCGTAGTGGTGCGAAATACGTTCACCGCGAACGATCGCATCGAATGCCGCGGAGCGACCGACAATGTCGTCGGATTTTACGGTAAGCATCTCGCGAAGTGTGTGTGCAGCACCGTAACCGAGGAGTGCCCAGACTTCCATTTCGCCGAAACGCTGACCTCCTCCTTGTGCC
>CAIMFR010000014.1 GCA_903840375.1 Candidatus Adlerbacteria bacterium
CGGCCCTTTCGTCTAATGGTTAGGACAGCGCCCTTTCACGGCGTAAATACGGGTTCGATTCCCGTAGGGGTCACCATCAACAGCTAGCACGAGTAGCATACAGTTATACTTAGATGAAATTTTAATTAAACCATTCTGGTCTTATTCTCCAGTCTTTTCTCCCACCCAACATATTAATATCACTAGTAACCATTGTACCCCTTGGGTCACTCATATCTAGCGTTGCCGTAAAAGATCCAGACCATTTAGGAAAGTCCTCACCTGGTTTTAAGAGTAATTTTTTAATTAATGCTTCCACAATTCCTTCTAAAATATATACTTTTTTTAGTATAATTTCTTCATCTTTTTTACTCAGTAACGTACTGTCTCCGTGTGCTAATTTATTTCTTAAATCAACTAAGGAAATATTATCTTCAATAATATCAAAAAGTTCCTTAACATATTGGTGGTTGCTACCAAATATCTTTTCCATAACTGATTCGCATTTTTGATCCATTCGTTTGTACTTTGTATACCCAGTCGGTGGCTTGCATGGCCATAACCCCATCTCAACTCTTGCTCGTAGTCCACGCTTAACATTTATACTTTTATTATCATTCTCGAGTTTTGCTTGAGAACATAAAATCATCAGTAAAAATTTTTCATTCGGTGAGTTGGAAAATGTTTGTCCAAAAGTTTGAATATGGATTAATTTTCTTTGATCCATTAAATCGACGACCGTACCGAGATCGCCAGCGTTTCTACTTAGTCTATCGGGTGCGGTTCTATCTCGAGAAGGCTCACAAATTTAAAATGCGCCTCAAGGCGCATTTTAAATTTGTGACAGCCACAGCGATGTTTCGCTCAGCAGAGCGAAACCGCTAACAACAATTCCATCCATCTAATACCTCGGACCAACCTCTTTCACACCCGCATCCGCCGCGGACACTCTCGCCAGAGCATAGAGAAGGCTCGAAAGCCGGTTGAGATATTTAAGCGTCTCATCGGACACGGCGCGAAGGTGGCGGGATCGAATTACCGCGCGCTCGGCGTGGCGGGATACGGCGCGGGCATAATCGAGAAATGCGGACAGTTCTGTTGCGCCGGAAATGATGAACGAATGCAGAGCCTCGATTCTTTTTTCGCTGTCATCTATCACCTGCTCCATCGCGGATACATGTTCGGCGGTGATAGCTTTGTCTGCACCGGCGAGCTCCGCTTGCACGATAAAAAGATTGTTCTGGGCAGTACGGATAACTCCGGCGATCAAGGAATCCGGACCATATTGCTCGTTTGCTTTCGCAATGCACACGCCGAGCAGCGAGTTCAGTTCGTCCACCGAACCGAGCGTCTCGAACATCTCGCCGTCCTTCGACGATCTTCCCTGATCGCAGAAAAAGCTTGATGTGCCGTCATCCCCTTTTCGTGTGTACAACATAAGTATTGAAACTGTACCAAAAAGTATTTTCTATCACAACAAAGTTATGCTATAGTGTTGCACGAACGGTCAGTGTTCTGTTATCTGCACGCGTAGCTCAGTTGGTAGAGCATCCCCTTGACGTGGGGAGGGTCCCAGGTTCGAGTCCTGGCGCGTGCACAAAACAAATGAACGTCTCTGTAAGAGACGTGATTATTGTTTTGTAGCAACGCGCCAGGACTCGAAAGATTTTGCGACACGCTCAGCAGAGCGGGTCGCAAAATCAGGCCCGAGAAACTTTTTGGAGCGACGGCGACAAAAAGTGTTCTTGGGCGAGTCATGGAAATGGCACGCGCCAGGACGAGAAAGCCGGAGGCAATATTGCGCCAGCAGGCGCAATGCCGAGCCGGGGTCGCGACCAAAATTTTATGACTGATAAAATTTTGAGTTGTGACCGAGTCCATAAAAAACAAGCGTACAATAAACTAAAATGTCTAAAGAAAAAAAACGAATAACAGGAATTGTGGAAATAACTCGGCGCGGTGTCGGGTATGTCGCATGGCCTCTGGAGGAACACGAGAAGGGCGGAAAGGAGCGCGAGGATATTGAAATAGAAACTCGCTATCTCGGCGGAGCGCTCAACGGCGACACAGTACAAGTCGAATTGATAAAGTTATTTCCCCGCCCGTCCGGCGAAGTGAGAAGAGTGGATGCACGCGCAAAAGAGGAATTCGTCGCCACGTTGGAACACGCCGACGGCAAGTGGAACGCGAAGCCCGACGACGTGCGTTTCTATAAACCATTCACGCTTAAAACAAAACCGTCGGATGTCCTTTCTGACAAGACAAAAGTTTTGGTGCGACTAATTTCATTCGACGGGAAAAGCAATCCGGTTGGCGAAGTTATTGAGACCATAGGCCGCGCCGGCGAACATCGCACCGAGATGAACGCCATCGTCATTGAACATGGATTCAAAACTGTTTTCCCGGATGCAGTCCAACGCGAGGCGCAGGAGATAGAAAAAAATCATGCGGCAACTATTGCTGCCGAGGTGCCGAAGCGTGAAGATTTCCGCAACGCGACGACGTTCACCATCGACCCTGCCGATGCGAAAGATTTTGACGACGCGCTCTCGATACAAGAATTGGAAAATGGAGACTACGAAATAGGAGTGCACATTGCAGACGCGACATTTTTCGTACGTCCGGGCACGGCGCTCGATGACGAGGCGGTGAAGCGCGGCACGTCCGTATACCTCGTCGATGCGACGATTCCCATGCTACCGCACGAACTTTCGGGAAATGTGTGCAGTCTGAAGCAAGACGAGGACCGACTCGCCTTCTCGGCAGTTTTCCGGATGAACATGCGCGGCGAAGTGCTCGCAAAGCGATTTACAAAATCGATCATCCGCTCGAACAAACGATTCACGTACGAAGAAGCGCAGGGCATACTTGATCGCAAAGACGGGCCATTCGTCAAAGAATTGCTGACACTACGCGAGATCGCCCGTACGTTGCACAAACAGCGCGAGCGCGAAGGTGCGATAGACTTCGGTGACAATGAAGTGCGCTTTGAGCTTGATGCGCAAGGCAAACCGCTGCGCGTGGTGCGAAAGGAGCGCATCGAGACCAATTCGCTCATCGAAGAATTCATGCTGCTTGCTAACCGAGAAGTCGCGCGCTTCGTGTCTGAACGCGCGGCAAAAGTGCCTGAGCATGGGCTCGTCTTCCTCTACCGTATACACGATGTGCCGAAAGAGGATCGTGTCGATGAACTCGCGACATTCGTACGAGCTGTCGGATACGAGTTCGGTAATGCGACAAATGGTAAGAAACATAAATACACCGCACGCGACATTGCCGATCTTCTCAAGCAGATCGAGGGAAAGCCGGAACAGAGTCTCATCCGCACAGCCACGCTGCGCTCGATGGCGAAGGCTATTTATTCTACAAAAAATATCGGACACTTCGGCCTCGCGTTCGACTACTACACACACTTCACTTCGCCTATCCGCCGATACCCCGACATGCTCGTGCACCGCATCCTCGCGTCGCATCTCGACAACAAACCGCTCACGCGCAACGAGTTCGGTAATTTGGAAAAAATGTGTATCGACGCGTCTCTCAAAGAGGCAAAGGCCGTCGATGCAGAACGCGATTCTATCCGCTACAAACAGGTGGAGTTTATGTCGACAAAGATCGGTCAAACGTTTAGCGGCGTCATCTCCGGCGTGACCGACTGGGGTATTTATGTGGAAGAAAAAGAAAGCGCCGCAGAAGGTCTGGTGCGCGTACGCACGATAGGCAATGACTTCTACACCTTTTCACAAAAAGATTACGCGCTCATTGGTCAACGTACAAAAAAG
>CAIMFR010000015.1 GCA_903840375.1 Candidatus Adlerbacteria bacterium
ACAAAATCGCGCAGCTGGTAAGTCGTCACAGAAAAAATCTTTTCCTCCTGCGCACGACCAAGAATCGATGCGTGAGTATAAGCATCGACCACTTCCGGAAATAAAGTTACAACGTGAAAATTCATTTACAAACCAATGCCTTCCATCGCTTCGTCTACGGACTTCATTACCGGCGATGCGGAGACGCCTTCCGCGTGGCTACCGTCCCAATCTGCACCATTTTCCTGGCTGCGGAGACCGCCGACAGGTTCGTTTATCTTGAGATTGACGCGCGCATTGTGCTTCATACCGACAACGCGGAGCAATGTGCGAATCGCCTTCGCCGTGTTGCCGGAGCGGCCTATCACCTTGCCCATGTCCTCAGCGTTGAGGTCAAGCATCAAAAGCACACCCATCTCATCGACTGTACGGCGGACCTTAACATCCTCCGGATGTTCGACAAGCCCCTTGACCACAAACTCCAAAAATTCCTGATCTCGTTCAACCATTGCAGTATATTTAATTTAGTAAAAAACCCTACGGGTTAATTTTATGCTGTTGCCGCTTCCGGAGCAACCACGTTACTCACAGGTGCAGTAACCGCCGGGGCCGCAGGCTCTTCTTTCTTTGCGACGGTTTTCTTTGGCAGGACATTACGCTTCTTGGCGTCGATAATCTTCTGCGAAACAAGGAGGTTGTGCACAGTATCGGACGGCTGTGCGCCGGTCTTGATCCAGTGGAGGATGCGCTCGGCGTTAAGCTCTATACGATCTACGCGAGGGTCATACGAACCGACCATCTCGAGATAATTGCCTGCCTGAGGCTTCCTTCGGGAATCAACAACAATAACCCGGAAACTCGGGTCGTTCTTCCTGCCACGGCGCTGAAGTCGAATATTTATCATAGGTCGTTTGTACTCTAGCAAATGGTAGAGTAAAGTCAACACATCGGCATTTCTGTCGCGAAACACTATGAAAATTTTGGCAATTGAGACCAGCTGCGACGAAACGGGTATTTCCGTCGTCGAGGGGATGAAAACTGAAGACGGTTTCGCCTTTCGCGTGCTTGGCAGCGCGCTCAACTCACAGGCATCACTCCATGCACCGTTCGGCGGAGTCTATCCAACTCTTGCCAAACGCGAGCATGAAAAGAATCTACCGACACTATTAAATGAAGTTGCCGCCGATGTTTCCTTGTCGGAGATCGACGCGATCGCCGTCACAAATGGCCCAGGGCTTGAACCAGCTTTATGGAGCGGTATCACCTTCGCGCAAAAATTGGCCGAGGCGTGGAAGCTTCCGCTCATTCCGGTCAACCATCTCGAAGGACATCTAGTATCATCGCTCGTTACACACGACGGAACATTGGAAAACATAAAATTGCCGGTGCTCGCGCTGCTTATTTCCGGCGGACACACGGAGTTCGTACTGATGCGCGACTGGTTCAAATATGAAGTCATCGGCAAGACGCTCGACGATGCGGTCGGCGAAGCATTCGACAAAGTCGCTCGCATGCTCGGCTTGCCATACCCAGGAGGTCCGCATATTTCACGCTTGGCAGAGAGTGTAAGAACAGGAAAAGAAAACACTGAGGGAGGCTGCAAAAAGTCCTTTGCAAAGGTCCTCGGTTCTCCCAGCTCGCCGACAATCGCCCGGTCGGCAAGGCTGGGCCAGACCATTTGCAAAGGATTTTTTGCAGCCTCCCAAACACCAACTGCAAAGGATTTTTTGCGGCGGCCCGCACACTTACCAAACTTGCCGCGACCAATGATAAATAGTGGTACATGCGACGTCTCTTTTTCCGGACTCAAAACTGCTGCTTTGTACGCTATTCGAGATATGACAAAAAATGGAACGCCACTCACCGACGATGAAAAAGCACACTTCGCTCGAGAGTTCGAGGACGCCGCCGCCGATGTATTCGTATCGAAAACGCGACGAGCGTTGGAGAAAAGTGGCGCGTCGACGTTCGTCATCGGCGGCGGCGTCGCTGCAAACCGACATATTCGCAACACGCTTGAACAGCTTGTTACTTCGGAATTTCCTGATGTAGCTGTCCGCATGCCGGATATTGCGATAACCGGTGACAACGCAACGATGATAGCCTACGCAGCACTCGCCCGCTCGCTCGCAGGCGTGCAAAAGATCCCGCCATCGGAAAGTATTCGCGCAGTCGGCAACCTCTCGATTTCCGGTGAAAAATAAAGTACCATAAACAACATGTCGCAAACTATTCCCGAAAAATTCACCAAGCCGTACGACTATAAAACGGTCGAAGGACCGATCTACAAAAAGTGGGAAGAAAGCGGGTGTTTTAATCCTGATGTTTGTATTAAAAAAGGCGTTACTGCTCCTGATGCTGAAACATTTTCCATCGTACTGCCCCCGCCGAATGTTACCGGCACGCTGCACATGGGTAGCGCACTCATGTTGGTCATCGAGGATATTTTGGTGCGCCACGCACGCATGTCCGGCAAACGCACACTCTGGATCCCCGGCACCGACTCCGCCGCGATAGCCACACAATCAAAAGTCGAAAAAGAGATTCAGAAAAAAGAAAAGAAGAGCCGCTATGACATCGGCCGCGAAGAACTTCTGAAACGCATCGACGTTTTTGTCGAAGAAAGCAAGGGCACGATTCTGCGTCAGATACGAAGCATCGGCGCGTCGGTCGACTGGAGTCGGTACGCTTATACGATGGACGAAAAACGCTACCACGCCGTCATGACCGCGTTCGTGCGCATGTATGAGGCGGGCCTTATTTACCGGGGCAACCGCATCGTCAATTGGGATCCGAAGGGTCAGACAACCATTTCCGACGATGAGATCGTCTACGAAGAACGCACTGCGAAACTTTACACATTTAAATATTCCAAAGACTTCCCTATTCCGATCTCGACCACGCGACCGGAGACGAAGGTCGGCGATGTCGCTGTCGCCGTGCATCCGGACGACGAACGATACGCCGCGTATATCGGCAAAGAATACGATGCGGTTTTCTGCGACGTACCTATTCATATAAAGATAATCGCGGACTACATCGTCGAAAAAGAGTTCGGCACGGGCGCGCTCGGTGTCACGCCGGCACACAGCCAAACAGACTGGGAGATTGCAGATAGACACGATCTCACCCGCCCGCAAGTCATCGACGAGCGCGCCCGCATGACGGTGGGCGGCAGGCTACACGGAATGAAGACCACAGATGCACGCGACGCTGTCGTCACGTGGCTAAAGGAATCCAATCTTCTTATCAATGAAGAGGATACGCCGCAGCGCGTATCGACCGCGGAGCGCACCGGCGGCATCATCGAACCGCTTCCGAAACTACAATGGTTTATAAACGTCGAAAAGTCGTTCACCCTGCCGCACTCCACCATTCCGAACATAAAATCCGGCGACACCACAACGCTTAAAGCGATCATGCAAAACTCCGTCGAAGATGCGGAGGGTGGTGTGCATATCATCGGCGAGAATTTCAAAAAAATATATCTACACTGGATAGAAAACCTGCGTCCGTGGTGCATCTCGCGACAAATATGGTTCGGACATCGCATCCCGGTGTGGTATCGCGGAGATGAGCAGTATTGCGGCATGGAAGCACCGAGTGGCGACGGTTGGGAACGCGACCCGGACGTGCTCGACACGTGGTTCTCTTCTGCTCTCTGGACGTGCTCGACGCTCGGCTGGCCTGATGACACATCGGATCTCAGATCCTACCACCCGACCGCCTTGATCGAGACCGGTTATGACATCCTATTCTTCTGGGTCGCACGCATGATACTTATGAGCGGTTTTCTGCTCGGAGAAGTTCCGTTTAAAACAGTATCTCTTCACGGTTTGGTACGCGATGAAAAAGGCCGCAAAATATCAAAATCCCTCGGCAACAACATTGATCCGATGGACATGGGAGAAAAATACGGCACTGACGCGGTGCGCGTGTCGCTCATCGCCGGCATGGCACCCGGCACTGACAGCAATATATCCGAAGCAAAAATAAACGGCTATAAAAAATTTGCCAACAAACTGTGGAATATCACACGGTTTATTTTAGAGAACAGCAACGGTGATGAAGTGCTTAGCCCTGAAAATAAAAAAGCACTGTGGGATCTGCACCTAGGTCTTCTCATAAAAGAGGTCACGACACATATCGAAACATACCGTATCGATCTCGCCGCAGAAACTCTGTACCAATTTATCTGGCACGAACTTGCCGACAAAATAATTGAGGAATCAAAATCAGTCTTCCGCGACGGTACTGACGCGGAAAAAGCACAGAAGTCTGCCGAGCTCATGGAGATACTTCGCACCTCCCTCAAACTCCTGCACCCGTTCATGCCTTTCATCACCGAGGAGATCTGGTCGTCACTTCCCCACACCCTCACCTCTGACAAATCGCAAACAATGCTTATACTGGAGAAGTGGCCATCTTAACCGCGACACTCATCGCACTCTTCGGCGGCATTTTGCCGACACTCATCTGGCTGTTCTTCTGGCTATCGGAGGACCGACATGAGCCGGAGCCAAAACGAATCATCTTCTATACATTCCTAGCCGGCATGATTATGGTCATTCCGGTACTCATCGCCGAGCGCCTCAGCGCGCAATACACCACAGGCCTTGGACTTTTCATAACATGGGCTGTCATAGAGGAACTGGCAAAATTCTGTGCGGCATATTTCGTAGCATTGCGCACACGTTTTTTCGATGAGCCGCTCGATGCGGTCATTTACATGATAACCGCAGCACTCGGATTCTCTGCGCTTGAGAACGCTCTATTCCTATGGACACCACTCTATCAGCAAAATATGTTTTACTCTTTCGCCACCGGCGAATTACGATTCATCGGCGCAACACCACTACACACACTTGCATCAGCCGTCACCGGTGTCGCCCTCGCCATGTCTTTCTACAGCAGAACAGCGGTAAAAAGATTCGTGCTGTTGGTGGGAGTTATCCTCTCTATTTTCTTGCACACGCTTTTCAATTTCTCTATACTTAAGGCAGGCAGCATGACATTATGGGTTTTCGTCTGTGTGTGGCTAGGGGTAATTGCGGTTTTACTCATGGTTGAAGGGGTAAAAATACCGGAGCGGGATAGATAAT
>CAIMFR010000016.1 GCA_903840375.1 Candidatus Adlerbacteria bacterium
CAAGAAAAAGCACCGAGTCGGAGGAACGCCAAGTCCTCTCCATTGATTCGCAGATCAAGGAGATGTTACAACTCGCGGAGCGTGAGGGGCTGGAGATAGTTGATCTCAAGCGCGAGAGTCATTCAGCCAAAGAAACCGGAAAGCGCCCCGTCTTCAACGAGATCGTTGACGAGCTACGAGCCGGAAAGTACAACGGTATACTCACATGGGCGCCGGATCGCATCTCGCGTAATGCAGGCGACCTCGGCAAGATCGTCGACCTCATGGATGCCGGAATGCTCCAAGAGATACGCACGTTCAGCCAAAGTTTCCGCAACAATCCGAATGAGAAGTTCTTGCTGATGATCTTGGGATCACAGGCAAAATTGGAGAACGACAATCGTGGCGTGAACGTGCGGCGCGGTCTGCGTACACGATGCGAGATGGGGCTGCGACCCGGGAGTACGTTGACCGGATATCTCAATGAGCGGCGGATGGACCGGAAATGTGAGGTCATCATCGATCCGGATCGCGGACCGGTGATACGGAAGATGTTCGAGAAAGTCGGGTATGAAAAATGGTCAGGGCCGCGATTGTATCACTGGCTCCGATTCGAGCTGAATTTCCAGACGCAAGGTAAGAAACCGCTCTCGCTCGGCAATATGTACCGAATCCTCTCCAATCCCTTCTACCACGGCATATTTGAGTATCCGCGAAAGAGTGGCAACTGGTATCAGGGCAAGCACGAACCGTTGGTGCCTAAGGAATTATTCGAAAAGGTGCAGGCGCAGCTCAAGCGAGATAACATACAGCGTGAATCACATGAATTCGCCTTCACGAAACTCATGACCTGCGGCAAGTGTGGATCGTGCATCAGTGCCGAAGAAAAATACAAACAACGAAAAGACGGTACAACCGCCAGATACGTCTACTACGGATGCGGACGTACGCGTGACAAACAATGCAAGGGCAACACGTATCTGCGAGAGGAGGAGCTCGTCGAGCAACTACTCAAAATCATCGATCAGATCGATATCAACCAGATTAACGTACAGATGAAATTCGAAGACGAGTTGAAACGGCACAACAAATTCCAACGTACCGTACTTGGGCTCTCAGATCCCAGCGCAACGCATGAGGAGATCAATATCAAAACCTATGCAAAATATATCCTCAAGGATGGCACCAACGAAGAGAAACGCGAGCTGATGGGATGCTTCAAGTCGAAGTTCACGGTCGAGAATGGTGCCGTGACGATTGAATAATTTTAACTTCCGCCACCATGTCTATCGCAAAAATCTGGCAAGGATTATCTCCCCATCCCGGATACGGAGAAATGGTCTCAATCGGAGTAAAGTTCATGCGTTTGTAAAACTCGCGTGTCTTTTTGTAGGGTTCGTATGGATCGGTATCAGAAAGCGTTTTCACTTCGCATACCTTGTAGTGCTCGGCGAGTTCATGGAGGCTTTCCTCAACGAGTTTTGCACCGACTCCTTTACCTTGTTCTTCGGGGAGTACGCCAAGCCAGCACATCTCCACCGCATCTTTGTTAATTTCTTTATATATCGCAAAACCAATCATCGTCTCGCCGTCAAATGCACCATAGAGCGTTTGCGTTTTACTATCATTGGCGATGCTTTTTAAACCGCCCGCATCAAAAAACTCCGGTAGTTTCTCGGCGATCTGCAACGCCCCATCAGCATTTTCTGTTTTCTTTATAATTGTTAACCTGGAGTGCATCGTATCTTCATTATACTCTCGCAAGAAGGATATACATGACCATGTTTGGCAGATATTGTCACCCTGCGCCTCGCAGGTTTTAATATTTTCTGATACTGTCTATCTATGCATATGCCCACATTGCGAATAGTCAAAAATAAAGACAAAGAGGTTGAAAAGATTGTTAAATATCTGAATGACCCAAAATTCCCCCAACTAAGGAAAACTATATTCAATACTTTTCCAAAGCTTCAAGAAAATCTCGAAAAGGATAAGTGTTCGGGTATGAAATCAGAAAATGAAATTGTTGAGCTTTTTGTGGCAGACTATTATGAAACTCATCGGGATATAATCTCCTCAATTATTGTCGATATTGAATATAAAATAAACACTTATGGAACTAAAGTCTTACATTTACTTGCCGAATCAATGGATTATGTTTGGCAAACAACAATAGAGTATACTCTCGTGCCAACAATCCTTCCGTTTTCACCATTCGGCCACAACACTTTTTTCTTTTCCATGACTAGAAGGATTAATGGTGTGGAAAATATGGGCGAGAACAAGAACCATGACGTTTTACCTCTTCTTGCTCACGAAGTATCCCATATGCTTCTTAGAGATGTGCTGTATAAATATCATAAAAGGGATCTTGAAACAGTTTATTCATGGACAACAATGCACATGTTGCAAGAGATACTAGCTCCAATCATCATGAACGAACCCTTATTGAAAGAGGTGCTGGATATACAAAATTATTCAGGGAATCCCTATCTTGAATTAATTATGGTGTCCCATAACGACTTCGCGGAAAATATCGTCTCTTATTTTACACGCATGTACCACAAAGAGAGGATTGAACACGGTCGATCTTTTATAGAGACAATACTTAAGATGGCGACCATAATAGAAACCATCGAGCCTTCTCTGGCATCAAAGCTTAAACTTTGGAATAGCTCCGCACATCTATTAAAAAAGGATGCAACAAAAAGAGAAGAGTTTGGTGTGCCCATCGTGATACCAAAAGGGCATGCGGAGACTACCGATCTAGACTAATATCCCTTATCTATACATAAAAAAAGAGCTGCAAAC
>CAIMFR010000017.1 GCA_903840375.1 Candidatus Adlerbacteria bacterium
AGAAGCTTTAGAAGGTTTTGCGCATAAGCGTTTTGTTGGACAAATTGATGTTGCGCGTTTCTTGAAGAAGGAAGGCGTCTTTGGGAAACAGACCGTAGAACATTGTTTGAAGACAATACGCAAGATGCTGGAAGATATCTTTTATGCTGGTTTTGTGGAGTACGCACCTTGGGAGGTGTCCAGAAGGGTTGGTTGGCACGAGGCGCTCATAACCATCGAAGTTCATGAACTTATCCAGAAACGCTTAAAAGCAGAAACGCAAGGTAAACGTCTTCGATATAAGCACAACCCTGAGTTTGTTCTTTGTGGTTTGGTAAATTGCGCCGACTGCGGTGTGTCGTTGCGCGCCTATTGGGCATCAGGGCGGAAAGAAAAATATCCATTCTATGAATGTAAAAATCGCACCTGCTCGTTTTATGGAAAAACCTTTAGGCGCAAGAACATAGAAGGTGAGTTTGATGAATTGATTAGCGAGTACAAAGCCAAGCACGGCTTGATTGCTGTTGCGGCTGATATGTTTGAGGATGCGTGGAAGGTGGAATATGGAGATGTGCGCAAGCGAGAAATATCTCTTGCTGCACACAAAAGAGAGTTGGAGGGCGATGTTGCTGCGCTTGGCGACAAAGTGGCACGAGCACCGATAGGAAGTGTTCTCGAAGTAGAACTCGGCAAGCGACTTGAAGAGAAGGCAAAAGAACTTGAAAAACTTTCTGCTGATATGTCCCGCCAGCCAGAGTGGAAAATTCCTTATCGAACCGCCTCAGAAAAAGTATTCGGTATGCTAGAAAGTCCTTTGAAAATATGGACTTCTGCGAGTGTAGACCAGAAACAAAAGCTCTTTTTCTTCTTTTTTGACGAGCGTTTGGTTTATGAACGCGAAAAGGGCTATCGAACCGCTCAATTATCGCCTGTATTAAGGCTTTTTGAGCGATTGGATAACCCTAATTCGCTGGATGTGGAGATGGACGGAATCGAACCGTCGTGCAATTGCGTGTCTACAGAGCATCTACGGAGGGTAGTGCGCTTTGTGTTTCTTTAATCAATAGTATATGGAGCACACGAAACTACTATAGGTTGCAGACTCTTAGTTTCGACACCGGAGCGAGTCATGTTCCGATGCAATAGCTTGATATATAACACCCAGCTCCTTCCTCAAGCGAGAAGGAGTGAATGCGATTTAGGCTCGCGCGAAAGCGAAAGCGAAATCGTTCGCCGAGAAATACGGCGAAGCAACTGTTTTTTTTGCAGTTATGGTTTCCCGATTTTTAAGAAGATCGGGGCTTCTCCTCCGCACTTCTGTCGACTGACGCCATTGTCTATGCCTGGCATCCCCATTATCTGGTGGCACTTGTCCTAAAATCTTCACCTGCTTCGTTGCGAACTCCGGTGCGCCCTCACAATAAATTACTATTGCTCGGTTTGCTCCTCGCTCGCGCCTTGCATCTGAAAGATTTTTGAACAAGTGCTTCAATTTTTATTTTTCAACGTGCGTTCAATTTCTCTCTTCGCCTCTCGCGATTTTAACACCGCACGCTTGTCGTACTTTCTACGACCGCGCGCGACCGCGATGCGAAGCTTGATCTTCGATCCTTTACTATACACCGAAAGTGGTATCAATGTCAACCCTTTCTGCGCCTCGTTGTCTGCAAGTATTTTCAACTCTTTTTGCGTAAGAAGCAAGCGTCGCGTGCGTGCCGGGTCATATTCTTTCGGAGTGTTTGCCGGTTGGAATGGCGAGATGGTCATGCCGACGATGTACGCTTCGAGTCGGCCGCCGTGGCCGCTTGGTCGCGCGATGACGTGCGAGCCTTCGAGTCTTCCCTGATGTTCGCGCAAAGATTTTACCTCCAAGCCGAGCAGCTCAATACCTGCCTCGAATTCCTCGAGTACTTCATAATCCATCCGTGCCTTTTTATGCTCGATAAGAGACATGTGTGAAGTATACCACGCCCTTGTGTTTTCAGCTAAGTCGTGTTTAACTATTGCGCAGGTTGTAAGCGGAAAACAGGAGATACCAATGACCACATTGAGGCGTGGTTTATCGTGCTCGGTGGACCACTCTCGCTCTTAGTTGGTGTCCTTATCGGGTTTATTTGATGAACCAGCCTCGCGCGCCTTTATGGTTGCGCGAGGCGTTTTTGTACGTTTATGCTATATTATTTCCATGACTACCGCAGATTTGACGCACATTCGTAAGCTTGCACGCGAGGTTGGTAAAGCCGCCAGTCTTGCTACGCGGAATCGTTTTCTTGTAGAAACATTTTTGAGTTTGCATGATGCAAAAAACGGCAATGTACGCGCATACGCATCCGCGAAAGATTTGTTCAGAAAGCTTGGCGTATAAATCGCATGCGGCGCATCGAAACTACTTCGCACTTCGATCGCGCATTGCGTCTTTTTATAAAGAAACATCCCGAGTTGCGTGCAACCATTGGCAGAGCGATCGATCATCTGGCGCAAGCGCCGTTTGATCTGCGATATAAGACTCATCCTCTATCCGGTCGCCTGCGCGAACTACATGCAGCAGACGTAACGCATGGATACCGAATCGTTTTCCTTCTACAGAGTGATGAAATTATATTCACGAATATTGGAAGTCACGATGATGTGTATTAATTCCGTGAGGTTTTTCTTTTGTCACTTTTTTGAAAGTATTGTATAGTACAAATCTCATGTCACCCGCAAATACACCTAAAAACAAACGACGTTCGCCTATACAGCAGCTGCCTAAAAAGATGCCGAAGTTCACACGCGGCAATTCTTTCCTTTTTAATTTTATCACCGCAATGCTAGTGCTTTTCCTGTTGGCAAATGTATACGACTATTTCACTTCCGCGCAGGCAAAACAGCCTGTCGATATAGCCGTGTCTCAGCTCGCCGCCGATGTGCAGGCCGGCAAGGTGGCGTCGGTATCGGTAGACGGGGACAACCTGGATATCATCTATGCCGACAAGACGGAAAAAACTTCCAAAAAAGAACCTGATGCAGCGCTTTCGCAAACGCTCGATAACTATGGTGTATCGAAGGACGCTCTTGCGAAGGTAAATATAAACATCAAACGCGAGAGCGGCTGGCAGATGTGGCTCACCATTTTGTCACCATTTCTCGCACCGCTCATGCTCATCATCTTCTTTGTCTGGTTTCTTTCGCGACAAGTAAAGGGTGCAGGGATGCAGGCGTTCTCATTCGGCCAGTCAAAACCGCGCGTCACTGACCCGAATGACTCCGGCCAGAAGGTGATGTTTAAGGATGTCGCCGGTGCGAAGGAGGCGAAGATCGAGCTTTTGGAAATTGTCGACTTCTTGAAGAATCCTAAAAAATTCTTGGACATCGGCGCTCGCATTCCGAAGGGTATTTTGCTGATGGGTGCGGCAGGCACTGGTAAGACACTGCTCGCACGTGCGGTGGCGGGCGAGGCCGGTGTGCCGTTCTTTTCCATCTCCGGCTCGGAGTTCGTCGAGATGTTCGTCGGTGTCGGTGCATCGCGTGTGCGCGATCTTTTCCAGGTGGCGAAGCGAGCCGCGCCCTCGATAATTTTCGTCGATGAGATAGACGCTGTCGGCCGCAGCCGTGGCACCGGCATGGGTGGCGGCAACGATGAGCGCGAGCAGACGCTCAACCAGATCCTCGTCGAGATGGACGGTTTCGAACCGAACGAAAAGGTGATAGTCATGGCGGCGACGAATAGGCCGGACGTGCTCGACCCTGCGCTCGTGCGCCCGGGACGTTTCGACAGGCGAGTGGTCATCGAGTTGCCGGACAGGCAGGATCGCTCGGATATTCTTCTCATTCACGCACAGAAAAAGCCGCTTGCTGAAGATGTAAATATTGAAGTCGTCGCGGAGCGCACTCCGGGGTTCTCCGGTGCCGACCTCGCAAATTTGATGAACGAAGCGGCAATTCTCGCCGCGCGAGAGAGCCGCAAGACAGTTGCGCAGTATGACCTCATCCGTTCGATAGAAAAGGTGATGCTCGGTCCTGAACGTCGTAGTCACGTATTAAATGTTAAAGAGAAGGAGATCACTGCTTACCACGAAGCGGGGCATGCGCTTGTTGCATCCGTCTTGCCGTACGCCGACCCTGTGCATAAGATCTCCATCATTGCGCGCGGACGCGCAGCCGGCTACACGCTCAAGCTTCCTTTCGAGGATCGTCGCATGCAATCGAAGAAAGAATTTCTCGATGACATTGCTATGTCGCTCGGCGGTTATGTTGCAGAAAAAACAGTATTCGGTGACATCACCACCGGTCCGTCCAACGACCTGCAAGTGTTGACCGCGCTCGCTCGCGACATGGTCACGCGATACGGCATGTCGGACAAAATGGGCGCGATGGCACTCGAAGGCGAGGGTGGTCGCACGTTGTTCGGTGCAGGCTTGGAAGGAAAAGAATATTCTGAAAAAGTTTCTGCGGAGATAGATGCCGAGGTGCGCCGCATCATCGACGAGGCGTACCAGAAAGCATCCGACATCATCACCGAACATCGCAAAGCACTCGACGCGATAGCAAAACGTCTTACCGATGTAGAGACAATCGAGCGCGAGGAGTTCGAAACAATCCTCATCGCGAACGGCATCATTCCGAAAAAGAAACAGGAGATCTCGGCGAAGCCGACAGTGGTTAATTTCTAAGAATAAAAAATACCTCGGGATCTTAGTCCCGAGGTAGGTGGTGTGTTTATTAACAGAACAGTGTATCCTCACTCGGCTGCACGTCACGAAGCTCCGTGATAAGTCTCGGTCCGCGATAAACGAAACCGGTGAGGATCTGCAGCAAGTCAGCGCCTGCATCGAATGCTTGCTGGGCTGTGTCAGCATCCTGGATGCCACCGGCTCCGATGATCGGCAGGTTGGTAAGCGAACGAACCTGTTTGATCAGTTGTAATGTGCGAGGGAACATTGCCGGCCCGCTGAAGCCTCCCTGTTCTCCGATAATGGTATCGTTAGAATTGATTCGAGGTCTACAGGTGGTCGTGTTTGCAACTACAAACCCCGATGCTCCGCCGCTCACCGCCGCTCCTATTGTATCGTTAACTTCTTCCTCCGAGAGGTCGGGCGAGATCTTTACGAATATGGCCCTTGGCAAGTACGGAATACTCGCACAATCCGCTGTGACGATGCGTTCTACCTGCACAAGTATCCGCATCAGATTTTCTAGATATCCGGGATACTGCAGTTTCCGAAGACCAGGAGTGTTAGGTGAGCTGACGTTTACGACAAGGTAGTCGGCATAAGGATAGTCGTCATATTCACGTAAACTACCCAACGCCATTGCGTAATCCGAGAATGCCATGTTGAGCGGTGTGTCGCGCATCTTTCCGATGTTTATCCCAATAGGAATGGTGATTGCCCTATGGTGTTTACGAAGGTTTGCCGCAACAACTAATACACCCGCGCTATTGAAGCCCATTCTGTTTATTAGCGCGTAATGTTTCGGAAAACGAAACATTCGCGGTTTCGGATTTCCGCTCTGCGGATGTGGGACAACCGTGCCGACTTCCACGAAGCCGAATCCGAGCGCTTGCATGACACGAAGTGTCTCTCCATTTTTATCGAAACCCGCAGCAAGTCCAATACGATTTGGAAACTTGATCCCGGCCACGGTGACTGGTGATGGATTTTTGTTCGCGCCGTACCGCCAGGCGATCAGACGCACCAGAAACGGAATATGCTGGGTGATCTTGCACGCGCGTATCGCTAGATTGTGCGCCTTTTCAGGATCATCGCGCGTTAGTGCGCAGATGATAGGGAAAAGTATCTTTTCGTATACATTCACGGCCGTTCTCCTAAATTACAATGATCAACTTCCGTCAACACGGTAGCACAAAGAACGGTTTTCAGGTAGAGTAAAGCGTGTTACGGGCGTGTAGCTCAATGGTAGAGCAGACGACTTATACTCGTCCGGTTGTAGGTTCAAGTCCTACCGCGCCCACAAAAAATATTACTCAAAATGCGTGGTCTGTGCTCGCGCTGTTACTGTTCTTGCCAGGAGCGGATGCTGTGCAAGGTTTTCATCTTTTTTTATGAGTGCTATTGCTGCTTACCCTGATTATTCTTCATCAATAAATCATGTTCCTGCCGTTCCTGAAACCTATAACTATCGGGTGGTGCGCCAGTTCGCCATCATGACGGTGGTGTGGGGCATTGTGGGAATGTTGGTGGGCG
>CAIMFR010000018.1 GCA_903840375.1 Candidatus Adlerbacteria bacterium
GATGATCAGCGTGTGGAATCCAAATTGCTTGTCGATGGTTGGAATGTATTCCCGGCAGTCGGAGCTTTGTTTGGTCTTGAGCGCGAGCGGAACCAGTCGAGTTCACTAGTGTCATATGTCTCTGGTGTGCGCTATCTGCAGGTTGGTGACACTCATAGGGTGCGGTGTCGTCTATTCCTCAATGCCCCGCTGGACGACGATTTGATAGTGTGATGTCTCCCCAGCTTCATCCCATTCTCATATTCCCGAACATCTGAGTCTCAGGTGTTCGGGATATTTTTATGGCCACCACCGTAATTTGCACATCGGGTTGCCTTGTGCTAGTATCCTTCTACAAGCCAAAGCGGCTTGTTTTTGTCTAAAAATCACTCATGGCTAAGAAATCCACTGTTGTCCGATCGAGCCGTCCGCCGAAGTTTGCTTCGCGGGTAGTTCGCCGTTGTTTCCGATGTGGTCGCAAGCGTTCATTCATGCGCGACTTCGGAATGTGCCGAGCATGTTTCCGCGAGGCAGCTAACGAAGGTCTTATCCCGGGCATACGCAAATCTTCCTGGTAATTCTATACAAAAACTTTATGGTAACAGACCCAATCTCAGACTTGATCACCCGCCTAATCAACGCCTCTCGCGTACATAAGGAGACAGTGTCTTTGCCGTTCTCGCAGATGAAGTTTGCCGTTGCAAACGCTCTTGCGAAAGAAGGTTACATTGCCGAGGTTGATAAAAAGTCCAAGAGTGGCGGTGCGTTGTCCATGACTCTCGCATACAAAGCCGGCAAGCCGGTCATCTCCGGAGTGAAGCGTATTTCCAAACCGTCGCGCCGCATGTACATGGGTATGCGCGATATCAAGCCGGTCAAACGCGGCTACGGTCTCGTCATGCTTTCCACTCCAACAGGGATACTTTCCGGTAAGGAAGCACAGAAGCAGCGCGTCGGAGGGGAAGTGTTGTTCGAGATCTGGTAGTTCATTCTGGTTCACTATCTACGATAAAAATTTTATGTCACGACTTGCAAAAAGACCAATAGCTATCCCGACGGGTGTTAACGTTGTCATAACAGACGGCGATATTGCTGTGAAAGGTCCGAAGGGCTCGCTAACGAAGAACGGCAATCGCATCATCGACATTGAGGTTGGGCCGGATGGTGCGCAAGTTTCTTCCAAATCGCAGTCTCTCGAGTCGAGAGCTTTGCTCGGCACATACGCGTCGCATGTTCGCAATATGATAAACGGCGTTACAAATGGTTACAACAAAAAGTTGCTTATCGAAGGTGTCGGTTACAAGTGGGATGTTGCGGGAAAAGTTCTCAACCTCTCGCTCGGTTTCTCGCATCCGATCAAGATGGATATCCCGGAAGGATTGACTGTGAAGGCTGACAAGACATCGCTTACTGTCGACGGCATCGACAAGGAGGTCGTCGGACAATTTGCCGCGAATGTTCGCGCGTTGAAGAAACCTGAACCGTACAAAGGCAAAGGCATTCGCTACAGCGACGAAGTGATCCGCCGGAAGCAGGGTAAGAAAGCCGCATAATATTCTATGAATAAACCACAGGAAAAAAGAATGATTCGCGCCCGCCGCCACAAACGCATCCGCATGAGCGGTGTGTCTGGCACCGTTGCTCGTCCGCGCCTTTCCGTGTACAAGTCTAATCGTTACATGCACGCCCAGCTTATTGATGATACGGTGAACAAGACTCTTATTGCAGGCAGTACGAAATCCATGCCGAAGGGAACTAAGAAAACCGACGGAGCACGCATGCTTGGTGCAGAATTGGCAAAGCGTGCAAAGGCGGCAGGCATCACGACTGTCGTGTTTGACCGCGGTGGTTTCCGTTACACAGGACGAGTTGCGGCCCTTGCAGACGCAGCACGCGAAGGCGGTTTGAAATTTTAATACAACATTATGACTGACCAACTGAACAACATACAGACAAAGACTTCGACTCCTGCTCCAGCAGCAGCTCCGTTTGCAGCAGCCGGCTCACACGCTCCTCGTAATGACCGCCGTGGCGCAGGGGGTCGTGGAGGTGATCGTGGAGGCCGAGGTGGTCGCCCATCCAACCGCCCACCACGCGCGAAGAGTGAGTTCGATCAGAAGACGATCACCATTCGTCGCGTGTCACGTGTCGTCGCAGGAGGCCGTCGTTTCTCGTTCAGCGTCGCAATCATCATCGGCAACAAGAAGGGCCGGGTTGGCGTCGGCCTCGGCAAAGCAGGTGACACCACGCTCGCCATCGACAAAGCAGTGCGTGATGCGAAGAAGAACATGATCACCGTTCCTCTCACGAAAGACAGCTCTATCGCGCACGATGTTTCCGCCAAGTATTGTGCTTCGCGCATTTCTATCATGCCGGCACCGGCGCACGGTCTCGTCGCGGGTTCGTCCGTCCGTCTCGTACTCGAGCTTGCTGGTATCAACAACATTGTCGCGAAGATCCAGTCCGGTAGCAAGAACGGCCTCAACAATGCTCGCGCAGCTATCGAGGCATTGAAGACATTGAAAGCATAATTTTTTACTACCATGCAACTTCACACATTAAAACGAAAAACACCGAACAAGACCGAGAAGCGCGTTGGTCGCGGAGGCGGTCGCGGTAAGACATCCGGTCGCGGTACCAAGGGTCAGAAGGCTCGCGCGGGTCATAGCATCTGGCCGAACGTTCGCGAGCAGATCAAAAAATTGCCGAAGCTTCGTGGTCGCGGTGTCCACGGCCTACGCACTATCCAAGCGAAGTCGCTCGTGGTCAATGTCGCATCGCTCGAGAAGGCATTCGCTCCTGGTGAGACAGTGAGCCCGATCGTTCTCATTGAGCGCGGCCTCATTCGTGTCCGCAAGAATGCCTCATCGAAGCCGACGGTAAAGATACTCGGCGACGGCGAGCTTACAAAAAAGTTCACGGTATCCGGTTGTATTGTGTCGGCGAGCGCGAAGGAGAAGATCGAGAAAGCAGGTGGTTCAGTAGTTCTTGCAAAATAGGTGAATAGAGTAAAGTTCTGTCACATAAGGTTAGAGCGCAGGAAGCAAACCAAAGTTGAAGGAGGCTTCTGAGCGCGACGATGAAAAGTAAACTGCTTTACTTTTCATCCGGTGCAGAAGGCAAGCGCCGATGTTGAGGTTTTGCGAGGCAGGCGCTAGGGGAACGAGGATTGAGCGATTTTTTAGCAAAAAAATCGAGTACTCCGGCAACTTTGGTTTGCTTCCTGCGCCAGAAAGTCTTGTATTAAAATAAATATGAATATTTTCCTAGAAAAAATAAAGCTTCTGTTCGGAGATAAGTCTTTGCGAAATCGCTTGCTGTTCGTGCTCGGCGCGTTGGCGGTGTTCCGCGTGTTCGCGGCGACACCGATCCCGGGCATCGACGCGGCGCAGCTCCAGCGATTCTTTTCCAACAATCAATTCTTCGGCATGCTTAACCTGTTCTCCGGTGGAGGACTTTCTAATCTTTCCATCGTCATGCTCGGTGTCGGACCGTACATCACCGCGTCGATCATCCTGCAGCTCCTCACGATGATGGTTCCGCGCCTAAAGCAGCTTTACCAGGAGGAAGGCGAGCTTGGTCGCACGCGTTTCAGTCAATACACACGTCTGCTCACGCTCCCGATCGCACTACTTCAAGGCGTCAGCTTCCTTTTAATTTTGCAGCGTGAAGGTATCTTTGCGCCGCTCTCTGGTTTCCAATTCGCAGCAAATCTTTTGGTCATCGTCGCAGGCTCGGTGCTCCTCATGTGGATAGGCGAGCTGATATCCGAGTTCGGTCTCGGCAATGGTATTTCGATACTCATCTTCGCCGGTATCGTCGCTCGCTTGCCGCGCGACATTAGTCAGGCGATCTTCTCTTTCACACCGGCACAGATCCCGACCTATATCGCCTTTCTCGCTGTTGCAGCTGTTATTGTTATGGCGGTAGTTGTGGTCACCGAGGCAGAGCGCCCCGTACCAGTGACATACGCCAAACGTATCCGCGGCAACAAATTCTTCGGTGGCACATCGACCTACCTGCCGCTTCGTCTCAACCAAGCCGGCGTCATTCCGATCATCTTCGCCATATCACTTCTCCTCATTCCACAGATGATCGCATCGTTCTTCGCAACGTCATCAGTCGCATGGCTTGCGGGCTTGTCCTCATCGATCCTTCACGTCATGCAAAATCTTCTACTGTACGGGATCGTGTATTTCTTCCTCGTGTTCATTTTCACCTACTTCTACACCGCAGTTACATTTGACCCGCATCAGATAGCAGAGAACTTGCAGAAGAATGGCGCGTTCATTCCGGGTGTTCGCCCCGGTCCGTCGACTGTCGAATATCTCGGCAAAGTCATCACACGCATCACGTTCGTCGGAGCACTGTTTCTAGGCGTCATCGCCGTATTGCCGATCATGATGCAGTCGGTAACTGGTATCCAGTCTCTCACCATCGGCGGTACGGCACTCCTCATCGTTGTCTCGGTCATTCTCGACCTCGCACGCCGCGTCGATGCGCAGATCTCGATTCGCGAATATTAATTTATCATGTTTGGAGTTCTTACTTACAAAACCAAGAAAATCGGGTAAGACTTGGCCTAGCGGCCCGGAGCGCACGATTTACTGGTTTTGTAAGAAAGAACTCCTGTCCACTTAAAATAAGTAAAATAGTATTATGCACGGAACTTTTATTCTCGTTGTCGGACCATCGGGCAGCGGGAAGAGTGTGCTTTTGACGCACTTGCACCACGTCATTCCGGAAGTAGTCTTTCCTGTTTCGTGCACGACGCGCGCCATGCGCCAAGGTGAGAGAGGAGGGAAGATGTATGATTTCATCAGCGACGCAGAGTTCGACAAAAAGTTAGCAAACGACGAATTTCTTGAATGGGCGGTCTACGGCGGGCATCGCTACGGCACGCTGAAATCGGCGATCATTCCGCACCTCGAAAATGGCGAGATAGTTGTCCGCGATGTAGAGACGCAAGGCGCGCATCAGCTGCAGAAACTTTTCCCGGTTGGCACAGTGAAAACAATTTTCATTGACGCAGGCGATTGGGAAACCATGAAGCGTCGCATCCTCTCGCGCGCGCCGATGACAGTCGAAGACCTCGAGGCCCGCCGCGAGCGCCACCAAAAAGAATCAGCATTTAAAAATGAAGCCGACGCGGTTGTAGAAAACCTAGACGGCAAACTGGAAGAAGCAAAAAAGAATTTTATAGAAACGGTGCAGAGGCTCGCCGGGCGATAAAAAGGGCTTAAATCGAGGCTCTATAGGTCTCGGCACGCGCAGCTTGACAAACCCATATGATGTGTAGTACACTACAGATGTAGTTCTTTGAATCAAGAATCAGCAGTTTGCCACAGCAGAAAGCGCCCAATAACCAAGGACTTTTTCTGCTGTGGCGAAATAGATCGCCAAGCTCCACCTCGGATGAGAGGAAAATCCAACGGGCAAATGAGCCCAAGGAGATACAATCATGAGCACAGAATTCGCATCCGCCGGACTCACCGCCGGCCAACTCAACGCCATCGTCAAGAGGCTCGGTGGCCACGACATGGCGCTCCGTTTTCTCCGCGACGAATCCTCGGTTTCCGAACCGACTCGTTCGTGGCGTGAGAAATACGGCGTCATCTACTTCTCGGTCACCTCCGACGGCGCGACCGGCGAAGACTGGATCAAGCGTCTGGAAGGCAACGGTTTCCGCGTCGGAGACTATGCCAAGCAGGTGCTCCGTTCGCCGGACTTCAAACCGACGAGCGGTGTGACGACCGAAGTCGCCGTTCTCAAGGGCCCGCTCTTCGAGGACAACGACCGGATCACGAAGAAGATTCGCGCCGAGGCCGACCGCCGCACGCTGTCGAAACCAAACACCGAAGTCGCCTGCCTCATCCGTGAGAAGTTCACGGATGAGGAGATCGAAGCGATGGATCTGTGGTACATCGTTGCCATGCACAAGCCCATCAACGACTCCGACGGCGGTCCGGGCTTGCTGCACGCGCGCCGTAGCGGCGGTGGTCGATGGCTCGGCGCGTTCATCGACGGGCCTGGCGGCGGGTGGCGTCGTGATGGCGGGTTCGCGTTCGCCGTGTCGCAAGTCAGCTCTCAACCCTAAGATCCTCGGGACTTCAGTCCCTTTGGACTTAGTCCTTAGCCCTGTTCCGATCCGTCGGAATGGGGCTAATTTTTCATATGTAATGTTTACGTGGTCGTCATTGTGCTAGTAATCTATAAAGTAGCGCAACGGAAAAGAGTTTGGTATATTGGTTTAGTTGTGGAGCAGACGACTACTATTTTTCTCGGGCCACAGGGTTGCGGAAAGGGGACGCAGATAGCTTTGCTGCAAGCATTTTTGGCTAAAAATGATCCGGACCGCACCATTGTTTCTTTTTCCGCCGGCACAATGCTGCGCGCCTTTGCGGAGAAGACCGGATACACCGCTGAACGCATCAAGCCGAAGATCGCTCGCGGTGCACTCCTGCCGACGTTTCTTAGCACGTGTCTTTTTTCAGAATACTTGATCGACCACATGAAGGGGAATGAGCATCTCATTGCTGACGGTTTCCCGCGCACTGAAGATCAGACTTACGCGCTCGACTCCGCGATGCAATTTTATAATCGTGTTCAGCCGACCGTACTCTACGTTTCAATTTCAGATGAAGAAGCATTGAAGCGGCTCACGAAGCGCGGGCGAGGTGACGATACTGAAGATGGGATACGCAAGCGGTTGCAGTGGAATCGTGAGCAATCTTTGCCACTTAATGATTGGTTTAAAAATAACTCGATGTACCGATTCATCGAGGTGGATGGCGAGCGTCCGATAGAGGATATTCATAAAGACATTCTCAACAAGCTCGGCATTGCATAGGATATGATAGCAAAAACAAAATCTGAAATAGAAAATCTGCGGAAGGCGGGTGAACTGCTTTCTGAAGTATTGCATGCTGTTGCGGCGATAACGAAGCCGGGCGTATCGACCGCGGAACTTGATATCGCTGCGGAGAAAATGATCCGCGAGCGCGGCTGTGTTCCGGCATTTCTAAACTACGATCCGGGCGACGCGGCGTATCCGTATCCCGCGGCGTTGTGTGTGTCTATCGACGACGAGGTGGTGCACGGCATTCCATCTGAAAAAAGAATTATAAAAAACGGCGACCTTGTGATGCTCGACCTCGGGCTTTCCTACAACGGATATTTTTCCGATATGGCGACTATGGTGTGTGTGGGTGATTGTGATACAAAGACTCGTAGGTTGATAGATGCGACGCGCGAGGCGATGTCTGCAGCAGTTACGGCGGCAAAAGTCGGCAGCCATATCGGCGACATCGGTGCTGCTATAGAAAAAGTTGCAAGAAAATACGGCTATGGAGTTGTCGAGGAACTTGGTGGACACTCGCTCGGCAAAAAACCGCACGAGCAGCCGTTCGTGCCTAATGTCGGAAGATCCGGAACGGGTGAACGAATTGTCGAAGGGTTAGTGCTGGCACTTGAACCGATCTTCACCGAAGGAAAAAGCGACGTGTATCTCGGAAGAGACCAATGGACCTATTACACGGCAGATCACTCCAGAAGCGCAGAGTTCGAGCAAACAATTATTGTCACAGCAAAAGGTCCGGAGATACTGACGCCGTTGCAGTGACTGTTTACTCTGTCGGTAGGCAGAGTGCTGACAATATGGTTTGCATGGTTTGAGATAAGGTCGGAGTTGATAAAATATCATAGGGTGCTATAGTGTAGGTACATTCGGGATTATCCCGCGGCCCCGCCAGCAATGGTGGGGAATATTGTTATCGGTACAAATTATTGAATCCCTCTTTTACTCGTATCATATCTGCATCATCGAGCGTTCCAAGTTTTGACGAAAGTCGGCGATAATCTATCGTGCGTACTTGGTGCAGACAGGCGGCCATATCTTTTTCTTGATGACGGACAGATACATACCACGTCCCGACGCGCGTTTTTGTAGTTGTCGGTATTGTAAAATAAAAACCATGTGCAAGTTTTTTGTAAATTATAACCGGACGGGAAAACAGTTCATTTTTGCCGTCGATCTCCGAACCGACATTTTCTCCTAAGCTTACCCACCATATATCGCCGACCGATACATGCGGCGGCTGGTGTGCACCACCATGCAAATGTTCTTTTAAACCGAGCCATTCCATGAATTTTTTCATCGTCCAATCCTATCACAGTCCTTAAAATTATTTTACTCAAACTGTGCTATACTTTTCGCATGTCAAAGGAAATGGGAATTATAATCTTGGGTTTGTGGATTGCTGTTGTGCCTTATCTCGGCATTCCTAGCTCTTGGCGCACCGCTGTTCTGGTTCTTTCCGGGCTTGGTGTTGCGGTAATAGGATTCCTCATGCGCGGGGAAACTTTGTCCGGTATCGTACGAACGGGGCGTCTTCCTTTTGTTGAAAATTCCGGTCCTAAATCTAGAAGTCATGAACGACCAGAAGGATCAGCGCCGATTCAATAGGCGACATGCAGTGTATTTGCTTGCAGCCGGCGGCGTTGTCGGTGCGGCGGTTTTGGTGTCCGTGGTGCTTCCTCGGTTGACAGCGGTGTCATATTCGGAAGTGGCGGGTATATCCGCCGCGGTCTCAACGTCCACTAGCGCAAGTTCTTCCGTCGTGACAACTGCGGAGGCAAGCAGCACAGCTCATGTTGCAACTCCGGATGTTGTTAAGGGTATTTACATGTCGCAGTGCGTTGTCGGCACACCGTCATTCCGCGATTCTCTGGTGAAGTTCATCGACACTTCCGACCTCAATACCGTCATCATCGATGTAAAAGATTACACCGGCAAAATAGCGTTCAGTACGGACGACCTGATACTTCATGACTCGGTGTCCGGCGCATGTGGCGCGGCTGACATGCAAGCGTTTGTTGCGACGCTTCACCAGAAAAATATTTATGTCATCGGACGTATCACTGTTTTCCAGAGTCCGTATTACACGCGAGTTCACCCGGAGCAAGCGGTACAGGCACGCGGAGGCGGCGTGTGGAAAGATTACAAAGGTCTCTCATATGTCGATGTGGGCGCAAAGCCGTATTGGGATTATATCGTTGAGCTCGGTAAGGTCTCTTATGCTATTGGTTTCGATGAATTGAATTTTGATTACATGCGTTTCCCGTCCGACGGCCCGATGTCGCAGGCGGAATATACGTGGGATGTCGGCAAGACCAAGCCGCAGGCGCTGGAAGAATTTTATAAATATCTCACCGACCAGTTGCGTCCAACGGGCGCGAAACTTTCCGTTGACCTCTTCGGCATGACAGCGACGAACAATGATGACCTAGGTATCGGACAAGTGCTCGAGCGCGCGCTGCCATACTTCGACTATGTTTCGCCGATGGTGTATCCGTCGCATTATCCGCGCGGATACAACGGCTATAAAGACGTGAACGATCATCCGTACGACATTGTGAATATTGCAATGACGCGCGCTGTTGAACGTACGACTGCTGCGACGACCACCGTCGAAGGTTTGACGGAGACGCCGATCATGCAGACGGTGATCGTGCCTGCTCATGGTGCTATAGCGACGACCACAGAAGAGAAACCATCAGGTGTTTATACGAAAGCAGTGTATCCTGCATCAAAAATTCGCCCATGGCTGCAGAGCTTCGACTATCCGGTGTCGTACACTCCGGCGATGGTGGAGGCACAGATCAAGGCGACCAACGACGCCGGTCTGCAATCATATCTCGTTTGGGATGCTGCCAACAAATATACGAGCTTGCGCAGTGTTCTGGCGCAGTAACCCTTTGCACTGTTAAAATTATGTGGTAGTCTCTTTTTAGACTACATTGAATATGAAGGAGGATGTGCGATGGCGACTCGTCAACAAGCAGCGCTGGTTTGCGCCGAATTACGGCAGAAATATACCGGTCCGGACACGAACGCCGTGTATGTGCGGCGTGTGTACGAAGACCATTTAGACGGCAACGGGGATCATGTGTTGGCGCGTGACGCTGAAGGAAAGGTAGTTTGTTATGTATGCGTAAGCGTTAAGTGCCAAGCACACATATCGCTTACCCTGTTGGAAATAGTCGATGGTGTGCAAGTCTATGTGACCACCAATGTTCCCGACGGCTATTATTGAGGAGGTATGCAATGGCTACGATGGCGGAAGCTGCGAAAGTTCTTCCTGGACTTAGAAAGATCTTAAGCTGCGCAGAATATATGCGCGTGAACGGCAATCGACTGCGCGGATATTATGTTCGTGTCGATGTGGCTGTCACAGAAGCGGTCTTCAATGAAGTATGCGATGGAGTTCCTGTATGCGTCGTATTCTCCCCGGAGTGTCCAATGAGTAGGTATAAATGATATATTCTTTTCTTGCTCGGCGGATATACCGCCGGGCTTTTTCTTTGGTATACTCTAATTGATATATGGCACAAGATGATCCGAATGCAATAACCTATTTCGCTATGACGAACGCGCGCGGCAAGGACACGCCGTTCGGTATCAAACGGAGGGACAGGGCGCGCCACATGTACGTCATCGGCAAGACCGGCATGGGCAAGTCTACGATGCTCGAGAACATGGCGATACAGGATATTCGCAATGGCGAAGGAATGGCCTTCATAGACCCGCACGGCTCGACCGCGGATCGCATCATGGAATATATTCCGGAGCATCGCATCAAAGACGTGCTCTACTTCGCGCCGTTCGACATGGAGCACCCCGTCGCCTTCAACGTGATGGAAGATGTCGGCTACGACAAACGCCACCTCGTCGTGTCCGGTCTCCTTTCTGCATTCAAAAAGATTTGGGTCGACGCATGGAGCGCTCGCATGGAATATATTCTTTCCAACGTTCTACTCGCACTTCTTGAATATGATGGTGCGACACTGCTCGACGTCAACCGAATGCTGGTCAACAAAGTATTCCGCAAAAAAGTTGTCGACAATGTAAAAGACCCGATGGTGAAAAGTTTCTGGGTCGACGAGTTTGCAAACTACACCGACCGTTACACGCAAGACGCGACGCCGGCTATTCAAAATAAAGTCGGGCAGTTCACCAGTAACCCGCTCATCCGGAACATCGTCGGTCAGCCGAAGTCGTCATTCGACATTCGTAAAATGATGGACGAGAAAAAAATCCTGATCATCAACCTCTCGAAAGGGCGCGTTGGCGAAGTGAATACAAACCTGCTCGGCAGCATGCTCGTCACGAAGATCTATCTCGCAGCAATGTCGCGCGCCGATGTGCCCGCCGCGGCGCTCGAAAAATTGCCGCAATTTTATCTGTACGTGGACGAGTTTCAGAACTTCGCTAATGAGTCATTCGCAGACATTCTTTCAGAGGCGCGCAAATACAAACTCAACCTCATCATCGCGCACCAGTATGTCGAGCAGATGGTGGAGGAAGTGCGCAATGCGGTGTTCGGCAACGTCGGCACGACGATCGCGTTTCGCGTGGGGCCGTTCGATGCCGAGGTGCTCGAAACTATTTTCCAACCTAGGTTCATGCAGACCGACTTGATCAACCTCGGCTTCGCGCAGATATATTTGACGCTGATGATAGACGGAGTCGGCTCACCGCCATTTTCCGCGACGACCATGCCGCCGTTCGATCCTCCGCCGCAAAAGTTCGTCGACCAGGCAATAGATTCGTCGCGCAAACAGTTCAGCAAGTCTCGTATCGAAGTCGAGGAGGCGTTGAAGAAATGGCAGGAGGTAGAAGCCCCCGAGCCTATCAAAAAATCAACAGAACCAAAGCGCGATTTCAGCGCGCGTCCGCAGGGAAGTTATGCGTCCGCACCAAAACCTGTTTATGTGCCACCAACTCCTCGTCCAGTTATTGCGATTGACGGGCAGAAAGTTCCTCCTGAAAAGGTTCTCGAGACTCCGAAGCCTGCCAGTATAGCTGGTAGTGTGTCAGATCATCCTCATGAGCAAGCTTCTGCTCGCCCCGCGACCACAGTTGCTGTGTCTTCGCCGCGACCATTTACCGGACTTGTGCCGCCGATCTTATCGGCAATCTCGTCCGCAAGTCCTGCATCGTCGAGGTCGGCGATGTTACATCGTCCACATACGTCGCAACCCGTACCAGGGCGCGCATTTCCCGGTCCTGCGCGCCCACTCTCGTATGCTGCACCGTTTCAACGCGCACAAGCAGCGCCGCCGCTCGGTGGTGTGAGTAGCCTGCGCGAAGCTCTCGCGATGGTGTCGACGAATAAGTCGGTAGAAAAATCGGATATTGAGGAAAATAACATGCCGTCGAAACAGTCTCATCTTGCAAGTTTAAAGGAAACGCTTGGTGTTGTGGTGCAGAAGGGTGTTGATGATTCGGTTCAGTCTTCTAAAAAACCGGCGGAGTTGCCCGAGGCGGAGTTGCGCAGTATGCTTGCCGTCGATGACGGAATATCGGACACACCACGCACGGACACATAATATTTTCTTACTCTCTTTACTTGTGCTTATGTTCGCTGTGCCGCGTGCGGCGCATGCAGCTATCATCATCAACGAAGTTCAAGTATCTCCGATAGGGAATAGATTTATAGAACTTTATAACACCGACACATCGGCGGTCGATCTGACTGGCTGGTATATCCAAAGAAAGACGCAAGGCAGCAGCGACTTCGGATCTTTAGTCTCAAGTACTAATTTTAAAAGCAAGACAATAGGAGCGGGAGCGTATTTTTTGATCTCCCACGATCAGTTAGTAAATTCTGACATTGTGCTGGGTAGTCTGACGCTGACAGTATCGAACACCATACAGATCAAAAATACAGCCGGCGTTGTCGTTGATAAGATCGGATGGGGAGACGTCAGCGACTGTGGCAGTTCCACTTGCGCGCCGAATCCCGGAGATGGTCAAAGTATACAAAGGACATCGTCTGGTGCGTGGATAGTCGCCGCGCCGACACCACGAGCGGTGAATCTGAATACTGCAGACCAAGCAGGCGACAGCTCGTCCACTCCAACCGACACGAATGATACGACAGACACTTCGTCAACTACAGCAATATCGCAAACGACGAGCTCTGTCGTTCCTTCGATCTCCGTTCATATCACAGCGAACGTGCCGGTGACATCCGGTGCAGGTTCTCTATTTTCCGGTCAAGCGTTCGGCACACAAGGTTCCGCTATCTCCAATTCTAATGTCCGCTATATTTGGAACTTTGGCGACGGAACGACGGCAGAAGGGCAGAGCGTGCTGCATACGTTCGCGTACCCCGGAACGTATGCGGTTTCGCTCACAGCAGCATCGGGATTTTCAAATGGTTCATCTCGTGTGATGGTTGATGCCGAGCCGGCGCAAGTCTCCCTTGTACTTGAGTCGGATAGTTCTCTTGCCATTTTCAATCGATCAAAAAATGATCTCGACATCGGGCTTTGGAGCCTCGCATGCGGCACAAGTGCATTTTCAATACCAAAGGATACGATCGTGCTCGCCGGAAAAGGTGTGCGATTTTCTGCCACAGTGACGCGTGTAGTTGCAGACACGAGTGCGCGTTTGTTCTATCCGAATAGTACGGTCGCGGCGACCGCCGAGCCGAGTGCAGACTCGCCGCTTCGCGGGGAAGTTGTCGACGCGTCGACGCCGCAGAAAACATTTTCATCGAAAACTTCCGCCGCGGCATCCACGGTAATTTCCGGTACGGACGTTTCGGATATGAATGTCCAGACGGCCTCGACATTATCAACAAGTTCAGAACAAGTCGCCGCGGTTGCCGACGCATCGGTATCAGGTGGTTTTTCAATCCCACTGTTGAGCTCGATCCTCGGACTTGGCGCGCTGCTTATTCTCGGCATATCCACTGTGTGGTACGCGCGCACGACGCCGGCTGAAGTTGTGCAACGAGAAAGGGAAACCGCCTTATCTGCGGGCGAGTTTGAGATAGAATAGAAGCATGAAGCGCATTCTTATTTTTTCCCTGTCTTATTACCCGCGATTCGTCGGCGGGGCGGAGGTTGCCATTAAAGAAATTACGGACCGCATATCGCCGGACGATATTGAGTTCCACATGGTGACGCTTCGCTATGATTCGACTTTGCTGCGTGTGGAGAAAATAGGAAACGTTCTCGTGCATCGGATAGGTTTCTCGCGACCATCGCCGACCATCGCCGACTTGAAAAAGTTCCCGCTTCGTCTCAATAAATTTTTCTTTCAATTCACTGCCGCACTGGAAGCTTCTTCCCTGCATAAAAAATATCACTATGACGCGGTGTGGGCGATGATGGTGCATTCGTGCGGTGTGCCTGCCTCTATTTTTAAATCTCGCAATCCGCACGTGCCGTACATTCTGACATTGCAGGAAGGTGATCCGCCGGAGCAGATAGAAAAGACGATGCGTCCGTTGTGGTCGCTCTTTGTTCGTGCATTCAAAAAGGCGGACATCGTGCAAGCTATCTCGACCTTCCTTGGAAATTGGGCGTTGCGGCGCGGGTTCAGCGGTCCTTTGGAAATAATTCCGAACGGTGTCGACGTCGAGCGATTCTCCAAAGATATCTCGCAAGATGAACGCGCGAAGTTGGAAGAAAAATTAGTGCGGCAGCCGGGCGACGTGTATCTCATCACCGTGTCGCGTCTCGTGCAGAAAAATGCCGTCGATGATTGTATTCGCGCGCTCGCACTGCTCCCGAAACATATTCGTCTTCTCGTGGCAGGCATCGGGCCGGATGAAGAAAAACTGCAGCAGTTGGCGCGGGACCTTCGTGTCGCAGAGCATGTGAGATTCCTCGGGCAGATCGACAATGCAGACGTGCCTAACTATCTACACATCTCCGACATCTTCATCCGTCCGAGCCGTTCCGAGGGTATGGGCAACGCATTCGTCGAGGCGTTCGCCGCCGGAATACCGGTGATAGCGACACAGGAGGGTGGCATCGCAGATCTTCTTTTCGACGCACAGAGAAACCGCGACAGACCGACCACCGGTTGGGCGGTCGATAAAAATTCTCCGAAGGATATAGCCGGAATGGTGATGAATATTCTCACCAACCCGGAGCGTGTTATAAGAGTTATAAAGAATGCGCACGCGCTCGCCGTCGAGAAATACGACTGGGATCTCGTAGCGAAAGCGATGCGAGAAAAAGTGTTCGGCAAGGTGTTTAAATGATTACGATATGTCTACAAAAATAGTATTGGCAACACCACTTTTCCCTCCTGAGATAGGAGGACCTGCAACGCACGCAAAGTTCGTTTCGGAGGAATTGTCGAAGATCGATTTTGACATCACTGTCGTACCATTTAGTTCGGTGCGGAAGTATCCGAAGATAATCCGTCATTTTATGTATTTTAGAAAACTGATTTCCGCCGGTAAAGACGTGGACATCATCTATGCGCTCGACCCTGTGTCTGTGGGATTGCCGGCAGCATTCGCAGCTCGCAAGCTTCATAAGAAATTTATTCTGCGCGTGGCGGGGGATTATGCATGGGAACAGGGTGTGCAACGCTTCGGTGTGAAAGATAATCTTGATGTTTTTTTGGACGGCGAAAAAAGGTATTGGCTGCCTGTCCGAATACTTCGTCGCATACAAACATTTGTGGCGCAGCGTGCAGATGCTATCATTGTGCCGAGTGATTATTTCAAGACGGTCATCGGACGCTGGGGTGTGCTGGCAAAAATATCGGTCATTTACAGCGCGATCGAGCCATTGCCGGCTCAGTCAAAAGCTGATGCTCGCCGCACTCTGCAGATCAGCGACGACGTAAAACTTATCGTCAGTGCGGGGCGGCTTGTGCCGTGGAAGGGATTTCCTAAACTCATCGATATATTCGCTGCGCTCAAAAAAGATATTCCGACCATGCAACTTCGCATCGTTGGCGATGGTCCTGAACGCGCATCGCTCCAGGAAAAAATAACGAGGCTCGGTCTTCAGGATTCCGTAACACTCACCGGCAGTGTGCCGCAGGAGGATCTCGCTTGCTTCATATCTGCAGCTGATGTATTTGTACTCAATACCCAGTATGAAGGTTTGTCGCATCAACTTATCGAGGTGATGCAGATGGGCGCACCTATCGTCACGACTTCGGTCGGCGGCAATGTGGAACTTATCACAGACGACGTGAGCGGACTCCTGGTGTCGCCGGATTCTATTCAAGAAATGAAGGATGCCGTCAACCGTCTTTTATCCGATGACGCTCTTGCACAACGTTTGGTGGCAGGTGCGAGGCAAACACTCGGGAAGTTTTCTCCCGAGGTATCGCTTGCACAGCTTAAAGAAATTTTACAAAAATAATATGGCAAACGACGCTAATAATATCCCGACACAAAAAGGTCTGCGCGTGCTGATGATTTCCGGTGATCCAAAGGCGCTCTCGACGGAGAGCGGAGTGTATAAACGACTATTGCTCCAGGCTGCGCAAGTCGATTGGCTTGAGGTTTTTGTTCGCGGAGAAAGCATAGATACGCCGCTTGGTGATCAAGGTATCGTTCGCGGGTTCGCGGGTTCGAAGTTTGCGGTCGCCCGCGAGATGGTCAATCTTGCTCTACAAGAAAAATTCGACGTCATCACCACACAAGACCCGTTCTTCCTCGGACTGATAGGATGGCGCATTGCGCAAAAGATCGGCACTCGATTGCAGCTCCAAATGCACACCGACATTTTTTCCTCGGCTTTTTCCGGTTTCTCGCGCAAGCTACTGGCAAAATATCTCCTCCGCCGAGCCGACAGTGTGCGTGTTGTTTCGGAACATATCAGGCAGTCTCTTGAGCGATTGCATCTGTGTGCTCGTGTTTCGGTGTTGCCGGTGTTCATTGACGAGGATGCGATACGCGGTGCAGTTGCAGTCGACCTCAAGCGCATCTATCCGCAGTTCTCGCAAATAGTTCTTGTTGCGGCGCGCCTTGAACGGGAGAAACACGTCGACGCTATCATTCGCGCGATGCCGAAGATCGTCGTCGCATTTCCTCGTGTTGGTTTTTTGATCGCAGGAAGCGGCTCGCAGAAAGAAGTACTCATTGCATTGACGCATCATCTTGGCATAGCAAAACAAGTCATATTTTTAGGGCATCGTGATGACGTATTTTCTTTGTACAAAGAATCGGATTGCGTCATCGCCGCGACCGCTCCGTACGAGGGATATGGCGCGGGCACGGTCGAGGCGTTGGCGGCAGGCGCGCCTGTGGTGTCTGCAGATGTAGGTGTTGCGCGCGAAGCAGGTGCGATCATTGTGAAGTCCCGCCATTATTCGGAAGCTGTGATAAGGGTGTTGGAAAATGAAACACGAGGTGTGTTGCAATTCCAATTGCCGTCGGCGGAAGAGTGGGCAAGGCAATGGCACGATACATTGTGATTCGTCACTATTGAATTTAAGCGTTCCCTCGTCTATGCTGGCATAAGAAGAACGAATCAACATTATGGTGGGAGAAAGCCATGAAGAATAACGTATGTTTGGTCACTCCGCCGTCGGCATTCTTGCTTGATGAGCGGGTGTTTCCACATCTCGGTATCTTGCGTATCGCTGCTGTACTCAAACAATCCGGATATCATGTCGATGTTCTCGACACGTCCGGATATTCGAACTATCTGGACATCGTGCGTCATTATGCGGCAACGTCGTCTACTCGAATGTTCGGCATAACGGCGACAACTCCGCAGATGCCGGCAGCTGCACGTATCGCTCGGGTGCTCCGCGAAGAATTGCCTGATACACGGCGCATCCTCGGTGGACCACATGTAACGCTTGCTCATGCCGGACTGAAGCAGGAGCAGAATCGCGACATAGTGGGCGGTCGTGCCGCTCGTGCCGTTTCGCAACTCGACGAACTCTTCGATGTGCAAGTCATCGGCGATGGCGAAAAGGCGATCTTTCTTGCTTGCGATGAGGCTGCGCCGAAAGTAATCGACGCCGACGATAGGAAGTCCAATTTGTTTCTCACCAACGAGGACTTTGAACGGCTTCCGTATCCTGCACGTGAACTGATCGATCTCTCCAGTTATCACTACACAATCGACGGTGTAAAAGCTACGTCGCTCATCGCGCAGCTTGGTTGTCCGTTCGGTTGTCGATTCTGTGCCGGCCGTTCATCTCCATTCTTGCGCGGCATACGTCGACGCGGAGTGGCGAGCATTATCGGAGAGATGGAATATCTCTACAAGGAGTATGGCTATACCGGCTTTATGTTCTATGACGATGAACTGAATGTGAATCCGGGATTGGTCGTGCTCATGCAAAAAATCTCTCGGTTGCAGGATCGTCTCGGTGTGAAGTTTAAACTCCGCGGCTTCATTAAAGCAGAACTCTTCACCGACGAGCAAGCGGAGGCGATGTATCAGGCAGGTTTCAGATGGATTCTCACCGGCTTTGAAAGCGGCTCTCCGCGCATTTTGGTGAACATCAACAAACGAGCGACGGTCGATGATAACACTCGCTGTGTCGAGATCGCGCATCGGCGTGGACTCAAGGTGAAGGCTTTGATGTCTATCGGACATCCCGGCGAATCTCGAGAAACACTTTATGAGACGGCAGCGTGGTTATTGCTAGTAAAGCCGGACGACTTCGACATTACCACCATCACTCCGTATCCGGGCAGTCCGTACTACGATGATGCGGTCCAATCGCAGTGTGCTGATGGTGTGTGGGTCTACAACTGTCCGGGCAGCTATGACCACCTCTATATGGAGGAGATCGACTACCTTAAGGATGTCGATTGTTACAAGGGCATTCCGGGTGAGGGGGTCTCTCACGTTTGGACAGACTGTCTTACACAGGAAGATATTGCTGAAAGACGCGATAGGATGGAGGCGGATGTACGGCGTGCATTGAACATTCCGTTCAATCCCTCCGCAGCCTCGCGCCAGTTCGAACATTCGATGGGCATGTCGCTGCCGCCGAGCATTCTTCGCACGACGGCATAGTTTCCGACTCCTCTCTCGCAATAGTGGCAGGGGAGTCTTTTTTATGCGAGCCCGAGTTATACTTATTGCTATGCGTCTTCTTATATGCACACAAACCGTTGACCTGGCCGACCCTGTTATGGGGTTTTTCCACCGATGGATAGAAGAGCTTGCCAAGCATTGCGAATCGGTGACGGTCATTTGTCTGCGTGAAGGCGAGCATGATTTGCCGAAGAACGTGCGGGTTCTGTCGCTTGGCAAGGAGCGCGGCGCATCTCGTTTGCACTATGTGCTGCGTTTTTATTCTTACCTATGGCACGAACGTAAAAATTACGACGCCGTGTTTGTGCATATGAACCAGGAATATGTATTGCTCGGTGGGGTGCTGTGGCGAATGCTTGGGAAAAAAGTCGGCATGTGGCGCAATCACAAGAGCGGCTCATTGTCGACGTATATCGCCGTGTGGCTGAGTAATGACGTGTTCTGCACTTCGCGGTTATCATTCACGGCACGGTTTGCGAAAAGTCACATCATGCCGGTCGGCATAGATACCGATTTTTTTTCGCGTAGGACTTTCGTTGATCGGAAAACAAATTCCATACTTTCGCTTGGGCGTATCGCGCCCGTCAAAAATATATCTACGCTCATCGACGCGGTTGCTTTATTGCGAGGGAGAAAAATTTCGTTCACATTGGATATCTACGGCGACGCGTTGCCGAGAGACGCAGCTTACATGGAATCTCTCAAACGGTCGGTGATAAAAAATAGACTTGATGATGTTGTCACATTTTATGCCGGCATACCGAACGCGGCTACGCCGGAGATATACAATACACACGAGATCTTCGTGAACATGTCGCCCAACGGATTGTTTGATAAAACCATTTTTGAAGCCGCCGCATGCGAATGTGTGGTGGTTGCTACAAGTTCCGATTTCGCAGCCGATGCGGACTCACGTCTTGTTCCCAAAGAAATATCAGTTGCAGCTCTCGCCGATACATTCGAACAAGTGCTCAAGCTTTCTCATGCAGAAAAAGAAAAGCTCGGCAAAGACCTTCGTGCTGTTGCAGAATCCAAACATGGTCTTGCGCTATTAGTCGAACGACTTATGTATATTTTCAACCATGGAAAATAAACCCTTACGAGTATATGTTGATGCCAAATGGCGAGTCGAAGGGCTGGGCATATCGGCGCTTCTGTATCCGTTCTGGGGCACGCCGTCATTTGCAAATTTGCCGTTTGCCGCGGCGACTTGGCGACATGGGTTTGACGCGAAGTATCTTGTACTTGTCGACACGCCCGATGAGGCGGACTATTTATTGTTGCCGCACGATTGTTGGCGTGTGAAAAAATTGCGTCCTGATATTTTGGCAGATATTACAGACGCATCGCGAAAATATAAAAAGCCTATACTGATAGATGCCAGCGGCGATGCATCAGGGAAAATAGATGTGCCGAACAGTCGTATACTGCGGATAAATCAATATCGTTTCGAATTGCCGAAGAACGAGATAACCGTACCGGTGCAGTGCGAGGATCTGCTCGAATCGTATTGCGACGGTGCGCTCCAAGTGCGTGAAAAAAGTGGTGTGCCGTCTGTCGGTTTCGTGGGGTGGGGAAGGCTCGGCGGTTTGCAGCGCTGGCGTTCGTTGACGAAGGAAGTGCCGCTGCGCATTGCTGCGTTGTTCAATACAAAGTTGCACACAAAAGAAAAGGGTGTGTTCTGGCGCGAGCGCGCCGCGCGTATTTTTAATCTGTCGCCTCGCGTACGAGCCGACTTTATCATCCGGCCATCATACTCCGGCCATGCCGGAACAATGGTCGGGGATGCACAGGAGAATCGCCGCGCATTCGTGCAGAATATTCTTGGTACTGACTACACGCTCGTGGTGAAGGGAGATGCAAATGCCGCCACGCGCTTCTATGAAGTTCTGTCGCTCGGGCGGATTCCGGTGCTCATCGACACGGCATGTGTCCTGCCGATCGAACGGCTCATCGATTACCGTGAGTGTTGTGTCGTCATCGATTGCAAAGATCTCGCACGTGCGCCGGCCATCCTTGCCGATCTTCACGCCAAGCTCTCGTCGGAGCAGTTTGTTGACATGCAGAGAAAAGCACGGCATATCTATGAAACCTATTTGCGTTATGACGTGTTTACAAGGTATCTTGTCGAGGAGCTTCTTTCATCGAAGCCGACAATAACATAAATGGCTGCACAACCGAAAATACTGATCACCGGAGGGCTCGGCTTCATCTTTTCCCACGTGACGGAATATTTCGTCAATAAGGGGTGGAATGTTGTCGTTGTTGACAACTTGTCAGAAGGTAGCCACCCGGAGATACTTGACCATTCTTTTACGCATTATAATGCGCACACCGCGCACTCGAGTGTCATAGATATTGTGTTAAAGGAGAATCCGGAATATCTGATACACGCCGCCGCCATCACCGATGTCGACTATTCGATCCGTGAGTCGCTCCGCACGATACAGAAGAATACTCTCGGTACTGCACATCTGTTCGAAGCTGCGCGTCAGTTGCCGAATCTGAAAAAATTTATTTACGTTTCGACGGATGAAGTGTACGGCGAGTGCGAACATCGCATGCGCGAGGATGAGATATTGCAGCCGAAAAATCCCTACTCTTGTTCCAAGGCTGCCGGTTCACTGATGCATGCCTCATATCACAACACTTTTCCGCATCTGCAGGGCAAGCTTGCCGAGACGCGCTTCTGCAATGTGTTCGGCCCGCGCCAAGACAAGGCGAAGATCCTCGCCCGCATCAAGTACAGCCTCAAGACCAACACGTCGATACCGGTGCACAACGACGGCAAAGGTTGCCGCGAATATATGTATGTGAAAAATATCCCGCCGGCAATTGATCTCATTTTGGAAAAGGGAACGGGCGTCTATAACGTGACGCTCAACGACAGCTACACCGTAAAAGATCTCATTGCAAAGTCTACAGAAGTTACCGGCAAAAAAATACTGACGCATGAGGCTCATCGCACTGGCATGGACATGCGGTATCAGATGGACAGCGCGCGCATTCGCGATCTCGGTTGGAAGCCTCTCTACACATTTGAGGAAGGTGCGAAAGAATATCTGCTTGGCGACGACGAAGTGCCTGTGACGAAAAGTGCGTGGGAATGGAACGCATCGTCGGTTATAAAAAATCGTATCAAAAAGTTTCTAGGGAAAGAAGATAGATAAAAATAAAGAGGGTGGTAAACCTCTCGCTCCATTCACGTGGCCAGTGTCTGGTTTCTACAGGACTAATCCTGCAAGATTGAGTTTGCTGTAATCATCTCCGATCCAGCTGGAGAAGGTGTTGAGCTATGCAGCATATTTAGCCGCCAGTTTTTAGAAAAAAACTGTTGTACAAAATATATTTTTATTGTCAAGTATCTTTGATGAGCATTTGTTTGTTATAATCATGCAAAAGCGTATGAAGCAGATAAAACTATTCAAGCCTTATGTGAGCTGGAGGGCCGTATGGAATACGGTGCATGTGCTTCGCAGCGGGCAGCTTGCGGAAGGTCCACAGGTCAAGGCTTTTGAAAAAGAGTTTGGTGATGCCTTTAACGTCAAAAATGTCGCGACGGTCAATTCCGGAACGGCGGCTCTGGAGCTCGCGTATGAGCTTGCGGGTATCGGCGAAGGAGATGAAGTGATCACTCCGGTCCTCACCTGCACTGCCACAAACTTGCCTTTGCTCCATCGCAAAGCGACGATAGTTTTTGCCGACACCGCGCACGATCTCAACATCGATATTAAAGATGTTCGGAAGAAGATCACTCCACGCACAAAGGCGATCGTGTTCGTGCACTTCGGCGGCAACAACCGCGGACTGAAAGAGTTGCTCGAACTTGCAAAACAAAAAAACATCATCCTTATCGAGGATGCTGCGCAGGCGATCGGTTCAAGTTTTTGGGGCAAGGCAGATTTTACCTGTGTATCGCTTCAGGCTATCAAGGCTCTCACGTCCGGCGACGGAGGTGTGCTGATTTGCAAAGATGATGTCATGCATCAAAAGGCTCGGCGCTTGCGTTGGTTCGGCTACGACCGTGAGTTGAAGCAAAAGCTCGGCGACACCGACTTGCTCGAGGCCGGATATAAATATCACATGAACGATATTTCTGCCGCCATCGGCCGCGGCAATCTTGCGGATATTAATAAAATTATTACGCACCAGCAGAAGTTGATGGTGGAGTACAAAGAGTTCGGCATCACTGCTCATCCCTGGTTTGCTTGCATGCTCGTGCCGAGGCGAGAGGAGCTCCGCGCACATTTAAAAGAGCGAGGTGTCGAGGGTGGTGTGTATCACTATCGTAATGACCAGTACGCGGTCTTCGGCGGTCCGGTGAAGCCGGGCAAATTTCCAATAATGGACGAGATAGAAGATCAGTATCTTTTATTGCCGATGCATATGGAAGTTACAGTGGCCGATGTTCGCATGATCGCAAGTATTATTAAAGAATTTTACGATAGAGAATGAAAAAGCTGGCGGTCATTGCGGGCGGGTGGCATTTCCCGATTACTTTTTTTGAGCAGATTGCTGCGCAGAAAATTCCTGACGGTTGGGAAGTAGATTTATTTTGCGTGTCGCATCGCGACCCTGTGCATGCCGCGAAAGACAAGGTGGAGATCTTGGCGAATCTAGGCTACGACCGCCGTGGTTTATTCGACCGACTTCTCTATCGCAAAGTTGCGACCGTAGCGGAGGTAGAGGTGCTTGGCTGGAAGTATGAGCTTGTGCCGAATACGATGGGGGACTTTGGTAACACGAACCAGTGGCTGGAGAAAAATGATTACAAAAAGTACGACAAATTTCTCATCACGCACGACGACAATTTTATTCTGACGGATCAAATGTTCATGGCAGTTTTGCCGCAGGACGATTGGCTCATCTGTACGAATACAACGGGCAATTCACAGCGTCGTTTACGGCAATATCTGCATCTTCCGAAACCATTTTCTTTGCGTGGCTCGTTCGAGTTTTTCACACGCGAGATGATGGATATGCTTGGCGGTAAGTTCGACCTTTCTCGCACGACGTTGACGCGCGTCGGTGTCACTTCGTCATCGGCGACAAACATGTCTGAGCTTTCAGACTGGAATCAAAACGACAAACCGTTGAGAGACTTTGTGCGCACACATAAATTGGAAAGCCGGATCAGAGCGTTCTCGCCATTTTATCGCATGAGCGTTTATTGCCTCGAAGGCGAGCGCGGATTCATCCACAAGACGGATAGATCGAATACAAAAGAGGAGGATCGTGGGCTTGATATGATAGAACGGTACTATGCACGAAAAACATTCGTTTAAAACTATGCGCGTGCTCTATCTCTTTAATCGCCCTCGCGGCGATGACGCGCGTCGCGTGTTGGCGGGCGAGATGCACGACAACAATTTCTATGGCATGTTCAGGCTGCCTCACTTTGGGGTCAGAGCGGAGATGTTGGAGCTTGAACAATTTTTACCGCAACGGCTCTGCGCTGTGCTTCGATGGATATTGCGTTTCTACTCCTCACATTTACCAGTCTACCCGCTCTTTTTTCGATACGATATCGTGTTCACTTCCGGTGCATATGGCACACAGTTGGTACATACCGTTTTGCATGTTCGACGGCCGAAGTGGGTGATGTATGACTTCAGCATCACCGGCCTTATTGGAGAAGGAAAGACGCTGCATCAAAAAGTTTTTAAATGGATGGTCGGTCGCGCGGCCGGCATTGTCACCATCAGCGAGCGGGAGGCAGAGCGATTGCGGACAATGTTCCCTCGGCTGCGAGAAAAAATAAAATTCATACCGCTCGGCGTGGATTTGGCATATTTCGCACCGCGCAGTATTTCACAAAAAAGGCAGGTGTTCGCGCCTGGTCTTGATCCGTGCCGAGACTACACAACGGTGTTCTCGGCGACAGACGGGCTTGTGCCGCTCCTGGTGAGTCGATCACGCGCGATCGATGACATGGGCACGCTGCCGAGGCATGTGACCACTACTTTTTTTGATGCGCATACGATACTTAATGCCTATGCTGAATCGAAGGTTGTCATCGTATCGCTCGACATACGAAATGGGATAAACGATGCGGCGGGCACGACCACGGTCGTCGAAGCGATGGCGATGGGTAAGGCAATTGTCGCGACGCGCACGCCTACATCGGAGTCGTATATTGTCGATGGAGTGAACGGTATTCTGGTGCCGCAGTGCGACCCTGCTGCGATGCACAATGCAATAAAAAAATTACTCGATGATGATGTGCTGCGCGCAGCGCTTGGCAAAAATGCGCGTGAGTTTGCAGAAAAAAATCTTGATGCAGAACTAATGGCAGAATGTTTTGCAGAATTTTTCCGTGCGTTTTAAGCGACCAAAAACGAGCGCGCTTTTTTCTTTTCTATCTTTCCATTTGTCACTGTGAGGTAAGGAAGGCTGCTCTGTTTCGGAAAAAATATCGGATAGAGAAAAAGGAATACCGATTGCGCGTGCGGCAAGCAGCGCGACCAGAGGCTGAAGAATATTCTCTGCAGAAGCAGTGCATGCCGGACAAGCCGTGATTGGATGTCGCGCTGCTCCGCCTTATATTTCGCGATCTGTTTGCTCTGCTGCGCAGAGCTTTTTCTGAACATGCTGACTTCAACATTGAGCGACCACAGCGGCGCGAACTTTGCGAACTGCGTCCAGAGCCAATAGTCGCCTGCAACGCGATAGCTGGTCGGAATAGCGCTTATCTTTTTCCACAAACCGGCTCGCCAAAACACGCTGTCCTGCTCTACGAAATACGCCTGCATGCCGTAGATGCCGCGCGCGAGCCACACTTGGTCGTATAAGAAACATTTTCCGTGCCGCACGAGCGCGCTGTCTTCGTCGATCTGCCCCGATGTTCCTTTAAGCCATTCGATCTTCGGAAATGCTTCGAAGGTCTGCGCTATTGATCGGAGCGCTCCAGGTAGATAGAGGTCGTCAGCATTGATGTATGCATACACGTCGCCGGTCGCGGTGGCGAACCCTTTGTTTATTGCATCGTACATGCCGGCATCTTTTTCCGACACCCATGACAAAGAAATATTTTTGCAGCGGATCGGATAATCGCCGTGCTTGAGCGTCTCCTCGTATTTTTTAATTATCTCAATTGTGTTGTCGGTAGAACCGCCGTCGCGGATGATGTACTCGATGGAAAAATCACCTTCCTGCGAAAAGATACTTTCGATGGTCTCAGCGATCCAGCGTTCTGCGTTGAAACACGGTGTGACAATGGAGAATTTCATACAAGATATTTTTCATATTTCGCCAATGCGGCGTAGTCGGGATTTTTCACGCGCCAAAGGTAGAGCGGTAGTGTGAACGCCCAGCTGTTTTTGAATGTCTCTGCGACCTGGAAAACGAAGTCTCGACCGACGCCGCGCCCGCTTTTCGCAGGCCATATGCGGTCGTCGCGTTGGCGGAATTGCACTTTTTTTATTACTTCACGCTTGAAGAACATGCTGTTGTCAGCACCAGGGTACGAGACTTCCGGTTTCAAGAAAAGTCTGCGCACAAATGGAATCCTGCGCTTGATAAAAAACGGCACGAAGCGGTGCGGAAACCAGTTGCGCATCAGTAAGCCTTTTGCCTCCGCCGTGCGCGCAGTTGTTTCGTCGGGGAGTAACACGAAGTCAGGGTGGTCATGCACAAAAGTCTCAACATTGAGTTTTTTGCCGACGAGATCTTCTCTGAATGGTATGCAATCGGTTGTAATGAGTGTGGCGTTGTATTGCATTGCAAGATCGTACTGCACCGCGACGCGGTTCAAGAGCGACGCGTCATCGGCATCTTGAAAGGTTATCCATTCGCCGCGCGATTGTTCCATCGCGTAGTTGCGTGCGAGGTAGCCGACGCTGATGTTCGTGCCGCGAAAGTCCACGCGGTGCGGATCTTCATATGGACATAGTAGATAGCGTACACGTGGATCTTCCTTCTGCAATTTCTCGACAATCTCGCGCGTATTGTCTGTGCTCTTGTCATCCGAAACGATTATCTCCAGACTTTTATAAGTCTGTTCCATGATTGAGCGCACAGCGACCTCCAGCGTCTCGGCTTCGTTGTATGTCGGGATTATTACAGATATAAGTTCCATGTGATTATTTTTTCGCTTGTAATAATTTTTCGTACAGTTGTATGTGCTTCTTGAGCATGATATCCAATGTGTAATTTTCCACAACCGTCTGTCTCGTTGCTTTTCTGATCTCTTCGATTGCGTGCTCGCTTAGTCCAAGAACATACGTGATGCCGCGTGCGAGATCTTGAGCATCTTGATAGTTTGCTATGTAGCCTGTCTTTTTGTGTTGTATGGCTTCATTTGCTATGCCTACAGGGAATGTAACTATCGGAGTGCCGCACGCCATGACCTGCGCTATGATGAGACCAAAATTTTCAGCCAATGAGGGATTCAGGAAAATATCAGAAGCAGAGTAATGTAGGCTGACGGACATTTCATCCGCCAAGTACGGCACGTACTGGATATTTCCAGAGGTTGCATCGCTCGCTTTCTCA
>CAIMFR010000019.1 GCA_903840375.1 Candidatus Adlerbacteria bacterium
TATCGAATGCTTTGAGGTGGCGGTAGCCTTCCGGTATGAAGCCGACGAGATGAATTTTGTCCGTCAATTTTTCATCTGCGATTAGTTTTTCGAGGTGCTTACGCTCCTCGCCGTCGCCGATCATGCAGATAATAAAGTCGAGTCCTTTTTGTTTGAGAATGCTCGCTGCTCGGATGACCGCGCTTACATTTTTATTTCGGGTTAATTCGTTGAGCATTCCTATCCACGGAATATCCGCAGGCGGAGTAGCGTGCATTTTTTTAGAAAGTTCCGCGCGCGATTCTTCTCGTGAAAGAAACGAGATCGTGTTGAGCCCGTTGTGTGCAAGGTGTATTTTTTTCGCGCAGAAGGGAAGATGTTTTGCGCGCTGGAAATTATCTTTGGAGATGGTGATGACTTTGTGCGAGAGGAGGAATGTGCTCCATGTTGCGAACCAGATCAACGCCCGTGCAAATATATTTCTATCTTCATCGAACGCGAGTCCGTGCGAAGTAAAAATAATGTTTTTCACACCTGCGATGCGTGCGGCAAGCCCGCCTATTCCTCCGGCCTTCGAGCTGTTTAGGTGAGCAACATCCGGCCGCTCGCGGCGGAATATGTGCACCAACTCCGCGAGCGCAGGCCACTCCCGCAGGAAAGAAATATCGCGCATGAATGACTTCACGAAAATGGTGCGCACGCCTGCTTCCGCGAGTCGCTTTTCCAGCAATCCCGCCTGTGCGTCCGTCGTCCCCATGCCGCCGAGCGCTACCGCTACATCAAAAGTATCTTTCGGCAGTGAGGTGGCGAGATCGTACACATACCGCTGCGCGCCGCCCCAATTTGATTTAGTAATGACAAATAGAACTTTCTTTTTCATATTATAGTTGTACTATAATATACAACTCAGTATAGTCCATATATGACACCGCTATTTCGTCCACGCACCGCCGCCCTATTTTTAGGGGATCTTATATTTTTCATATTCTCTTTGTGGCTTTCTCTATTGCTGCGTGACATGGCCATGCCGTCGCAACAAACGTTCATGGCGCATATTGTGCCGTTCTCCGTCTTATTCATCGCGTGGATCGTTGTATTTTTTGTCGCCGGACTTTACGAAAGCCGTTCGATCATTCTCGCACGTCGTGCGCTATCGGCGACACTGCTTGTTGCTCAGACCATAAACATCGTCATCGCGGCACTCTTTTTCTTTTTCATACCGATATTTGGCATTGCTCCGAAGACTGTGCTCGTCATCTATCTCATCGTGTCATTTATTTTTATATTACTGTGGCGTGCGATATTGTTCCCGGCGCTCGGTTTGCAGAGAAAAGAGAATGCGCTCGTCATTGGTAGCGGCACTGAAGTGGATGAATTGGCCGCGGCACTGGTGGATGCGCGCAATGCGCCGGCACGAGTTGCTGTTGTTGTTGATCCGGCAGGTGGTGCGCTCGCAACAAGAGTTGCAGATGTTGTCGCAGAGTTGCATCCGCGTTTCATCATTGCAAATTTTAATGATGCGCATGTTGCAGCGGCATTTCCGGAAATGTACCGATACCTCGCGTCCGGAATTATTTTCTTCGACTTCGCTCAAGTGTATGAAGATGTGTTCGGTCGCGTGCCGCTGTCTCTCATCGACTCGGCGTGGCTCGCGCGCAATGTGTCGCGTTCTGCGCACGTGCTCTATGACCCGCTCAAACGTGCGATCGATATCGTGTGCGGCTTTATTCTCGGCGTAATTTCTCTTATCTTTTATCCGTTCATTATCCTGGCGATAAAGCTCGACGATGGCGGTCCGATATTCATATCGCAGGAGCGAGTCGGCAAGAGCGGCAGACTTTTCCGTATCAGAAAATTCCGCAGCATGTCGGGAAACGATAGCGGCGTGTACGGCGCAAGCGGTTCGACGAAACTCGTTGTCACTCCCGTCGGAAGAATTTTGCGCACGTCGCGGCTCGATGAATTGCCGCAACTGTGGGATGTGGTGACGGGCAGGCTTTCATTCATCGGTCCGCGTCCGGAACTCCCATCGCTTGTTGAGATCTACGAAAAAGAAATTCCGTTCTACATGGTTCGTCATCTTATCAAGCCAGGATTATCCGGTTCCGCGCAGCTCTACTACCACGGCGATCCACACCATGCAGCAGATATCGCTTCGACCAAAATGAAACTTTCATACGATCTTTTCTATTTAAAACATAGGTCGCTTACACTTGATCTCTCGATCGGCATCAAGACGATCAGGAGACTTTTAGTACGCAGTAATGCATAATATGCAAGCATATGACAGACAAACAGAAAAAGGCAGTCGTGACGGGCGGGGCAGGTTTTATTGGAACGCATATTACGCGCGAATTACTTGCGCAGGGTTGGGATGTAGTCGTTGTAGACAATCTTTCCGGCGGTAAAAAGAGCAATGTGCCGAAGGATGCAACCTTCCACAAACTCGACGTATGTAAAACTCCAGCACTGACCAAAATTTTTGAAGGTGCTGATGCCGTGTTCCATCTGGCGGCACTTCCGCGTGTACAATTTTCTATAGAGTTTCCGCAGCTGGCACATCAAGCGAACGTGGACGGTACGTTGAGCGTGCTCGTGGCTGCACGCGATGCGAAAGTTGGTCGTGTTGTCTACTCTGCGTCGAGCTCGGTGTATGGTGATCAGAAGAAAATGCCGCTTACGGAGGATATGACGGCGAATCCAAACAGTCCATACGGTCTGCAAAAATATATCGGCGAGGAGTATTGCAAATTGTTCTGCGAGGCGTACCAGCTGCCGACCGTTTGCCTGCGCTATTTCAATGTGTACGGCCCGGGGGCGAATGAGGAGGGTGCATACGCGCTCGTCATAGCGAAGTTCCTCAAGCTGCGCCGCGAAGGTAAATCGATGACCATCACCGGAACAGGAAAGCAGACGCGCGACTTTACTCACGTGCGCGATGTTGTGCGTGCGAACATTCTTGCGGCAGAGAGTAAAAAAGTCGGGAAGGGCGAGACGATAAACATCGGCGCTGGACACAATGCATCGGTCAACGCAATAGCGAAGCTTATCGGCGGTCCGAAGGAATATATTCCCGCACGCCTAGAATCACGCGACTCGCTTGCCGACAACTCGAAGGCAAAGAGACTTCTCGGTTGGAAGCCGACAGTTTCTCTTGAGGAGGGAATTGCGGAATTAAAAGAGTTGAGCGGGCTCAATAAATGATCATAGACGGTAAAAAAATAGCGGAGGATGTTTTTCAAACGCTAGAAAAACAGCGTGCGGGAATGTCTCGCGCGCCTCGACTTGGTATCGTACTCGGCGGCGGCAATGCAGCGACAGCGTCCTATGTGCGCATCAAGGCGCTCGCGGCGGAAAGGCTGGGTGTTGAATTAGTGAGGGAAGAATTGCCGAACACGGCGTCGGTCGCCGATGCTATTGCAGCTGTAAAAAGTCTTGCGGGAAAATGTGACGGAGTCGTGGTGCAACTTCCGCTTCCGCAGAATATAGATACGGAAAAAGTACTCGCGGCAATTCCGTCGAGTAAAGATGTTGATGCACTCGGCGGCGCGATCTCCTGTGCAGCAGTGCTTGAAAAGGGGGTTTGTCGAGTGACTGACGAGGCAACTTCAGGCAATTTTTCAGCAGAAAAATTGCTGTACCCTTTTCAGGCATCTGCTGCGCAGGAGGTCGCTATCCAATCACATTCTCCCGTCGCCGAAGCGATGATGGAAATATTTTCTCGGGCCGATGTTTCTGTGGCAGGGAAGAAAGCTGTGGTCGTCGGCGCGGGGCGGCTCGTCGGAGTACCGTGTGCAGCACTTCTTCGCGCACAGGGTGCACATGTTTCAGTCGTCACACAGGTCAAAGGTTCGCTCGATGAATTAAAAGACGCGGACATAGTGGTGCTCGGCGTCGGCGAGCCACACATGATAAAACCGGAAATGTTGAAAAAAGGCGTGGCGCTCATCGACGCCGGCACGAGCGAAAGCAATGGAAAACTTGCAGGCGACGCCGACCCGTCCTGCGCCGAAATCGCATCCGTCTTTACTCCAGTCCCCGGCGGCGTAGGTCCGATAGCAATAGCAATGCTATTCAAAAATTTGTTTGCACTTGCAGAAAAATAAAAGCTTGTTTTGTCAACTACCTTGCAAAGTAATTTTCTGCTACCATATTCACCATGTTCCGCATTCGATACAGCGCAGTCGTTGTCCTCATTGTCGCCGCTTTGGTGGGCTTCTTCGTTTGGAAGACCAACGCGCCGGGCAGTAATTTCGCTTTCAAGCTTGGGCTCGACCTCTCCGGCGGAACACATCTTGTATACAACGCCGACACGAGCAAGGTGCCGCCTGCGCAGATAGGCGACTCCATGGCCGCACTTCAGATGGTCATCGAGCGCCGCATCAATGCATTCGGTGTTGCTGAACCTATTGTCCAGACAGAGCAGGGTGGCGCATTGGGTACGGGCGCGTATCGCATCATCGTCGAGCTCCCTGGTGTGACCGATGTCAATCAAGCCGTCGCGATGATAGGGCAGACACCGACACTTGAGTTCAAGTTGGTGCGTCCGGGCATGGAAGCTTCGACGACTAACGCTGATGGTTCGCTCAATCAAGCCGCATTCGAGGATACCGGTCTTACCGGCACATATCTGCAGAGCGCGGCGCTTCAGTTCGGTAACGGCAGCAACGCTCTCGCCACCGAGCCGACTGTTCGCATCAACTTTAATGCAGACGGTACGAAACTTTTCGGCGACATAACGTCAGCCAATGTTGGCCACCAGATCGGAATCTTTCTCGACGGCAAGCTTCTCTCTTCGCCTGTCGTTCAGGAAAAGATCACCGACGGCACGGCTATAATCTCCGGTAATTTCACCGCCGCTTCGGCAAAGGCACTCGCGACAAATCTTGACCTGGGTGCATTACCTGTGCCTATCACGCTCGCCAGCACGCAGACTATCGGTGCAATACTTGGTGATCAAGCCGCACACGCCGGTGTGGTCGCCGGCCTCGTAGGCTTCCTCGTGCTCGCGCTTTTTATGATCTTCTGGTATCGCTTGCCGGGCGTGGTGTCTGTCGTGTCGTTGCTCATTTATATTGCGATAATGCTTGCCATATTCAAGCTTCTGCCGGTCGTGCTCACCTCGGCTGGTATCGCCGGCTTCATCCTGTCGGTTGGTCTGGCGGTCGATGCGAACATTCTTATTGCTGAACGTATCAAGGAAGAATTAAGCAGCGGCAAAGAGGCTCAGAAAGCTATCCATGAAGGGTTCACTCGCGCGTGGGCTGCCATCCGCGACAGTAACATTGCGCATGTCATTGCTGCGGTCATCCTCTTCTGGTTCGGTACGTCGCTTATCAAAGGCTTCGCGCTCGTGTTCGGGCTCGGTGTCATCATGTCGATGCTCTCCGCCATCACCATCTCGCGCACGTTCCTGCTCGCCCTTGGCATCAACACAGAGTCGCGCCTCGGCCGTTTCCTCATGCGCTCCGGCTTCAATTAAACTTTTATGAATATCGCAAAAAATCTAAAACTTTTCTTCGTACTCCCGGCATTACTTTCGATGTTTGCAATCTTCGCCATCGCGGTCTACGGCTTGCACCCCGGCATCGATCTATCCGGCGGCTCGCTTTTGCAAGTGTCATATACAGAGGCACGTCCGCCGGTAGACCAAGTGCAGGCGCTCGTTTCCAAGCTCGGTCTTGGCGAAGTCCGTATCCAGCCGACCGGTACCACAGGTTACATTCTCCGTCAGCGCGATCTTTCCACGCAGGAGAAGACTCAGCTCGAGGCGGTGCTCGGCGGTTTGGGGCAACTGCATGAGGATCAGTTCAACTCCGTCGGCCCGACGCTCGGCACTGAGCTTATGCATAAGGCGTGGATCGCGATCGTGCTCATTGTTATTTGCATTATTCTTTTCATTGCGTTCGCTTTTCGCCATGTGTCGAAACCGATAGCCTCATGGATGTACGGCGTCGTCGCCATCTTCACGCTCCTGCACGATATTCTCATTCCGGCAGGCATGTTCGCACTCCTCGGCTATATCAATGGAGCAGAGGTTGACTCGCTGTTCATAGTTGCGCTGCTCACCATTCTCGGTATTTCCATCAATGACACGATAGTCGTATTCGACCGTATCCGCGAGAATCTTCGCCTCAATGAAGAACGCCGCAGACATGAAGACTTTGACGCTGTGGTTGGCCGCAGTATCACGCAGACGATCGCGCGCTCCATCAACACATCGGTGACAGTCGTTATAATGCTCGTCGCGCTCTACATCCTCGGTCCTGCAGCGACACAGAATTTCTCACTGACTCTCATCGTTGGTATGATAGCCGGCACCTATTCCTCGATATTCTTAGCCGCACCGCTCCTAGTCGTATGGGAAAGGTGGCAGGCTAAAAAACAAAAGTAGTTTATGATCGTCGGCATTACCGGCACGCTGGGCGCAGGGAAGGGGACGGTTGTTGACTATCTCAAGACGAAAAGTTTCAAACATTTTTCCGTACGCAGTTTTCTCATTGAAGAGATCGAACGACGCGGTATGCATGTCGACCGCGACTCGATGACGAGCGTGGCGAACGATCTGCGTGCGGCACACGGCTCGAGCTACATTCTCGAGCAGCTTTTCAACCGAGCGGCAGCCGAAGGTGGTGATGCGGTGATAGAGTCAATTCGTTCCATCGGCGAGGCGGACTATTTTAAATCGCACGGCGGGCTACTGTGGTCAGTCGATGCGGACAAGTATGCAAGGTACGAACGCATAGTGAAGCGCGCATCCGAGACCGACAAGATCTCATTTGAAAAGTTCTCCTCCGACGAAGAAAGAGAATTGGCGAACACTGACCCGACCAAACAAAATCTCACCGCAGTCATGCACATGGCGGACACCGCTTTCATAAACAACGGCATAAAAGAAGATTTCTATGCACAAGTGGAAAAGGCGCTGAATATGCAGCAGAACCTTCCGACGCAGGCTCATATTTTTGGTTGCGCAAGCCAGCTCGTATGACGTCGATTAGTTGACAAGATAGATAGGAGATTCTACCGTATAGAACATGGTTATTCAACTGTCTATCTATTTTGTAGCAGGCATCATCATCGCAGCAATGTCTACTTTCAATGTTAAGATGATCGGAAAAAGTCGCGCAGCGGCTGCAACAATTGGCTCATTTGTAAGTACATTCGTCGGCATGTCCGTTGTTGTAAATGTTGCCCAAGATATGGGTCAATATGGTCTGTATGGCATACTTGCATATTGCACTGGAATTAGCATCGGGACTTATTTTATTATGATTGACAAGCGAATGACTGGTTTGTAAGCTATACCAGCATAACCTTGGTATGCAGGGTTTGTTCTTAAGGAGAGTAACATCGGTCTACGATGAGGACTTCAAAAAGTCTTCCTTTACGCCTAACCATCCCTACGATCCGCACTGTGTAAGTGTGCGTCGCACGGAAACAGAAGTTTCCGTCAAAGATACCAAGCTAGGCGCAGAAAGCCCCATTCTGCACTTTACTCGCGAAGAATGGATTGCATTTGTGCGCGGTGTTAAGTGTGGTGAATTTGATCTCTAGGGCGTGAAGTAAGTTTAAGCCGGTTTGCACAGTCATGTGCATTCCGGTTCTTTTGTAAGAACGTGTGCGGTTTATGCACAAGCTTGACTCTCAACTTGCTTCGTATATACTGCAACCACTGCCTTTCGGGCGGTTTTTTCTCTCGGAAAAAGAGGGGATTGCCGGCGCTTGAAGGTGACCTTTGACAACTGAATAAAAGAATTGAGAATTAAGGAGAAAGAAATAGTAATTAAACTTGATCACACCAAGGTCCTGAGTCGCTTCGCGACGAATGGGCCGATCACAAGCAAGCAAAAGAAAGTCCTTCCAAGTATTCCACTGGAAGGCGACAAGAGGACATATCTCAGCAATAATTGCTGGGCACTTTTCTCTTGTTCCGTTCATCTACTTAGACCAAGTAATTGGTCTTTTGTTTAGAGTTTGATCCTAGCTCAGGATGAATGCTGGCGGCGTGGATAAGGCATGCAAGTCGAGCGGTCCGCAAGGACAGCGGCAGACGAAGTAGTAATACGCAGGTACGTACCAAAGAGTCTGGCACAGCTCGTCGAAAGACGGGGTAATTCCAGATGGTCCCTCACGGGTAAAGGAGTAATCCGCTCTTTGAACGGCCTGCGCAGTATCAGCTAGTTGGTAAGGTAACGGCTTACCAAGGCTATGACACTTAGGGGAGCTGAGAGGCTGACCCCCACTGATAGCACTGAGACACGGGCTATACACCTACGGGTGGCTGCAGTCGAGAATCTTCCACAATGGACGAAAGTCTGATGGAGCTACGCCGCGTGGTTGATGAAGTCCTTCGGGACGTAAAAACCTTTTATGAGGGAGGAAGTAATTGACGTTACCTCATGAATAAGGGGCTCCTAACTCTGTGCCAGCAGGAGCGGTAATACAGAGGCCCCGAGCATTATCCGGAATCATTGGGCGTAAAGGGTGTGTAGGCGGCTGTATTAGTCGTTTGTGAAAGATCTTTGGCTTAACCAAGGAGACGCGAACGAAACGGTACGGCTACGAGGAAGTGAGAGGTATATGGAACTCATGGTGTAGGGGTGAAATCCGTTGATATCATGGGGAACACCAAATGCGAAGGCAATATACTGGCACTTTCCTGACGCTGAAACACGAAAGCGTGGGAATCGAACGGGATTAGATACCCCGGTAGTCCACGCCATAAACGATCCGAACTGGTTTTGAGGAGTATCGACCCTCTTCGAGACGAAGCTAACGCGTTAAGTTCGGCGCCTGGGTAGTACGATCGCAAGATTAAAACTCAAAGGAATAGACGGGGACTTGCACAAGCGGTGGATCATGCGGCTTAATTCGATGATAAACGAAGAACCTCACCAGGGTTAGAAATCCAGACGTAATCCTTAGGAAACTTTGGACCCCGCAAGGCGGCTGGACAGGTGATGCATGGTCGTCGTCAGTTCGTGGCTTGAGTTGTTCCCTTCAGTGGGGTAACGAACGCAACCCTCGTTGCCTGTTTTATATGTCAGGCGAGACTGCCCCCTCACGGGGGAGGAAGGTGAGGATGACGCCAGATCAGCATGTCCCTCTGATACCCTGGGCTGCACGCATGATACAATGCACTCGACAACGAGACGCAATGGAGTAATCCGGAGCAAATCTTTATAAACGAGTGCCCAGTTCGGATTGAGGTCTGCAATTCGACCTCATGAAGCCGGAATCGCTAGTAATCGCGGGTCAGCTATACCGCGGTGAATACGTTCTCAAGTCTTGTACTCACCGCCCGTCAACTCAAGAGAGCCGGGAATACCCGAAGTTCGCATTTATGCGACCCACGGTAAGCTCGGTGATAGGGAGTAAGTCGTAACAAGGCACGGGTAGCGGAAGCTGCTCGTGGAACAATTCAATTGAAATACGGTTCTGTCTCTCGTACGAGAGACAGAACTTAATGGCGATATTCTTCGCAAGAAGAATAGATGATGGTGCTACATCTTATAGATGCACTCGGTTTCCTCACATGTCCGATAGAGAGGAGATGATCCTGCTAAAGTTTGTATTGAGTACAAAATAGCAGCGGGATAAAAAACGGAACAAGAGAAAGGTGTGTCCAAAAAGTTTCTCCGATGTTTCTCAATTACAAAAAACACCCCGCAACAATTTTTGCCGGGTGGTTTTTTGCATGTCTATTTTTTACTTTTTGAGTAAAGACTCAACTATACCGCAGAGTAATTATTTTTTTATGCA
>CAIMFR010000020.1 GCA_903840375.1 Candidatus Adlerbacteria bacterium
GCAAATGCATGGTCGCGATCATCATGTGCGGGCACTGCCATTATTGCACCTGTGCCATAACCGCCGAGCACGTAGTCGGCGACGAATATAGGTATCTCCTCTTTGGTCGTAGGGTTGATCGCACGCACACTTTTTATCTCAACACCCGTCTTTTCTTTTTCTGCATTCGCGCGCTCGATCTCGGTTTTCTGTTTCGTCGCATCCACATACTGCAAAATATCTTTTTTGTTCGAGGCTCTTTCCGCAAAAGTTTTTACAAGTGAGTGTTCCGGTGCGAGCACTAGAAAAGTCGCACCGAATAAAGTATCGACACGCGTGGTGAACACGGTTATTTTTTCGTCGCTTCCTGCGACTGCAAAATCTATCTCCGCACCCTCACTCCTGCCTATCCAATTGCGTTGCAATTCTTTTATATGTTCCGGCCAACCGTCGAGTGTGTCGAGGTCGGCAAGCATTCGGTCTGCATAGTCTGTAATGCGCAAAACCCACTGCGGCAATGACCGCTTCTCAACCTGCGTTCCGCATCGCTCGCACTCCGTACCGTCCAAGTCTTCATTGGCAAGACCGGTCTGACACGACGGACACCAGTTGATAGGTTCGTCGGACTGATAAGCAAGACCTTTTTCAAAAAGTTTTAGGAATATCCACTGCGTCCATTTGTAGTATGCAAGGTCGGTCGTATTTATCTCCCGACTCCAGTCATAATCGAAACCGATGTGTGAAAGCTGTTCTTTAAAATGTGCAATATTTTTCTCTACAGCAACGCGCGGATGAACTTTGTTTTTAAGTGCGTAATTTTCCGCAGGCAGACCGAATGCGTCCCATCCCATCGGATGTAACACGGCACGCCCCTGCATGCGCATGTATCGAGAATAAATATCGGTCGCGATGTAGCCCTTCGGATGGCCAACATGCAGACCTTCGCCGGAAGGATACGGAAACATGTCGAGCACGTAGGCCTTTGGTTTAGAAGCGTCCTCAATAGTATGGAAGGTGTGCGCTTTCTCCCACGCGTCCTGCCACTTTTTCTCTATCTTTGTGTGATCGTACCCTGCCATGTAAAAAATACTATACCACGAGCATACGGTTCTGCAAAAATTTACAGCGTACGATTTCTATTTCTTAATCGGTGGGTAGCGCTGCGCGTCTATTGTGCGGTCAAAACAGGTTCGACCTGCCGAATGCTGCCAGTTGTCAGACGAATATGATGCTACACTAGCAGGAACTGATGTCGGCGCGACAGGATATGTTTGCATCTCCGACACAACTCCACGCTTGTCGCTAAGCGAGTTGAATTGTGCGCAAAGCTGGAATGAAAGCGCACCTGTCGGCTGATATTCGTACTGCTGTTTTGTCTGCGGATCTGTCGGAACAGTGAAGCCGGAGATCGGATCGGACACATCCGCGAGAGTGGTCGGGAGCTGCTGCTTCGCCTGCCAATAGGTCACGACTTGATATTGGATCGACTGCAGATCACTCACCTTCTGCGCGTCAAAACGGCGAAGACGCGCTTGCTGCGGTGTGCCGACTATGAAAAATCCGGCGACTATTGAAACCAGAATGAGTACGCCGACCGCCCATCCGACCGTCCGTGCACGCTCCGGAAATTGTTTCCAATAACCGCGCAAGTCGGCAAAGAAATGCAGGAAGCCCGCGCTCGCAACCAAAAGAACGAGTATTATTTTCAACAAGAAACGTGTCGTCACGTCTTCTCCGTTGAAGAACACGCTGAGGAGCGTTATAAGGTCGATAGCGATGCTTGCTCCGGCGATAAAAATGGTGAACACGAGCGCCCAGCGTCGAACCCAGACCTCGCCCCGCGACTGGTCACGACTGATGTCTCGGCGAATGAACCGCATCAGCACAAGAAAGAGCGGGAAAAGTACGATGAGCGCAGCCATTTCATTTCCGATGCCGCTCTGGTACGGGTCGATCGAATAAGTAATGAGCGGATCAGGAAAAATATAATTTATATAATCGAAGATCAGATTGAGAAAAGCAAAAACGCTCACATAAAAAGCGAGCATCGCGCCTGCCCACAAGAAAAAATCTCTCGGCGTCGCCTTTGGTTTTTCTGTTTCCACGATATTGATTATACACTTATAAAAATTTTTATGAATGCAAAAACTCTATCACGTCGCCGTCTTTTACGATGTATGTTTTGCCTTCGGTGCGGACGAGGCCTTTCTCTCTTGCTTTGGCGTAAGAACCGGCCTCGAGGAGCGTATTCCACGCTATCACTTCTGCACGGATAAATTTGGAAAAGAAATCGGTGTGTATTGCCGCACCTGCTTCCGGTGCAGATGCACCTTGCGGAATGGTCCACGCACGAGTCTCGTCTTCGCCTGTCGTGAAAAAGCTGATGAGATCAAGAAGTTTGTAACCGGTGCGAATGAGGCCGTTTATCCCGTCGTCGAACACGCCATACTCTTGGCGGAAAGAAAGCTTATCTTCAGCATGTAGCTCTCGCAATTCATTTTCAATATTCGCATCAACAATGCACGACACTGCGCCGGACTTCTCCAAAAATTCTTGCAACTTGTCCCATCGACCATCGCGCATCTCGTCTATATTGTGTCCGCTTGCTTCTTTGTTGAGCACATACAGCGTTGGCTTCATCGTGAGGAGGTGCAATGCTTTTAATGCCTGCAATTCCTCCGGTGTGTAAGATGCCTCGCGCGCAAAACGGCTCGCTTCGAGCATTTCGTTCGCTTTTTTGACCGCATCATATTCTGCAACAGATTCCTTTACACCGCGCTTCACATCACGTTCAAGCGTGCCGAGACGCTTCCCCACCACATCCATATCCGCAAGGATCAACTCGTAGTTTATCGTTTCAATATCGCGCACCGGCTGCACGTCACCTTCTACGTGAAGAATATTCGGGTTGTCGAATATACGCACCACATGCGCGATGGCATCTACCTCGCGAATGTTCGAGAGAAATTGATTACCGAGCCCCTCACCTTCCGACGCGCCATGCACCAGGCCGGCGATGTCCACGAACTCTATAGCAGCAGGAATCTTTTTTGCAGAATGTGAAAACTCATCCAGCTTATCGAGACGTTCGTCCGGCACGGCAACGACACCAACTGCGGGGTCGATGGTCGCAAACGGATAGTTAGCGATAAGCACACTCTTTTTAGTGAGTGCCTGAAA
>CAIMFR010000021.1 GCA_903840375.1 Candidatus Adlerbacteria bacterium
AGTTCAATGGCAAGCGGCGCAGCACCGGATATTTTTCTTCTTCCGCAGGACGAAGCAGTGTTATTTGCCAACAAGATAATTCCCATACCGTACGCCTCGCTCTCGCAGAGCACATTCGTGTCCTCATTTATCGATGAGGGGCAGCTTTTTCTGACACCGACAGGTTCGCTGGCGCTCCCTTTCACCATTGATCCGCTGGTCATGTATTGGAATAGAGACATGTTCGCGACCGCCGGCATCCAGCAACCGCCGCAGTATTGGAATGACCTTCTGACTCTTGCGCCGAAAATATCATCGCCGGCAACGGTTGGTTCATCGGTAAAGAAGAGCGCGGTTGCGCTCGGTGGTTGGAGCAATATTTCTTACGCGAAGGAGATCCTTTCCGCACTTATCATGCAGGCCGGCGATCCGATATTGACGCGTGATGCGCAAGGCAAGCTCGTCGCGTCACTTGGCTCAAATCTGCAGCAAGCGGCTGAAAATCCGACAGCTTCTGCACTCAGGTTCTATACAGATTTTGCCAACCCGGCAAAAGTGACCTATTCATGGAACAATTCGCTGCCTCTGTCGCAAGACGCGTTCGTCGCCGGCGATCTGGCGATATATTTTGGCTTGGCAAGTGACTACACAACCCTTGCCTCGCGTAATCCAAACCTGCACTTTTCCGTCGCAGTTCTACCGCAGGTACAGGGTAATTCATCTACCATGACTTTTGGAAGAATGACAGGTCTGGCGATACCGCGCACCGCACCGAATCCCTCCGGTGCGTTCACCATAGTTCAGAAACTAACCAGTCAAAGTGAGATTGCGGCAATGGTACAGCAGACGAGTCTTCCGCCTGTTCGTCGCGATATCACCGTTGACACGTCCGGCAACGCCGCCTCGGCCGTGTTCGTGCAATCTGCGCTGATAGCGCACGCATGGGACGACGTTGACCCGAGTGCTACGAGTGACCTGTTCAAGTCCATGGTAGAATCCGTTGTGAGCGGCGCGTCGCAGCCGGATGCCGCAGTTTCGGAGAGTTCGTTGTCGCTTCAGGCGTTGGTGCGATCAGCAGCAATACAGTAACAATAATTTTATTTATGTCGTACAGATCTCATCGTATTCGACATCTTGCCACAAAGTTTGGCGCATTGACGTTGCTTTTCTTCGTTCCATTTGTAGCAGCTGCGCAAACTTCTAACCCGGGGTATCCAACAGGCGGCAGCCAGGCATTCGCACTGCAAAATCCTCTCGGAGCCACCACGAGCCTTTGTGGACTCATCAAAAACTTGCTCAACGGCATATTAACGCTCGGTGCGCCGGTCGCAATGCTTTTTCTTGTGTATTCCGGTTTTATGTTCATATGGGCGCGCGGTAATCCCGGCGAGCTTACCAAGGCTCGTAGTAATCTTGTTCACACACTTATCGGTATTGCTATTTTTCTCGGTGCGTGGACACTCGGTCAGATGATAGCCGGTACTATCAATCAACTCCAAAGCGGCGCTGGCGCATCATTCACTTCATGTTCTTAAAGGTTCTAAACGCTAACCAGTCATATGACAAAAACTTTCTCATCTTATGTTAGCTCGATCATAAGCTTCAGCAACTCTGCCATTATCGTATTAATAGGCGTAGCACTTGTAGTATTCCTTTGGGGCGGCGTTCGCTATATTTACCGCACACAGGAAACCGGTCGTTCCAATCCCGCCGACAAGACGGCGCTTTTGTGGGGGTTGATATCACTGTTCGTGCTTGTTTCGTTGGCGGGAATTATCTCCGTCATGCAGCAGTCACTTTTACCGTAAAGCGGAGCTATCCACACAACACACTTGCTGCCATACTGCGGCTTGGTACAATGATGAGCGTATAAGCTAATATCTTTTATGAAAAAAACAGCACTTATCGGTTCATTACTGTTCGCTCTTCCATTTATTGCGTTTGCCCAAAATTTGCAGTATGGCGTCACTCTTCTTGGTAGTATTGGAGGGTTGGTATCTTCCGCCGTGCCGATTCTTATAGGACTTGCGATGGTTGCCTTTTTCTGGGGTCTCGTCAAATACGTCAAGGGAGTTGGTAAGGATCATGAAGCAGGTAAGAACGTCATGATAGCCGGACTTGTTGCCCTCTTTGTCATGGTTTCTGTGTGGGGTATCATCCAGGTTGCACAGGGCGCTTTGGGCATAGGCACCGGCGCTAGCTTCAACACACCCTCAGTACCGGGTCACTAATAGTATATTGTTGATGGTTTATGCAAAGTGGATCCATATCAGCGCTCGCAGGTAACTTTATTACCGCCATCATCAATCCGGCCTTGGCCCTGCTGTTCACGGCAGGGCTTTTGGTGTTCGTGTTTGGTCTGGTTGAATTCTTAATAGGCATGAACTCGGGCGCGACCGGCAGCACTCAGAAAAACACCGGGAAACAACACATGTTGTGGGGTATTATCGGAGTATTCATCATGTCCTCTGCGTGGGCGATAATAACTCTGATAGCATCCATGATCTGCAACGGTAGTCTCTCTGCGTGTGCACAGTAAAAAGATAAATGAAAAAATTCTTAACCAAACTTGCTGTAGCGGCCTTGGTCACCGTACCTATGGCAGCTTTTGCGGCATCACTTGTTCCGTGCGGCACGACTCCGCTAAGTGCCAATCCTACCCAGCAGGAAATTATAAATGCGACATCGTGCAGCTTGTGCAACCTCGAACAGCTTGTTCAGAACATAATCAATTATCTCATCGGACTCTCTATTCCGATCGCCGTCGGTCTATTCGCCTGGGCCGGCATTCTCTTGTTCACTTCGGCGGAGAGTCCTGCAAATATTACGAAAGCAAAGAAGATCTTCAGTTCCGCACTCATTGGCTTTGTAATTGTGATATCCGCATGGCTCATTGTGCAAACAGTTCTCACTGCTCTAACTGGCGGTAGTGGAAGTTGGAATACACTGCAGTGTTCAACTGCCGATCGTCCGCGTGAGTCACAGGTGACGGATATGGTGAACGCAGTGACGGTGGTGCAGGGCGATTCTGGTGTGGTCGCGAACGAAAACGCGATCGGGAATGTAGACACAAGTTTCGTAGCGCAAAGATTTGACCAGATTAATCGTGATGATTTTGCATCGCATGGGGTTACGGTCAATAAACCAGATTGTACTTCATCCGGTCAAACTGATTGCACATCAGTAGGTGGGTTGCAAAAAGTGACGATAGCCGGAGCGGATGCTTTGGGAGATATCTTAAGGCAACAGGATCCGACATGTGCGAATGTCGGATGTGTAGTGATAACCGGTGGCAATGAGGCGGGACATGCAGCGGGTGTTGAAAGTCATGCAAGCGGGTGCAAGCTGGATTTTAGACAAACACCTCAACTTACCTCATATATCACTACGAATGGCGGCACTCCAACAACTCGAACAAGCGATGGAGCGCAGCAATACACCATCAATGGTGTTATTTATGCAGGAGAAAGTGACCACTGGGACGTACAATACTGTGCCGGCCAGTAAATGTAAGTGACTGTGGGGGGTAATGATGTGGTTGCGCCAAAAGTGCTTGTGCGGTATAGTTTGATGTACATATGTCACAAACCAGACTCATAAAACTCGCCTGCGGGAAGTGCAAGCGCATCAACTATTGGTCATCCAAGAACAAGAAGCTTGTTGAGCGTAAGATCCAGCTTAAGAAATGGTGCAAATGGTGTCGTGCTCAAACCGTGCACAAAGAGGTTAAAAAATAGTATAATAAATCCGAGGGCCTATATCTTCGGCAAAAGCCTCGATATAGATCCCCGCTCGGACAAAATGAAAGCAAGCTCTCATTTTGCTCCTCACTCGGGCCTATATTCGAAATATAGGCACGTCGCTCGCTCGCATCTAAAAGTTCTGGTAGACTTTTAGATGTTCACTCGCTAGGGCCTATAGTTCAGTGGTAGAATAGCGGTCTCCAAAACCGTTGACCGAGGTTCGAATCCTCGTGGGCCCGCCCGTAGTAGTTTTTATCGGTAGTATGCCGAGCCCTTATCTTGCAACACTATTACATCACGCATTTTAACAAAATCTAGATAGGGCTCGGGGAATTCGAACTTTTGCTATGGCTCAGTACTTTTTATCGGTACCATGTCAACATTTCGAATATCCGCGCCTCCGCCAAATCGTGATAGAACGAGATGCGTCTAAAAAGTACCCAATTGGGTGCTTTTTAGGTTTGATAAATGTATGATTGGTTTATGGCTGATCAATCCAATTTAGAAGAAATTTTAGGTGATCTTTCGGTTTACCAAAATCCTGATCTCTTGAAAGAGGAATTTGGGAAATTCCTCAATACCTCAAAGGTAAAAACAGCTGATATAGAAAAATATCAGGGATTACTGTCGAACATCAAATATGCTTCTCAGAAAATCCTTAAGTATGAATTTTATTTTGAGGAGTTTTATCCTGACCCCGAAAAGATTGGAGCGATTGAAGCACTCAACTACCATATTCATTCTTATCTTGAAGATTCGGACATTCTAAAGGAAAAGATTGTCGCTTTTCTCAATAATCTGAGAAAGGATATTAGAGATTCTCTTGGCGACAATGAGGGCGAGAAGACTAGGATAAAAGAATTCTTTGACGCAGGTACTCAAAAAACAGAAGAGGTATTTGCTGGGATTGTTAAGCACCGCAATTCCCATCATCATAGCGGTACGAGGTTTATTGATGGTGACTTGCTAAAGGCAGAAAATGCTCAGAATGAACAGAGGTTATTTCAAACTCCACCATTCAGTGAAATGGTAAGACCAGATAAAGTCGCTGAACTTATGGAGAGATTGGAACAAGAAAAAGAAGAGTCTTTTGAAAAAGCCAAGGTACGGTGGATTAAAATGGCGGCTGATAACCATGGGCAGTCTTCTGGTTATTTGAATACTTTGTTTGACGCAGTTGCTCCAAGTTTATATCAGTTCCTTGCAATAAAACCGACGAATGAAATCCCAGAGCTAAAAGTCCTAAAGGATAAGGTAAAACAGTCTGGATAATTTATATGGAACAAACAATAATGCATAATCCGCGATGGTATTCGACAGTTAATGTACTGTCTCATTTTCATAGTGATGTAGGATACCCATTGCCAGATAATAATAAAAATACAAGAAAGGCTGAAGAATTATATATAGCCTCTATCGTTGCAAAAGGAATGGAAGATTTAACGAAACAGAAAAGTTGGATTCAGCCAGTTTCTGATGAAGAACAATCTCCTGATGTAAGAGCCATTGTGCAACTTGAAACCGCTGACGAAAAAGCAACTAATTATGCACAGATAGATTTAGAAATTGTTAATTATGAGCATTCTCCCAACGAAACCCTCATTCAGTTTCTTCTTCGCACAAAATTTTCAGGTGCAAAAGCTTACGACGAAAAGACCACGATAATTCTTAGAGTTAAAGAAAAAACTTTACTGCCCTCCGAAGAGGAGTGGGCTAGTTCTCTTAGAAATTCGAGGTGTAAATCGCCTGTTATTGTATTGGGGCGAACAGATCCTATAAAACCAGAATACATAATCGCTCAAGTTTACCCAGAATATAATGAGCTAACTAATATCAATCTTCTTGATATCGTTAAAAACACCATAAATAATGTTGGGACTATAAATCTTAAGCGTGGTACAAAGAAGCTTGAAACATTAAGCCGAAATGAGTTGCATTGCCCATTTGAGAATCTAGGAATTAAATGTCGTGTTAAATAGTTTTCAAGCTGATCTTCTTATTCGCCAAACATATTGCTCCTCAAACATCCAAGCAATTCTCTCTTTTCAATATCGACCCCTTCCTTCAAGGCATACTTTGCATATCCGCGTACATCTCATTCAGGTTGATTTTCTTGATCAGCTCATTGAACTGCTTTAGTATTTCCTTTTCTTCTGTATATCCGCATTTACAATCAGCACCTCTCGCTTTGGTGCAACCGTAATAGACATATCGAGCGACACCACCATTCTTAAGCTTTTTGAATTTCTCGTCTGCCGATATGCCAGATCCACATAAGACACCTAAAACAGCAGGATTTCTAGCTTCTCTTTAATCTTCTGCCAACCGGGGTACTTTTTATCAAGTAATTTCCAAAAATCTTTGCCGTGATTTTTGTGCTGGATATGACACAGTTCGTGCACGATTACATAGTCAATGCACTCCTTCGAGGCCTGTATCAATCTCGGATTCAGGATGAGCTTATTTTTTGTCAGACTACCCCAACGCTTGTCCATATTCCGAATACCGAGCGCCGGAAAGTTCTTGTGAGAAAATCGGCTTTGCATCTCTTCAAGCCGTTCTTGGAATACTGCTTGCGCCCTATCCGCATACCATGCGTCTATGAGTTTTTTGGTATGTTCTCCGTTTGATACACCCTCCTTTGTTGTGACGGACAACACCCCTCGAGATATTGCGACGCGCTCCTCGGGCGCTCGCTTAACGAGCAGAGTATACTGCCGTCCCAAGTACAGAAAACCCTCACCAGAGAGATACTCCTTTTTGTATACTTTTCTTTTGAATTTCTTAAAGAAGTGGAGTTGTTTCTGCAGCCAAAACCACTTCTTCTTTAGGAACGACTCGATTCGCTCCTCATCTGCCGAATGGGGGCTTTTTACGTATATCCGCGAGTCTGGCGTGACAGTGAGACCAAGTGTTTTTCGGTCTTGTTTTATGAGCTCGTACTGATAGATATATGTCCCGTAGATGAATTCCTTCTTTTGACTAGGAGAAGATTTCATAGTTGTTTTCAGCAAGCGCGAGTACGTCCGCGATGACGAGCTTCATTTCCTCATCCGACAGTTCGATGCCTTTTTCTTTCTTAACCACATCGTACAGATAATCGTCTATCATGTTCATGATCCGGCGCTTTACGTCGATATTTTTATACCAATCAACGATCGCGCCTTGCTTTACAATACCGAAGATATCCAAAACAACCGAGGTAAAAACCCCATCTCGCATCGCATACGCAAACCGCGGCGTACGTTTACGCCGCGGTTGTCGTTCTCTAGTTTCGCCTGCGAGCCGAGGATCATCAGTAGGAATTTCTCGTTCGGGTTGTTCGAGAACTTTTGTCCGTAGGTGCGTATTTCCAACAATATGCCCGCGTCCATCAGATCGACTATTCGTCCAAGGTCGCCCGCATTGCGGGAGATACGGTCCGGTGCCCATGTCAGGATGCCATTGTATTTACCAGCCCGCAGATCCTCGACAATTTCATTGAAGACTGGCCGCGTGCCGGTCTCTTTTGCCGAGTGACTCTCACGTTTCATCTCTACGATCTCCAACCCCTCCCTGTCGGCGAGCTGGAGCATCTCCTTTATCTGAGAGTCGATGGAGAGAACTTGACGCTCCTCGCTCTCGGTCGATTTTCTGGCATAGAGGCAGTATTTAACCTTTACGGCCTGCACTGTAGGTTTCTGCCTAATATCCCCTAGGC
>CAIMFR010000022.1 GCA_903840375.1 Candidatus Adlerbacteria bacterium
GGCTTCATACGGATTGAAATATTTGCAGGAAAATATGTCGATGTACGCCGCGTTTGCAATTTTTTCATCGAAGTGTGCCGAGATGCACGATGTCTCAATAAATTGGAACATTGAATATCCTTCAAGCTCGCCGTCGCCAAAGCGTTCGATGTGGCACGGGCCATGGCGCTTCATACCGATGCGCTCGCATAGTTCAAGAACGAACTGCTTGATCTTTTCCGGATCTCGTATGGCGTCCGGGTTGCACTGATGCAGGTCTATTGATGCAGACAGACCCCAGGCTTTCTGTTCACCATATGCGTGTTCGAGTTCTTCACTGGTCGAAAACGTAACGTGAGATTTTGCTGTTTGCATTTCTGATGATTGCGTTAATTGCTGACAAGAGTATCACTATATTAAAGCCTGTGTGTGGAGACGCAAGTGTTTGCAACTGCACACTGTGCATAATGTTAGAAAATGGCCCGCGGTTTTGCATAATGACAAATTTTATCTACCACGTCGAAACCAGACAAAACTCCAGCCTGGGGCTTGGTTTCTGGGTGGCGCTGTACAGATTTTTACTCCTATTCTTGATTCGCTGGTAGCGACTCTGGAACGGGAGGCGGGAATATCCTTCGACAAAACACGATTCGAATGGATAGCGCAAAACCGTTATCTATCTCGTAGGATCGGTCACAACTCAAAATTTTGTCGACACAAAATTTCGGTCGCGACCCCGCCTCGGCATTGCGCCTGCTGGCGCAATATTGCCTCCGGCTTTCGATCCCTAGAGCGCGCTACAAAACAAATAGAAGTCCCTCTTTTAGAGGGACTTCTTAGTTTTGTGCGCGCTCTAGGGATCGAACCTAGGACCTTTCGAGTATCAGTCGAATGCTCTACCAACTGAGCTAAGCGCGCATTTCTCGTACAGAGTTGATACTACCAAAAATAATGGTATTAGCCAATCGGTGTCGTTCGTGCTGAAAAAATTCTAAAGTAGTATATACTTCGTATCTAGTTTTATTAACAGAATGATAAGGAAAGATATGGCACAGAATCTCCCGACACTGGAATTCGTCCTCAAGAATTACAAGAATTTTAATTCTCGCGCATTGCGTGATGCGACCATCGCTTATTGGCGGCACACGGAGCGTGGTGGAAAAATGTTTTGGGCTGTTGGTGGTGCGATGTCCTCGGCACGACTTGGTATCACGCTTGCTCCGGCGATTCGCGCAGGACTTATTAGCGGCATGTCCGTGACCGGTGCCAATCTTGAAGAGTCACTGTTCCGCCTTGTGGCGCATAGTCATTACAAAGATTTCACCGACTATCGCTATTTTTCAAAAGAAGACGACACCAAGATCTTGGAAGATAGAATGCGCCGTGTGACCGACACGAGTATTCCGGAGGATGAAGCATTCCGAGCCGTCGAGAAATACATCGTTCCGGTGTGGAAAAAGGCGACCGCGAAAGGGACGCGCAAGTTCTGGCACGAATATTTTTACAATCTCATCCAGTCTTTGGATAAGAAAATATATGACGGAGATCCGTCCGAGTGCTGGCTGCTCGCCGCTGCCGAAAATAATATCCCAATTGTCGTGCCGGGTTATGAAGATTCCACATTCGGAAATATCTTCGCTTCATATGTGAAGACCGGCGAATGTTCAGCTTCCATCGCGAAGTCCGGCATCGAATACATGGCCGCGTTCTACGATCAGTATCGCAAGCTCTCGGAAGGGGAAGGTGTCGGCTTTTTTCAAATAGGCGGCGGCATCTCCGGCGATTTCCCGATATGTGTCGTGCCGTCGATCAAATATGACTTGAACAAGCCCGTGAAGCCGTGGGCATATTTCTGTCAGATTTCCGATTCGACAACATCATACGGCTCATACTCCGGCGCAACGCCGAATGAAAAAATAACGTGGGATAAGCTCACCAAAGACACGCCGATGTTCGTGGTGGAGTCCGATGCGACCATTGTCGCACCGATCATGCTCACCGCGCTGCTGGAGTGCAAGGCACATCCGAAAGAGGCGAACAAGATGATAGCGAAGCTCACTGCGTAAATCTGTTGGAGAATTTTTGTGCGATGATCGTGTAGAAAAGTTGCGCCGCGCCGTACTCGGTGAGCACCGAGTCGCGCATCGGTGACACTTCTACAATGTCCGCACCGACAAGATTTTTCTCCGCTATCGTTTTGGTCATAAGTTCTATGCCGTACCACCATTCCAACCCTCCTTGTACCGGCGTGCCCGTGCCCGGCATGACAGACGGGTCGAAACCGTCTACGTCGATGGAGATGTAAACATTCTTCGTTTTTATCGCTCGAAGAATATTGGTGATTGGCGAGACTGGTTTTCCGGCGAGACCCCATTCGAATACGGTCACATTGTTTTTTGGGTTCGAGAAATATTCATACTCGTCGCGCGAATAGGTACGTATGCCAACTTGCACTATCGGGTAGCCGAGCTCACTTGCGCGGCGCATGACGCACGAATGCGCGTACCTCGACGGCTTGGCGGAATAATCGGAGTCGTCGTCGCGCATGTCGCTGTGCGCGTCGATGTGGAGGATGGTAGTCTCTTCCGGCTTGGTGGTTTCTGCGAGTGCCTGCAGAAGTCCGAGCGACACCGAATGCTCGCCGCCGAGCAAGAATACAAACGCGCCGCCGCCGAGCCGTTTTTTACTTTCGCCGGTAATCTTCGCAAGTGCTTTTTCCGGCGAGAGAGTATTGATGTTAGGAATATTTTTGTATGCGATGGAGATATGTTCTGCCGGCTCGCTCTTGAATGTTCGGTCGAAAAACTCCAGTTTATTTTCAAGGCATTTCACGATTGTCGCAGGGCCGTTCACCGTACCTTTGCGCGATGACGCTGTCTTTTCATACCCCGCACCGAGGATGACCACGTCCGCTTCGGATATTTTTTTAGTGTTAATGATGCCGCACATAACTTTCTGTTGTTTTTTCATTGGTTTATGTAAGGTTTCGTAATTTACACGCGTAGTATATACTTTCAAATTGGTAAGGGCACGTGGCGGAACTGGTATACGCGTACGTCTCAGAAGCGTATCCCGTAAGGGTTGGGAGTTCAAATCTCCCCGTGCCCACAATGAATGAACAAAAGTCTATCGGCGTGTTTGATTCCGGGTTTGATGGTTTATCTATCCTGAAAGAGATCATCGGCGACGATGTTCGAATAATTTCCGAAGGTGCGATAGTCGCAAAAAAGTTGGAAGATTATTTGGTGCGACATGTCGACCTGGCGTCACGTTTGTCACTACAGTCGCACTGTATTTTTTATACCACCGACACATCAGATAGATTCCAAAAACTTGGATCGCAGTTTTTCGGTAAACAGATTGTTCCCGTTCACATATCCTTGCTCGTGCAGAAGCAACTTTTATTGTGAATAAAAAATACGCCCCAACGATAAATGTGTTGAGGCGGTCGAGTGTCATTGCACGGTTTTAGTTCCTGGATGGTGGAGGGTTGTCGGGTTGATGTCCGGACGAGGGGTTCTCGGAAATTTAAGAGGTATTATCTTGTCGCTTCCGTTCCCGCCCTCTACTCGACGGCCATCTTCATGCACCCAGAAAAAATCACCTCTGATGATATCGGATACCAGTGTTCCATCTATCACAGGCATCTCTTCGTCCATGTCGCCGGTATCTCCAATCACAGAAATGCCGCCGTCATTCCAGACGGGAAATATATACGTTTTTCCACCTGGAATAGGTTTGAGTGCAAAACCGATGGTTCCGTCCAACTTGAGCACGAACCCCATACTCATGTCTCCGAGCCGAGATTCCCCAATAACAGGAGTGTCGGGAGCAAATAAGCGGTTAATAGGAACTTTCATTACGGTATTCCTTCCAAACTGAGTAGCTTCCGTTCAAACTATATCGCCGCAGACAATCGGTTGCAATTGACGTGCTGCACTTTTTATTTAGGAAACTTTTTCTCAGCCATGAGCGGAATCGACTCGACGAGTCCGCCAAGCGGGCCTGACGAAAGCAGCAAGACACTGTCGTTCTCTTGTAGGTCGCTTTCAAGCTGTGCAAGCAACTGTTCCGGTTCGGAGATAGGTGTCGCCGGAACTCCGGATGCGCGCACTCGGTCGGCTATCTCGTCTGTCGAAAGCTGTGTTTCCTTGCCGTCGTGCGGTGCGGTGAAAATGTACACGTGTGACACTCCTTCGAATACATCATCGTATTGATGAAGTGCCTCGCGATGTCGCCAGCTTATGGTATTCGGCTCAAATATTACGAGTAAGCGTCGACTCGGGAAATGGCGTTTCATTGCGGCAATCGCGCTCTTTGCTTTTTCATACGACGAGCCGAAGCCCTCGAAGATCGGAATACTCGTCTTGTCCGACTTGCGGTCGAGACGGCGCTTGAGCCCCTTGAACGAAGCGACTGCGTTTGCGAATTGTCCCGGCGTGACGAGTCTTTGCGAGAAGAGAAACGCGGCGACTCCGACGACATTTTGGATGCTATGTTCGCCGAGCTGCGACATCTCGACTCGCACCACGGACGCATCGTTATGGGCGATCTCGAAAGATGTGCGTTCGCCCCAAACGATATTCGCAGCATGGAATTCTCCATCATGCACGCCGTAAGTAATGGCTGGGCGATCTAGTCGAGATAAAAATTCGCCACTCAATGCGCCTTCCGTGCAGACGACCCTCGTCGCGCCTTGCGGTGTTATGTTCGCAAGTTCCTCGAATGGTTTTATGTAATCCTCCGGCGTTGGGAAAATGTTGAAATGGTCGTGCGCGAGTGGCGTGATAAGCAAGTGCGACGGATGCATGAGTAGAAATTTGGAACGTCGGTCTGTGTTGGATGCCGGATACTCATCACCCTCCATGACAAACAAATCTCCCTTGCCGAGTTTAGCATTGGTCGCTGGTGAGATGGGGACTGCGCCGATGAAAAATGACGGGTCGAGTTTTGCTTCGATGAGGATGTGCGAGAGTAGTGCTGCGCAGGTCGATTTGCCATAACTTCCGGCGACAATGATATTTTCTTTTCCCTCCGAAAGGTCGGCGAGTACTTCGGGGAAAGACAGGATCTTTTTGCCGCTTGCGTATGCGGCTCGAACTTCCGCATTGGTCTCCGGCACAAGTTTTGCATTTTTGCCAATGACGATGAGGTCTGCGTCGGTGGAAATATTTTCCGACGCATACGGTGTCGTATATGAAATTTTTTCCTGCTCAAGTAGTGTTGAAATTGGCGGATAGACACCTTCGTCCGAGCCGGTGACAGATACACCTGCATCGCGCAAAAGCTTTGCCACGGCGCTCATTCCTGCACCGCCAATGCCTATGAAATGCGCCTTTTTGACATTTCCAATATCCATATATTTCATGGTAACACTCGCGAGGATATAAGGTAATAGGTAAAAAAACCGCCATTCTTTTTAGGAATGGCGGTTCTGATACGGGTTTTTCATTGATAGCGGACTATCATCGCGAGATGTCGGCCCTTTCCGTCGCCATTGCGTGTGTGTGAAGCACTTGTCGGCAGATAGGCACTATCGAGGTTAACTGAACGTACGCCCAACTGTCTGAACTGGTGTGCGATGATCGGCGGCAGATCAAGATAGATGCCTTGTCTGTCATGTATAATACATGTTCCGTCGTAGTTCCTGCGCGCATAAGTGGCTAATGCTCGGTTGTATACTCCGCTATTCGTATTCGGATGTTCGAACGGATGATAAAAATCCTCCGGCCGGATCGAGAAAAATACGTGTACGCAGATATTTTTGATATCCGTATCCATGCGAGATTTCTTCAGTAGTGCGGAGACAACGGCATTTACAACACTCTCATGTGGTCGACCTTTTTCCTTACCGTTGGTCAAGACACGTTGCCGATCAAGCAAGCAATCACGGCCCGCGTGTGCAAACACGAGGTGTTCGCCGCAGGTGGCGACAATGACCGGGCATCCTCCAACACTGAAGATGCCGGCATCTCTCGCGCCGATGAGGAACGTGCCGTCGGCCGGCTTGTCCCTGTTTCGGTACAGGATCAGCGGCGAACCGATCATGTCTCCGATACGGATCGCCTTATTCAGCTCATCCGGCTGAAGGATTGTTCCGTTAAATTTAACCGGGGATGGTGCGTATGCACGATCCACAGCCAAGGTGCTCAGTTCCCTGGCAATATTCGCTGCCAGTTGGAATCCCTGTGCTTTCAATTCGTCACCCGGCTCCTGTAGAGGTGCGAGCGACCAATCTGTTCCGGCCGCCAGCGCGGCTCCGAACACAACACCACCGCTGGTCGTAACCAACCCTGACGTCAAGAAGCTCATGGTTTTTCTCCCAACCAAAGTTTTGTTATTACATCTGCAAGCAACATACTATCCTTTTTACTTTTTGTCCATAGTGCGGTATGATGGGCACATGTCAAAACTTTCCGTTGTGGCGACGCCGATCGGCAACCTTGAAGATATAACTTTGCGCGCCCTTCGCGTGCTCAAAGAGTCGGATGTGGTCGCTTGCGAGGACACACGTGTCACGAAAAAGCTCTTGTCGCATTTCGACATTCACACACCGACAGTTTCTTTTCATGCCAACAGCGGGCCGAAGGGGTTTGAAAAAATTGTCGGGCTTCTCGAAGGAGGGAAACATGTCGCACTCGTGTGCGATGCGGGCACTCCCGGGGTGTCCGACCCGGGGCTTGAGTTGGTGTCGGTGGTTCGCGAGAAGTTTGCCGATGAGATAAAGATAGAAGCGATACCCGGCGCATCGGCTCTCACCTCTGCGCTTTCCATTGCTGGTATGCGTGCAGCCCACTTTATTTTCTATGGTTTTTTGCCGATCAAAAAGGGCCGCGAGACCATCTTCCGCGAAATAGCGGCAAGCGAACGCGCAAGCATTTTCTACGAATCCCCGCACCGCATTCTCAAAACTTTAGAGTCGTTGGTGAAAGCGTTGTCTGTGCCCGATATCGAAGCTTCCACAAGACGAGTAGGCATTTTCCGCGAACTGACAAAGTTCTTCGAAGAGGCGATCATCGGTACTCCGGCAGAAGTTCTGGCAAAGGTCCAGGCAGATCCGAACAAGCAAAGGGGAGAGTTTGTCGTGGTTGTGGAGGGTGTGTAATTACCGAAATGTTGCACATTTTTACGACATAGGGTATAGTCTCGGGGACTCTACAAAAGGAGTTGTTCCACGTCCCGGCTATTGAAATAACGGAGGGACCAATAGACAACATATGAAATTCATACTTGGTACAAAAGAAAACATGCTTACCGTCTTTACTGAAGACGGCCGTGCTTATGCTGCCACGGTCATCAAGACAGGGCTCGCGCGTGTGACGCAGGTGAAGACTCTCGAGAAAGAGGGTTACAACGCGATTCAGATCGGCTGTATCGAAGGAAAGGAGAAGCATATCAACAACGCACAGATCGGCCACGCAAAGGGAACAGCTTTCAAATATTTTGCAGAAACACGTCAGTACGACGGCTCATTGCCGGAAGGTGTTGAAGTCGGTATGTCTATCGAAGCGTCGATATTTGTCGTCGGAGAGAAAGTACAGGTTTCCGCTATATCAAAAGGCAAAGGTTTCCAGGGTGTCATAAAGCGTCATGGTTTCCACGGCGGTCCACGTTCCCACGGTCAGAAGCACTGCGAACGCTCTCCGGGTTCTATCGGCGGCTCCGGCGGTCGCGCAGGAGGTCGTGTGGCGAAGGGTATGCGCATGGCAGGACGCATGGGCAGCGACCGTGTCACCGTTCGCAATCTTGCAATTTTGCAGGTGCATCCGGAGACTGGCGAGATAGTTGTTGCAGGCGCAGTTCCGGGACATCGCGGCACGGTGGTTGAGATTCGCGGCTAAATCATGTAGAAATACAAAACATTCTATGGCAACAAAGATTACAAAAAAGAATACAGAAAAAGAACTTCCGACACCGGCAGTACTTGAGTCTGTTGTCTACACCAGTGCCGGCGAGAAGACTGGCACGGTTAAGCTTCCTGCATCTATCTTCGGCATACAGTGGAATGCGGACTTGGTCCATCAAGTGATCATGGCGATGCAGGCAAATGCACGTACACCTATCGCACATACAAAGGACCGCGGTGAAGTTCGTGGTGGCGGTCGCAAGCCTTGGCAGCAGAAGGGCACAGGTCGCGCACGCGCAGGTTCGTCTCGCTCTCCTATCTGGAGGGGCGGCGGTGTTTCGCATGGTCCTCGCAATGAAAAGATCTATGCGATGAAGGTCAACCGCCAGGCACGTCAGAAGGCTCTCTTGGTTGCATTGTCCCGCAAGTTGAAAGACGGTGAAATAATTTTCGTTGACTCGCTTTCTATCACAACCCCGAAGACCGCACAGGCGAAGGTCATGTTGTCATCGCTTGCCAAGAACCTCGGCTTTTCTATCACCAAGAAACAGAATGCCGCACTCATCGCGCTTCCGACAGACGATCGCGTCACAATGAAGAGCTTTGCAAACATCGCCAATGTTTCAGTTGAAGATGTGCGCAATCTTAATCCACAGAATGTTCTCTCGACCGCTCGCCTCATAATCGTCAACCCTTCCGCCGCCATCGAGGTCATCTCGAAGAAACGTGTGGTAAAGGCAGAATAATTTTTATGAAAAAGCACACAGGAAATATAATCATATCGCCACGCATCACCGAAAAGGGCGCATACCTCGCCGAGAAAGGTGCGTACGTTTTTAACGTAACGCGCGATTCAAATAAATATGAGATATCAGCCGCCATTCGCGAGTTGTTCAAGGTGACGCCTCGCGCTGTGCATATCGTTGCCATTCCCCGCAAGGAGGTGAAGGTTCGCGGCACCAATCGCACCGGCATGACTGTCGGAGGCAAGAAGGCATATGTCTTTCTGAAGAAAGGCGAGGTTATCGAGTTTGCATAACATATTTTTATGAAACAATTCCAACCATACACAAAGTCCCGCCGCCACATGAGCGTCGTCAGCTTCAAAAAAAGCTTGACGGCAAGTGAGCCGCACAAGGCTCTCACGTCGGGAGGGAAGCGTTATGTTGGTCGCAACAACGCGGGCCGCATCACTGTGCGCCACAAAGGAGGCGGTCACAAGCGACTTTTCCGCGATGTTGATTTCAATTACAAGAAGATTGTGCCGGCAGTTGTTGAAACTGTAGAATACGATCCGAACCGCTCGGGCTTCATCGGACTTTTGCTCTACAGAGACGGCGAACGCCGCTATGTTCTCTTGCCCGGATCTGCAAAGGTTGGCGACGAAATAGAAACTTCAGAAACCGCTTCATCGAAGCCAGGCAATCGCATGCCGCTCAAGAATGTTCCGATCGGCGCTTTCGTCTACAACGTCGAGATCAAGCCGGGCAACGGCGGCAAACTCGGTCGTGCTGCAGGTACGCATATCGAGTTGATCGCGCGCGATGGTGGGTATGCAGATCTCAAGATGCCGTCCAGCGAAGTACGCAAAGTTTTGGAAACATGCTGGGCCACCATCGGAGAAGTTTCTAATGACGAGCATCACCTCGTAAATGTCGGTAAAGCAGGTCGCTCGCGTTGGATGGGTATCCGTCCGACGGTCCGCGGTACTGCGATGAACCCTTGTGACCACCCGCACGGCGGCGGTGAAGGACGCCAAGGTCGCGGTCTTCGCCGAGCTAAGTCTATGTGGGGCAAGCCGACCGGCAAAGGTCAGAAGACACGCACGCCGAAAAAGTATTCCAACTATCTCATCGTCTCACGCCGAAAAGTCGGCAAGCGCGGCAGCAAAGAAGGCAAGTAAAAAATCTAAAAAGAAAAAGGCGCTCCACGAATTGCGGGGCGCTTTTTGTTTTTCTGAGTGGTCAATCAAAGTCGTTTACCTCCGATCGTGCCCATGAATTAGGTGGTAACCTGACATAATTCCGCCAATACCGCGAAGTGTCTGTAATTGTTCTTCATCTATATAAATCCGAGCATTGGAATCTTTTTTCCACACACCGGATACTCTTTCGACACGAACTCCAAAGATACCTCGGCAGCTATAAACCTTTACGATAACAAAGCCTGTACCGCCTATGCCGGTGACTCGTAAGATCTGGTCATCATCTTCTTCTTCTGTAAGAGCACACATCATTGTCCCCGATCCAATATCCGATGTAACCTTTCTGATATAACACAGTAGCACAGAAACCATTCAAATCAAGTTTGCTCTGTAAAGTTGACTCTTAGAACCGTTTCCTGTACTATCTTACCAATCCCGCTTATGCGGGTTTTCCAATGGCACGATCACTCAAAAAAGGACCATACGTCGACGAAAAGCTCCTCAAGAAGATCGAGGGGAAAAAGCCGCAGACAGCTGCGGTTATTAAGACATGGGCACGCCGCAGCCAGATAGCTCCGGAGATGGTAGGCTTCAAGTTCGGTGTTTACAACGGCAAGATACACATCGACGTCCTCGTATCGGAAGATATGGTAGGTCATCGTCTTGGGGAATTCTCTCCTACCAAGAAGTTCATTCGCCACGGAGGCAAGATGCAGAAGGAGATGGAGCAGAAGGCAAAGTTGTCGGAGATAGCATCCGCACAGGCTGCGAAGGCCGCTACAGATACCGCAGCAGCAGCAGCGAAGAATAAATAATTTTTTATGGCAGACGCAACAGCATCACTTTCAAATTATCGACAAGCCCCGCGCAAGGTGCGTCTTGTTGCTGACCTCGTTCGCGGCAAGAGCGCAGAGCGCGCACTCACACTGCTTTCAGTCCTTCCGAAGCGCGCGTCTGAACCGATGATAAAATTGATCCGTTCCGCTGTCGCCAATGCGCAGGTCAAGGAAGGTCTCTCCGAAAAGGATCTCTATATTTCCGCGATAGCCGTAAATGGCGGTATAGTGTTCAAGCGCTCGATGCCGCGCGCCCGCGGTCGTGCATCGGCGATACGGAAGCGCACAAGCCACATTACTCTGGCACTCAGCCGCATGGCCGCAAAAAAATAATTTTATGTCAAAGATCGTACACCCATATGCATATCGTCTTGGAATCCTGCGCGGCTGGCGTCATCGTTGGTTCGCATCCGGTCCGAAGTATCAGGAATATTTGAAGGCAGACATTCTTCTTCGAGAATTTTTGCAGAGACAGACCCGTGGTATGTACATCGGCGGCATCGAGATGGAGCGCAACGACAAGACACTTCACGTCATAGTCAAGACTTCTCGTCCTGGTATGATAATCGGCCGTTCCGGTGAGGGTTCAGTTAAGCTGAAGAACAGCATCGTCGCATTTTTGCAGAATAAAAAACTCGGCGTGCCGGAGATAAAACTCGATATAGAGGAGATCCGCTCGCCGGAGAGCAACGCCGCCATCGTCGCCTACATGGTCGTCGAAGGACTCGAGAAGCGCATGCCGTTCCGCCGCGTGCTCAAGCAGACAATAGAGAAGGTGATGGCGAACCGTGATGTGAAGGGCGTCCGCATTTCCCTCGGCGGAATGCTTGGCGGCGGTTCAATGTCTCGCACCGAAGAGCTCAAGAAGGGTCGCGTGCCGTTGCAGACACTTCGTTCCGACATCGACTTCGCACGTGAACGCGCAAATATGCCGCTCGGCGTCATCGGTGTCAAAGTTTGGATATACCGCGGAGAGGTTTTCGCTGCAGACGCGAAGGAGAATAAAAAATAAAATTTATGTTGTTTCCAAAGAAAGTAAAACATCGAAAATGGCAGACAGCGCGTCGCAACCCGAAGCGCGCGATGGTTGCTTCGCGCGGCATCACAGTCGCGTTCGGTAGCCATGGACTTAAAGCTATGACAGCGGCTCGCCTTCGTTCCAATCAGATTGAGAGCGCCCGTAAAGTTATCGCACGTTCGCTCGGCAAGACAGGCAAGTTATGGGTGCGCATTTTCCCTGACATGCCGTTCACTCAGAAGCCGCCGGAGGTGAAACTCGGTAAGGGTAAGGGTGATCCTGTCGGCTACGAGGTTCAAGTGTGGCCTGGTCGTGTTCTATTCGAGGTAGACGGTGTTGATGACATAACCGCCGTCAAGGCTCTTATCGGCGCGTCAAGGAAGCTTCCGCTCAAGGGTAAGGTTGTCTCGCGCAACGCAACACACGCATAATATATTTTTTATGAAAAGCAAACCATCACTCATCAATCACACTCCGGACGAACTCGATCGCCTTGTCTCAGATAAGCGCGAAGAGCTCCGCGCCTTGCGTTTTTCCGTCGCAGGTAGTAAAAATCGGAATGTGAAGCTTGCCAAGACTTTGCGCAAAGATATCGCGCGCAGCTTGACGGAGCTTGTAGGCCACCGCTCAAATGCAAAATAATTATATGGAAACACCAGTTAAAACAGTAAATAGAAAAACACTTCGTGGCACAGTCGTGTCCGACAAGATGACAGGCACAGCTGTCGTCGCGGTGGAGCGCTACGTCAAACATCCGAAGTATCTCAAGTACATGAAGAGCACCAAACGCTACCTTGCCGACAACCCAGACAACAAAGCGAAGGAAGGTGATAAGGTAACGATCCGCTCCTGCCGTCCGCTGTCCAAGAACAAATCGTTCGAGATAATTCCACAATAAACTTTTATGATACAAGACCGCTCACTCGTTACCATAGCAGACAACACCGGCGCCAAGATCGGTCGCATTTTCAAGGTGCTTGGCTCGTCTAAAAAGCGTTATGCAGAGATAGGTGAGATAGTTGTGCTTTCCGTACAGACAGCAGAACCGCGCAAGGCTGTAAAGAAGAAAGATGTTCTCAAGGGTGTTGTGGTACGTCAGCGCAAGCCGTTCCGCCGAAAAGACGGTTCGTACATTCGCTTCGATGAGAACGCAGTTGTCATCATTGAGGGCGCCGGCAAGAATCCGAAAGAGCCAAAGGCTGGACGCATCTTCGGCCCGATACCTCGTGAGCTTTCCGAGCTCGGTTACCAGACCATCATCTCCCGTGCACCGGAGGTTGTGTAATCATCGTCATTCTAATTTTATTTTATGAACACACTCCATGTAAAAAAAGGCGATACCGTTGTTATCCTCTCCGGCAATGACAAAGGCAAGACCGGCAAGGTAACTGAAGTATTTCCGAAGGAGGGCATGGTCGTCGTTGAAGGCATCGGCATGCACAAGAAACATCAGAAGCCTCGTCGCGACGGTCAGAAGGGTCAGATAGTCGACAAGCAGCATCCGATCCACGCCAGCAAGGTCAAGCTTGCCACCGAGCAGAAAAAAGAGGCGAAGGTGAAGAAAGTCGCGAAAGCAAAAGTCGCGAAAGCAAAGAAATAATTTAACTATCATGCCTAAACTTATACAGGAACAACAGAAGACGGTGTTCGAAACGCTCAAAGGTGACTTTGGGTGGAAGAATGCTATGCAAGCTCCGAAGATAGAGAAGGTTGTTATCTCTGTTGGTGTCGGCAAGATGGCGAAGGACAAGGCGAAGGTTGAACTTGTTGCAGACCGCTTGGCGAAGATCACCGGACAGAAGCCGGCGACCCGCGGTGCGAAGAAATCCATCGCGACCTATAAGACACGCATCGGTGACAAGGTTGGCTATCAGGTAACGCTCCGAGGCAAGCGCGCGCAGGACTTCCTCAACCGCCTCATCCACATTGCACTTCCTCGCACCAAAGACTTCAAGGGCATCTCGACGGCAGCACTCGACGACATGGGCAACTACACACTCGGTGTCAAAGAGCATATCGTTTTCCCGGAGACAGCAGAGGAGGAATTGAAAGACGTCTTCGGTCTCGCTATCACTGTCGTCACAACCGCTCATGATAAAAAAGAAGCGCAAGCATATCTCGCGCACCTCGGTTTCCCGTTCAAGAAATAATACATAGCCGCACCAGCGGATAGATTGCATTTTTGTAGTGCAGTGTTATTGTGTTGCAGGACGTAAAACAAGAAAGGAGTAACAATAAATGTCAACGCCGAATAAGGGAAGATTCCCTGTGTTCGAATTCGATCCAAAACGTCTCATTAAAATGAGTAAGACGAATAACGCAGATAAGTTGCGTTTATCGCCGGGTGTTACGAGTATACTTAAGCATGCAGGCGACACGATATACCAAATCCC
>CAIMFR010000023.1 GCA_903840375.1 Candidatus Adlerbacteria bacterium
CTTTCGTACATATTCATCGTACCGTCCGTACGCTGCAACCGCAGTAGTTCGATCATCACTCATTTCGGTGTCTCCTTACCCAGAAAATTTACTGTGGGACCATTCCCACTCGCAACCCTAACATAAATGGACGAACCACCTGAGAAGAACACATCGAATTGACTTCTAGGTGCAACGACCCTATCACATCTGGTGTAGCCAAGTAGAAATGGCGGCGAACGTCTGCACCTTTCAGAAAACCAACGCGGCAGTGTGGCGAGGTTTCTAGTCCTGCGTCCGGCGACCCAGTCTCTGATAGCTTTCCTTCTTGGCTCACCTTTTTTATAGGTCAGAGGGCACGCAAACTTGTGTGGCTGCCCGACCGCAGAACCACAATAAAAACACTCGTTAGACATCTCTTTATCTCCCTGTGCGCCTATTGATGTATCTGTGGGAAAAATACCACACCTGGTATATATGTCCAGTTGCCTAAGCCCCTTTCAAGCTGTACAGTTTCCACATGCAAGATCCGATATACAACCAACTCGTGCCGATGGTAATCGAGAAAACCCCTTACGGGGAGCGCGCTTTTGACATTTACTCGCGCCTTCTGAAGGACCGTATCATCTTCCTCGGCGGTCCAATCGAAGATTACACCGCAAATATCGTCATTGCCCAACTCCTTTTCCTCGCGTCTGAAGATCCGAAAAAGGACATACAACTATATATCAACTCCCCCGGCGGCTCAGTCACAGCGACGCTCGCCATGCTCGACACAATGAACTACATCAAGCCTGATGTGGCAACGGTTTGTGTCGGCATCGCAGCATCCGGTGCGGCAATATTGCTGGCAGGCGGCTCGAAAGGCAAACGTTTTGCCCTCCCGAATGCGGAAGTAATGATCCACCAACCATGGGGCGGCGCTCAAGGTCAGGCGACAGAAATAGAAATTACCGCAAAACACATACTCGGAACTCGCGACCGCCTCAACAAAATTCTCTCAAAGGCCACCGGTCAAACGCTCTCCAAAATAGAAGCAGACGTAGAGCGAGACTACTTCATGAGTGCAGACGAAGCCAAAAAGTACGGAATAGTAGATGAAATTTTTGCCGGAAAAGGCGGGAAGAAATAAAAAAGAATCCTGCAGACAGGCAAAAACTTTCTCATAAAAGCTACTGCCGTCCTAGCCATTTGCCTAAAAAGGATTTTTTTGGTATCGTAGAAACGTTCGTTACCAAAATCAATTAATTTATGTTTTCTACCGCCCATGTTTCTAATCTGACTAATCTGACTAATCTTATTTCGAATCCGACACCTTACCGTGCTGGCGTGCGCCTGTCATTATTGTCTTTGTAGAATCAAGGCGGTGGAAGCTCATCGCGTATGTCATTAAAACTAGTATTCTTACTCCTCGGCGCTGCGGCGCTCATGGGAGCGGTCATTGGGTATGTGTTCCGTTGGTTGCTCGTTCTGGCAAAGAAAGGTTCGCTCGAAATGGATATCAAGCAGATGCTCCTCAATGCAAAAGAGGATGCATCGAGCATCATATACTCCGCCGAAGAGGAAGCGAAGCGCGTGCTCGCAGCAGTAGAAGCTGAATCGAAAGAAAAAGAGGAAAAAATAACCCGAGCTGAAGATCGAGTTTTTAAACGTGAGGAATCGCTCGACAGAAAGCAGCATGAACTCGACGCAGAGGTCATAACTGTAAAGTCGCGTATTGAAGGGATCAAAATCATAAAGGAGCGTGCCGACAAATTGCTCGTCGAGCGCGGCAATGAACTTGCAAAGGTCGCCGGCCTCACAAAAGAGCAGGCGAAAACGCAGCTGATGGCCGAGCTTGAACGTGAGCAGGGTGAAGACCTGATGGTTCGCCTCGTTAAGCTCGAACGCGACGGCGCAGAGAAGCTCGAACGCCGCGCGCGAGAAATACTTACCACGTCTATTCACCGCCTCGGCAATTCCGTCGCCGCTGACACGATGGCGACAGCTATCACCATCCCCAACGACGAGTTGAAGGGGAAAATAATCGGCAAAGAAGGCCGCAACATCAAAGCCATCGAACGCGCGACCGGCGTCGAAGTCATTATCGACGACACGCCCGGTTCTATATTACTCTCATCGTACGACCCGGTCCGCCGCGCCGTTGCACGCGTCACCATCGAAAACCTGATAGTCGACGGGCGCATCCAACCGGCGAAGATCGAGGAGACTGCCGAGAAAGCAAAGGGTGAAGTTAACAAAATAATGAAAGAAAAGGCGGAGGCTGCGGCATTCGAGACCGGAGTACTCAATCTCGACCCGAAACTCCTGATGATCCTTGGCCGACTGCACTTCCGCACAAGCTACGGGCAATCCGTGCTCCAGCATTCGACAGAGATGGCGCACATCGCCGGCATGATCGCCGAAGAACTGGGCGCAAACCCGGCCGTCGCGCGCGCAGGCGCATTGCTCCACGACATCGGCAAGGCGCTCGACCATGAAGTGCAAGGCACGCACGTCGAGATCGGCCGCAAGATATTGCAGAAATTCAATGTCAGCGAGGAAGTCATCAAGGCGATGCAGTCGCACCATGAGGAATATCCGTATGAGACCGTCGAGTCCATCATCGTGCAGGTTGCCGATGCAATATCAGGCGGCCGACCGGGTGCGCGCCGCGACAGCACGGAAAATTACCTCAAACGACTCGCCGATATTGAAGGCATCGCCAATTCATTCGCCGGTGTTGAGAAAAGCTATGCAATATCCGCAGGCCGCGAAGTGCGTGTGTTCGTGAAGCCTGATGAGATGTCCGACTTCGCCGCTCGCGAGCTTGCGAGAAACATCGCGAAGCGCATCGAGGAAGACTTGAAATATCCTGGAGAAATAAAGATCGCGGTCATACGCGAAACCCGCGCGATAGAATTCGCACGATAAAAATATCTGAGTAATCCACAGACATTTTCCGCAAACTTTTTGCATCGGCTGGTATACTTACAAATGGACCGAACAAAAACAAAATGCCCTTCGCCGCTAAAACGGTTCAGGGCATTTTGTTTTGTGTAAAATTACTATTTATTTCTTCGCTATGGTCGCTGTGAGCGCACAGTGGTCGCTCAAGCCGGAGAGCATTTTTACATCCGACACAACATATCCGTCGGTAC
>CAIMFR010000024.1 GCA_903840375.1 Candidatus Adlerbacteria bacterium
CCGAGATAAGCTCATCAGCACCCTTTCGTGTGGAGTGTTTGTTGAGCGCCAGATATTTATTTATGCGCATCGGGAATGCGGATGTTTCCATAGAGTAGAAAGCGTAACACATCTACTTTGCTCTGTAAAGAGTTAACACGGGCAGTTCCGTGCTTCGATGTTGTTGTAGTAAACTATGTATATGGAAGAACAAAAAAGTGTCGGCACTTGTCCGGTTTGTCGTCAACCCATTTTGCCGGAATATTATTTTTGTCCGAACTGCGGGGCGGCTTTGCGAACGCACCCGCTGCCCACTTCGGCTGCAGCGCAAGCGTGGCTGTATATTTTTAGCGCAATTCTCCCGATGTTCCTCTTTCTCCCGATAGCAAAATGGAAAGGGCTTGCGTATGCAAAGTCGGAAGACCCGAAGATGAAACAGATCGGCGTCATAGCTTTCGGCATCGTCGTACTTTCCACCATCATCACGAGCTGGCTGGCAGTTGTGTGGACGCAAGATGCGATTCAATCTTCACTGAACAGCATCAATGCAGACATGAGCGCATAAATACGATCTATATCCCTTCCTGTTGCGCCAATATTCCTTCGGAAACTTCCTCTTCGAGGATCTCCTCGCTGCCGGTTATGCGTTTCGTCTTCCAGTCGCCGTTCGCATACACGCCGAGCGTGATGAGGGCGATGATGATGTTCGAAACAGGGAATGCCCACCAGATGCCTTGTATCCCAAGCGTGGTGTGTTTCGAGAGAACATATGCGAGCGGAAATTGAAGGACCCATTGCGACACGAGCGTGAGCACCATCGTGACGATCATATTGCCGGACGCGCGCAGGACTCCGGTGAGCGCCATCTGTATGCCCATGAATCCCCAGGAGAGCGCCATGATACGCAGGAATAGCGCGCCGGCCGCGATGACGTCGGGAGTATTCGGCACGAAGAATGAGATCAATTGCGGAGCGAAGACGAACACGATCACACCCATGCCGGAAAGTATCCAGAAGCCGAGCCATGCGCCAAGTCGTCCGATGCGCGAGGCTCGGCCGATATTGCCCGCGCCTATGTTCTGGCCCGCCAATGTAGAGACGGCCATCGAGACTCCCATCGCGGGGATCATGGCGACTTGCAGTATTGTTGATCCGACACCGTACGCGGCGATGGCGAGAGTCCCGAAACTGGTGATGAGAAATGTCATCACGGTGAGTCCGAGTGCGCGCGCGGACTGTTCTATCGAGGCGGGGAACCCGAGATAAAAAGCGCGCTTGATGTAGGTGAAGTCCGGTATGAAATTTTTACGATGAACATGAATGCCGTTCTTGCCGAGTCGCAGTATCGCGATACCGATGATCGCGGCGATGCTCTGTGTGCCGAGTGTCGCAAGCGCCGCGCCCATGACACCGTGCGGCGCGATAGGTCCCCAGCCGAATATGAAAAGCGGGTCGAGCGCGAAGTTCAATACGACCGTGCCGAGCACGATGTAGATAGGCAATGTCGGATTACCTATTCCGCGCATGATCGCTTGGAATACAAAGAAAATAAAATTGAAAACAAGTGCGATGAAGGAGACGCGCATGAAGCCTAGTGCTCCCTGGTATACATCCGGCGTGACTCCCATGAGATGCAGAAGCGCGGGTGCGGCGATATAGCCTATCGTTCCAAGAACGACGGAGACGCTCATGACCATGAGCAGTGTCTGCGCTGCGACATGGCTTACCATCTCGTGGTTTTTTGCGCCGACATACTGCGCGATGAGTGTTGACCCTGCGATAGCGAACCCCACACCCAAGGCGGTCAACAGGAATGTGACGGGGAAACTTATCGACACTGCGGCGACGGCCGCAGCACCCAATCGACCAACCCAGAATGCATCGATGACTTGGTATCCGGCTTGGAAAATATTCGCCAGCACGATAGGTATCGCAAGCGTAAGAAGCGAGCGGAGGATCGGTCCTTCAAGTAACGAATTTTTTGATGTGGCAGATGGCATTGGTTTAAAAAAGAAATTACTAGAGTCAGCGTTAATGTATGGTAGCATAAATGCGAATCGATTCGATGTGGATTTTTTTATACAGATACGATAGTGTTGTCCGAGGTCGGTTCATTCGGAGGTGTCGATGGAACAGCATCCGACGTCGGTCGTTGGATATGAAGAAACTCTTACGGTGCTTGCCGAGGCTATCCATGACATGCGCTACGACAAAGTTGCGGAGTTTTATAAGTGCGTTGCTGTCGAATTGCACCGGCAGGCAAGGGGAGACTTGGCAAAAGGTCGTCCGAAACTTGCCGCAAAACTTGAGAGTGCTGCAAGGGCTGCAAAACAGATGCAGAAGAAATTTGAAGATATGTACTGTCTGTGTAAACCGCACATGCACACATGAGATCGTCACCTATATGGGCTGTCTCGCATACCGCGGCAGCCTGTTTTTTGTCTTTATAGTCTGGTTGATAAAACGGCCTCATTAGGCCATTCGGGGACTTGTCCCGTTGACCATGTACACTGGTATGATTATGTGCTAGACTTGATGAGTCTACTATAGACTAAAGAAACAAGGTCGGATTTCTCAAAAGCAATAACACAAAATAAAAGTATGACAGGTATCATAAAAACACTTACGGACAGGGGATTCGGATTCATCTCTCGCGAAGGCGAGGTGAAGGATCTTTTCTTCCACTCTAAGGATCTCAATGGCGTCACTTTCGATGAGCTTAAACAAGGCGACAAAGTCTCGTTTGAAGTTCAGAATGGCGAGAAGGGACTTAGCGCCGTCAATGTATCCCGCGCGTAATTTACGCATTTTTCGGGAAAGAAAATGCCGCTCTATTGGGCGGCATTTTCTTTGTTATAGTAGTGATACATTTTTTAAAACCATGCGAGCGACTAGAACCGATATCATGAATATGCCGATCGTTGTGGAAATAGCGGACGCACATGTGTCTGCTGCGGATATTGAAAGTGTGTTCGCATATTTCATTGATGTCGAAAAACGATTTAGTTTTTTTAAAGATGACAGCGAAGTTTCTCGCATGAATCGCGGAGAGATCCGCGAACTTTCCCCGGACATGCAAGAAATTTTATTTTTTGCAGAAAAGACAAAACAGGAATCGCACGGCTATTTCGATATCAGTCGTCCCGACGGTCGTACCAATCCGTCCGGCATCGTGAAGGGCTGGGCGATACGGAATGCGTCTCGACTTCTTCTTGCGAAGAATATACAAAATTTTTGTCTCAATGTCGGCGGTGACATCCAGTCGCATGGAAAAAATGAAAATGGAAGCGAGTGGAGTATCGGCATCCGCAATCCGCTCAAGCGGAATGAAATAGTAAAAGTCATCTATCCGCGCGGTGCCGGTGTGGCGACTTCCGGTTCTTCAGAGCGTGGGTCGCACATCTACGATCCGCACGCGCCGAAAAAAGAATTGAATGATGTGGTCAGTATTACGGTGATCGGGCTAGATGTGTTGGAGGCTGATAGGTTCGCTACTGCGGCATTTGCTATGGGGAATGATGGAATTATATTTATTGAGTCGCTGCCCGCATGTGAGGGATACCAAATAGACCGTAATGGTGTTGCGACGATGAGTACTGGTTTTCCACAGTACCTGGCTCGGTGAGTCTGCTATAGTGTGTACATACACCATGGTTGATCTACGTGCACAGACGAACGTCGGGAGAAAGACCGCCTTATCACTCGTGCTTATTTTTGTATCCGTTGCTTATGCGTTGCAACAACATCTTGGAAATGCACCGGCTACGACGGTAGTAAGCACTGCGTCGCAAGCTCAGGAAATTTCTATTCCAGCACCTGTTCAGCCGACATCATCACCGTCACCTGAGCCGTCATCCGTTCCTGCACAGAATCTCGGTCCGTATGTCGATGGTGCCTATACCGGTAAAGTTGCAGATGCTTATTATGGAAACGTACAAGTACAGGCCACAATTGTCGCCGGAAATATATCGGACATTCAATTCCTGCAGTACCCGACCGATCGAAAGACGTCGCAGCAGATCAGCGGCCGAGCGATGCCGATATTGAAACAAGAGGCTATCCAGGCACAGAGCGCGCAAGTTGATACGGTATCCGGTGCGACTGAAATAAGTAATGCGTTCGTGACGTCACTCGGCTCGGCGCTTGCGCAAGCGAAAAAATAATTCATGCTTTCCTTTATTGACAACATTCTCAACCGCATCACTATGTACCGCCTTGTGCTGTACTATCTTATCGCGCTTCTCGGTGTGGCGATCGTGTTCGGTCTTTTCGGCATATTGCCATACAAACCGGACGCGATGGTGTTTTCTACATTCACCATTTTTATTGCCTGCTGGGCAACCAATAAGATCTTCGCGAAAGTGTTCGGCGCGGCAACCAATGTTGAGTCGATCTATATCACGGTTTTTATACTGGCGCTCATTATTACGCCGGTCACTGCGACCGATTATGCAGGTGTCGGCTTTTTGCTTTTCGCATCGGCGTGGGCCATGGCGTCGAAATATATTTTTGCGATCGGTAAGAAGCATATTTTCAATCCGGCAGCCTTCGGCGTCGCACTTTCAGCCATCGCCATCAATCAATCTGCCACTTGGTGGGTTGCCGGAAATTTGCCGCTTTTGCCGTTTGTCGTTATTGGTGGACTTCTCGTCGTGCGCAAGCTCCGACGTTTCGATTTGGTCACGGCGTTCGTGGTCACCTCTCTTGTTGTCATTGGCACCACAGCCTCCGGCGGCTATCAATCCGCGATCATGCAGACGTTGCTGCACTCTGCATTTTTCTTCCTTGCATTTGCGATGCTGACAGAGCCTCTAACGATGTCTCCGGATCGAACTCGTCGCATACTGTACGGCGCGATGGTCGGATTGCTTTTTGCACCAAACATACACATCGGTACTTTTTATTTCACGCCGGAACTGGCGCTTCTCGCCGGCAACCTGTTCGTATATCTGGTAAGTCCTAAAGGCCGCTTCATGCTCATGCTCATCGATAAAGTTCAGATTGGAAAGGGCACATTGGAATTCGTATTCTCATCCGACAAACCTATTTCATTCCGACCCGGTCAATATCTCGAATGGACACTACCACACCGATTCTCCGACAATCGCGGCAATAGACGCTACTTCACCATCGCCTCGTCTCCGACAGAAGATGTTGTGCGTCTCGGTGTGCGATTCTACGAACCGGCAAGTAGCTTCAAGCGTGCGCTTTTAACGATGGGTGAGAATGATGTGATCTCGGCGTCCCATGTGGCCGGTGATTTTGTTCTTCCGACTGATCAGAATAAAAAACTTGTATTTATTGCCGGAGGTATCGGTGTGACGCCGTTCCGCAGCATGGTGCAGTACTGTGTCGACAAAAAAGAACGACGTTCAATTATCATGCTCTATGCCAACAAGACAGCGGCGGAAATATCTTACAAAGAAGTGTTTGACCGAGCGCAGCAAGAATTGGGGATCAAGACCGTGTATGTTGTAACAAAAGAGAGCTCATCCGCACCCGGCATGTACAGCGGCAGCATAGACAGTGCCCTCATCGCAAAAGAAATTCCGGATTATAAAGAGCGTACATTCTATATCTCCGGACCGCACGGCATGGTGGATTCATTCACAAAAACTTTGCGAGATATGGGTGTGTCGAGATGGAAGATAAAAACAGACTTCTTCCCCGGTTTCGCATAACATAAGGCGCTCGATCACGAACCCTTGCTATTTGTTTGATAAGATGATACATTAGATGTCCTTAGTCAACACTTCATTAATTGTCTATATATATGGGAGATTTTAAAAAGTTCGGTAAAACAGGCGGATTCCACGGCGGAGACCACAAGGGTGGGTTTAATAGAGGCGGCGACCGCCCGAGTTTCGGAAACAAGGGCTCTTTCCATGGGCGTGATGACCGCGATCGCGGCGAGCGTCCGGAGATGTTCTCGACTACTTGTGCAAAATGCAGCAAGTCATGCGAAGTTCCGTTCCGTCCGAACGGCGAGCGCCCTGTTTTCTGTAAGGATTGTTTCGTAGACAAGCGTGCCCAGTTCGGCGGCGACCGTGATCACAGAGACGCGCCGGAGCGCCCATTCCAGAAACGCGAGTTTACTCCTTCATATTCACCGGTTCCGAGACCGGCAGTCGCAGATCCTCGTATCGAAGATCTTAAGCGCCAGGTAGAAGTGATGAATAAAAAGTTGGATACACTCGTGCAAATGATCGAAGGTATCGCACACAAGCATTCGGCAGCACCTGTCGCGGATGTTAAAAAGGTTGAACAAACTCCTGCAAAAACCGTCAAGAAAGTAGTATCAAAGAAAGTCACAAAGGCGAAGAAATAAATCATGCAGCGCGGCGAGGTTATAGTACGGTTCGAGAAGGTGTCCTTTGGCTTTGGCATCAAGAAACCCATCCTTGACGTGGCGTCTTTTTCCGTGCGCCGAGGTACGAAGATCGCATTCATGGGTCAGAACGGAGCGGGCAAAAGCACCATCTTCGGATTGGTCACAAAGGCAAACGAGCCGGAGTCAGGTGTCATCTCTCTTGCGCAAGGACTTACTATTGCCGTCGGTCGCCAGGTCATACCGCGCGACGAGCTTGATCTTACGGTGCGGGAATTTTTTGAGAAAGTCTTTCCGCAAAAGGTGTACGACATCGACCCGCGCATAGACGCCGTTCTGGAAGTTGTAAATCTCGCGGCTGATCATGACAAGGTAATACGTGCGTTTTCCGGCGGGCAACAGGCTCGTCTGCTTTTGGCGTGCGCGTTGATCCAAGATCCGGACATTCTCCTGCTCGATGAGCCGACGAATAATCTCGACAAAAGCGGTATCGCGCATCTGACAAAATTTCTGGTCGAATATAAAAAGACATGCATCGTCATTTCGCACGATGCCGATTTCTTGAACTCGTTTACCGATGGAGTTCTCTATCTCGACATACACACGCAGAAAGTGGAGCAGTATGTCGGCAACTACAGCGACGTGGTCAAGGAGATAGCTCTCCGTGTTGAGAAAGAAATTCGCAAGAATGCTTTGCTGGAAAAAGAGATACAGGAGAATAAAGACAAATCAAACTTTTTCGCGAACAAGGGAGGGCAGATGCGCATGGTGGCGAAGCGCATGCGCGAGAAGGCTGCGGAGATGGAGGAGGCGAAGGTCGATGTTCGCAAGGAAGATAAAACTATCCGCTCGTTTGTCATTCCAGCACAATCGGAAATATCCGGAGAGCTTTTAAAGATCACGTCTTTTTTGACGATCAAAGATCACAAGCCTGTTGAAAGAAAGGGAAAAGTGTCGTTGCGTAAAGATCAACATTTACTTTTGTGCGGTCCAAACGGAATCGGCAAGACGACACTCTTGGAGTCGCTCGCATCCGGTACGGCAAAAGGTTCAATTATTTCTCCGGGTGTGCGTGTCGGTTATTACCGCCAAGATTTTTCTAACCTCGATTTTGATAAGACTGCAGGGCAGGAATTGCTGGCGGTGATGGACAGGCCGTTTGAAGAAGCGATGCGTTCGTGCGCAGCCGGCTTTTTGATAACCGGTGAGATGATAAATACCAAGATCGGAAATTTGTCGGAAGGACAGAAAGGTCTTGTTGCTTTTGCGCGCCTCGTCTTGCTCAAGCCGGGCCTGCTTATTCTCGATGAACCGACGAACCACATAAACTTCCGCCATTTGCCGGTCATTGCGAAAGCTTTAGATAAATATGAAGGCGCGATGATCCTCGTGAGCCACGTGCCGGACTTCGTATCACAAATTCGCATAGACGAGGTTCTTGATCTGGAGAGATGATACACCACGTGTTGAATTTGTTGTATACTGTCTTCAAATGATTCGCTTTTTCAACAGATACGCAATTTTCTCCTTTCTGCTGGCGATTGTTTTGATGGTGAATACCGGAGGAGTTCTTTCTGCTGCAATGATGTCAGGCGATGACGGTATGATGACGAATTGTCCGTATATGGGTATGTCGACTTTCTGTACGATGAGTCCGTTAGAGCATTTGACCGCTTGGCAGCAAATGTTTTCCGTCACCGTACAGCAATTTGCGTCGATATCGCTTCTTCTATTATTGATCACGCTTGCAGCGTTCCTGTATTTTACAGAACGAACCGATACGCTGCTTTTAATCGAAGTATTCCTGCCTCGACAGAGATATAAAGAGAGGGGTAAAAATTTTGATCCGTTACGATCTGCATTTGCCCGCGGCATCATACATTCGAAAGCGTTCTAACAAGGAGGTGGTTTTTTGTGCGTAGGAAGATCTATGCGCTACTAGTAGTTAGCAGCTAACCATCTGTTATGATCAATACTCAAACTTATAAAATAAGAGGAATGAATTGTGCGTCATGCGCAAGCATCATAGAAAAAGCATTCCACAAACAGGAAGGAGTCCACTCGGTTGAAGTAAATGTCGGAACTGAAGCCGCGAAGGTGTCATACGATGACGAAAAAATAAGTCCGCAGCAGTTGTCAAAAGTAATCGAACCGCTCGGCTACTCTCTCATACTTCCTGTCTCTTCTGCGCCAGCGCCAACGGCAAATGAGATGGGTATGTCAGAAAGTGAACACGCGGCACACCTCGGATTGCATCAGTCGAAGAAAGAAAAACTAGAAGAACTCGCCGCGATGAGACACAAACTCATGGTGGTATTGCCACTCGCGGCGGTAGCGGTGCTCGCCATGGCATGGGGAATCCTTGCGCAAATGGGTATCGCACACATGCCGGCGGTGGTGTCGCACGTGTTGCAGTATCTCTTGCCGCTCATGGCAACATACACACTCTTCGTCGTCGGCAAACCATACCTCGTCGGCTTCTACCGATTTCTGCGATACGGCAGTGCGAACATGGACTCGCTCATCGGCATCGGAACATCCGTCGCATATCTCTACAGCATTGTCGTGACGATATTTGCGGAGCCGTTGAGATCATTCATCGACGTCAATACAACATACTTCGACGTCACTATCATCGTCATTGCATTCATCACGTTCGGTAAATATCTTGAAGCTCGATCAAAATTAAAAACCGGCGATGCGATAGAAAAATTGCTTAACCTGCAAGCAAAGACCGCACTCGTATTGCGCGCTGGAAAAGAAGTGGAAGTGCCAATCGAACAGATAACGCACGGCGACCTGTTGGTGGTAAAGCCAGCCGGCAAAATACCAGTCGACGGTGTTGTCACCGAGGGCTCATCATATATTGATGAAGCGATGATCACCGGAGAACCGATGCCGGTGCAGAAAAATGCCGGCGATGTGGTTGTCGGCGGCACGCTTAACACCACCGGCTCATTCACGTTCCGTGCGACAAAAATAGGATCTGAAACTATGCTCGCACATGTTATCAAAATGGTCGAGGAAGCGCAGGGAAGCAAAGCCCCGATACAGGCATTGGCGGATAAAATTTCTGCAGTATTCGTGCCGGTCGTCCTTGTTCTTGCGTTCGTCTCGCTTGGTGCGTGGCTAATTATTGGTTCGTCGTATCTCGGATTCGCGCACGCGCTCTCGCTCGGACTGGTGTCGTTCGTTGGCATCCTCGTCATTGCGTGTCCGTGCGCTCTCGGACTTGCCACGCCGACCGCTATCATCGTCGGAGTAGGCAAGGGCGCGAAGGAAGGTATCCTCATAAAAGATGCCGCGACGCTTGAAAAATTGAACAAAGTGAATACCGTCGTGATGGATAAAACGGGGACGCTGACGAAGGGAAAACCGGAAGTCGCATCGGTGCAAAACTTCTCCGACAAAGCAGACGACTTCATCGTGGCAACACTCGCGGCGTTGGAAAAGAAATCGGAACACCCTATCTCGCGTGCTGTCGTCTTGTACGCAGAAATAAAAAATATCTCTCTGCCGATAGTCGATGCGTTTGAGGCGATCAAAGGCAAGGGATTGAG
>CAIMFR010000025.1 GCA_903840375.1 Candidatus Adlerbacteria bacterium
ATTTCGGTTTCCTGTTTCTTTGAAGCACTGCTGAGTTCACTTATCTATTTCTATCTCAAGTATCACCGAGCCCATGCGCACAAATAAAATAGGAAACCCACCAACTAGGATGAGTTTCCTTTGTTGATGGGGTAGGGTTAAAAGTTTCCCGGAAGTGCGACAGCTCCGGTCGCATCCGCAATGTCGCTCCAGCAGACAAGCAGCGGATCGCCTGGCTTCCAGTTCGGATTCCGCTTCGACTGTTTGGCTTCGATTGTGTTGATATGCGTTTCGATCAATGGTTTCTCTCCATTCAGACGTTTATTCCGGCTATCCCCGCCATAGGTGCGTAGAAGTTCCTCACGGGTGTAGGTCAACCCTCCTGCAAGTGGCATGATCCGATTCCTTTCGTTGTTGAATTCGAACGTATGGACACTCAAAACTACTCTAGGGCAGAGTACCATTACAGTATTAAAAGTCAGCTTGTTTTGATGGTAAGATTCGGCCAAGAACATTTTTTGTCGCCGTCGCGCCAAAAAATTTCTCGGCCCTGATTTTGCGACCCAGCCTGCTGGCTGTGTGCCCGCAAAATCTTTCGAATCCTATCCTGCTGCGACAAAATAATAGCCACATCTCTTTCAGAGATGCAGCTTTATTTTGTGCGCTTGGCGGGACGCTTTCCGAACCTACAACTGGCCGCAAGCGATCGGGGATCCGGAGCTTGCTGTGCGCCAAATAAATCAGTTGTTGGCTCTTGTGTAAGACATCAGCCGTGAAGTTTCAGAAAATATCGTCAGTAGCGTCAGTATGGGTTATGCTGTACATATGAAAAATGAAATTGAGGCGACATTTTTAGCGATAGATAAAGAGGCAGTACGAAATAAGTTCAAGGAGGCTGGTTTTATATTACAAACACCAGAATACACAATGCGACGTAAGACATTCGCATTTCCAAACGTACCAGTCGGACAGAAAAAGTGGGGGCGCGTTCGTCAAGAATCCAAAAAAGTTACTATGACGATCAAAGAAATTCGCGGATCAGGAATTAATGATACATACGAAACCGAACTCGTGGTAAATGATTTTGACACCGCGTGTGCTTTTTTGGAGACATGTGGCATCAAGGCCCAAGCATTCCAAGAAAATATGCGCGAAGTATGGACGCGCGACAACATAGAAGCCACGATTGATACATGGCCAGGATTAAAACCATTTGTTGAAGTCGAAGGAACAACTGAAGAGTCTGTGAAAAAAGCATCGCAAGAATTAGGTTTTGATTTTACACAAGCGGTTTTTGGCAGCATCGATCTTGTGTATGAAAAAGAACTCGGCATTCCCTCTGAAACCATTGTGCAGTTGCCGGAAATTACGTTCGCAAATCCCCCAAAGAAAAACGCCGCGTGAGCTTGTGGCTCTTACGCGGCGCCAGATTAAACCTTACCGAACAAGGAAGTCCGAATGTGTGGATATCGGTACTCCTCTCTTCTTTCCATGCACCACCCTTGCGATGTACCAGGAATTCGACAGGCAAAGTTGCAAGTCGGCGTCACGGTCAGTCGCAACGAAGTCGTCGAGAGTAGATCTTCAACATTTGCATCACCAAGCACATCTTGCAATCTCTGCTTTAGTGCCTGCGGTCTCCCAAAGTATTCTGAGATCGGGAAGCCCAGTTCTTGGCGCAAATAGCAGAAGTACAGATGCAAGTTTGGATCCACTCGAACATAGTCTCCAAACCCCTCTTTGCATTCGTGTTTCATTGAACAGGTAGCACACGGATGCAAGTTGCGCTTTAGTCTGTCGCCAAGCTTCACTTCCACACAACCGCCGCCAGCAAGCACGAACCGTAGGCGATCACGACCAACCAGTTTTCGTACGCGTACTATTTCATGCGTACGAGGTAATATTGACGCTCGTACTAAAGGTCGCCAATCTTGATAGAACGATTCGTGCAGAGAGGCATTCTGTGGCGTCCACAAGAACATGAGGAGTTTTAGTCGGCTTTTGTATTGCTCGATAAACTCCAGTTGCTCGGGCAGATCCTCCGTGTGCCCTTTGATAAGCACACGATTGAATGCAACCTTGATACCTGATTCAAGCGCCATAGTAACCCCACGCTTGAATCGACCATACTCGCCGTGTCCGCCAGATATTTCCTTGAACATCAGCGGATTGGTTGTGTGCCAACTTGTGCGTATGAGCGACAGACCGGAGCGACCCAGCTCTTTCGCGAAGATATCCAATAGTTGCCCATTGGTTGTCATGGAGACGACAAGGTCACGTTCCGCTAACGCTCGCACTACGTCGGTAATACGATACTGTCCATCACGCCACAAGAGCGGTTCAAGCGCTCCGATTTCGACCTTAGTGTTTCCACCAATATCACGCCACACATCAGCAATCGCTAATATGTGTGCGTATGAAAGCGGCTGTAAGATCACGTCACACCTCCTTGCGCAATGATGCGCTTGATTTCGGTTACAACTTCCATTGCCGATATGTCGCTGACGTCAATATAGATGAGATCAAACAACATGAAGATTTCAGCGACACGATCAAGTAGCACACCGTCTGCCTCCAGCCTTGCATCGCTTGAAACTATCGCACGCTTTGCCATTCGTTGTGTACGAACTTCCGAACGTGCACCGAGAAGGAAAGCGAAGTGTGGTTTGAGAATACCACTTTCATCATGAATAGATCGGACCCGATCGTCCATGGCAAAGTGATACGCCGCAGTGGATGCAATGTAGCGATCGCTGACGACAGAATCCGTACACAGTGACCTGCGGATTTGTTCTGAGTCGAACTGTGAGGCCAGCCGGTAAAAGCAATACCGCTCCAATGGCGTAGCATGCACATCAACCTCTCCGCGAAGTTTTGCGAACTCACCGGAGGGGCATTTGTGATATTGGAAAGCTCCATCGGCAGAAAGCAGCGTCGCTACCGTGGTTTTACCAACACCATCAACGCCCTCAATACTAATGAAGATGTTCTCATGTCTCATCGTAACCTCCTTTAGGTTATTGAAACGACGACCAAGTTCCGTACCATCCCTTGGATGTTGATTTCAACCTCATCGTCGACAACTTTGCCTACTAAGGCACGGCCAAGCGGCGCATTCACGCTCAGGGTAGTTAGTTTTTCACCACCAACATCATATGCACCCCCCCCACCCACCGGCAAAAGGAAATACTTTGTATGCACTCCATCGTCCAAATCTTCAACTTCAACGATTGCATACCCTCCCGCTTTTGTGGTGGCAGGGCAAACCGTTTTGAGAAACTTCAGAGTTGCCAACGCATTGTGCAGCGTTTGCATCCTTGTGTTGTGGGCACCAGCGAGATACTGGGCCTCCTCCTTGAACGTATCGTAGCGTGATTCCATTGCTCCTTTATGGGCTTTAGATTCAGCAATGGCATCATTCATTCCCTGGCAAGTGGTCGCTATCTGTCTTTCCAGATCCGCGATTACCAAATCCAGAATAAGCTCCTTTATCTTGGACATGAGCAACTCCCTTCATAGACATTCAGCCCTTTTCTGTTTTGAAAGAGATGTTGACCATGGGTCAAGTGACTAAAATCATAATAGCACTTTTGATTACTGATGTAAAGGTAACGGGTATAGTCAGAAATAACTCAACACCTATGCAACACAAAACCCCTACAGGGTAGGGGTTTTGTACGATGTGCGCCGGGTAGGATTCGAACCTACGTAGCCGCAAGGGCGATTGGTTTACAGCCAATTGCAATTGACCACTCTGCCACCGACGCAACTGTTATGAACATGGCAAATAATACACTTTTTTCCTCTTCTTGTCGAACAGTTTTACCTTAAAGCTCAAGAGATAATTTTTGTGCTGCGAACAATGTTTGTGCTGGTGGCGAGAATTTACCCAACCAGCACACTGCCCTGCAACGGAGTTTTTATGCGGTTACGCGGCGGACCTTTGCGAACATCGAAGGTAAATTCGCCATTTTTAATATCCACTATGACGCTGCCGCCGGAGAGAACACTGCGCGACACCATGTGCCCGGCCACCTTCGTCAGTATCTTGTCTTGGATGAGTCGGCGGAGCGGGCGTGCGCCATAGTGCGGATTGTAGCCTTCCTTTGCCAAGTATTCGTATACTGCCGGAGTGATATTGAGCAGGATATCCTTCTTCGCCAGCCGCGCGACAACCTCGCGAACCTGTATATCGACAATGTCTTTAATTGCTTCCTTCGAAAGAATGTTGAAGATGATGATCTCGTCGATGCGGTTGAGGAACTCCGGTCGGAAGTTTTCTTTGAGAGACTGCTGCACTTTCTCTTTTGCCAGGATATAGTTGCGCGCATCGCCCTCGCCGCCGACTGCAAAGCCGAGCTGCTCCATCTTATCGATATGCTGCGCACCGATGTTGCTCGTCATGATGATTATCGTGTTGCG
>CAIMFR010000026.1 GCA_903840375.1 Candidatus Adlerbacteria bacterium
AGATGCAGGTCCGATTCCTGCCGATGGCACCAAAACAGAACTCAACGGCTTTTTCAAAGCCAGAAGGTGGGACGCGCGAAGCGCGTCCCACTGATTTCCCGCCATTTTTCCAAACGAATTCAGAATTTTTGGCGCGCTGGCGCGCACTGATTTTTCGCCGAGGAGGAGGTTCGAGCCAAAGATTTCTTTGGCACAGACCTTTTTCGCAAAAAGGTCTGAATCAGAAGCAATTTTGTCCAATGACTCCGCGTCTTTTAGCCAGTTTTGGAAAGGTGCGAGCCAATCATTCTGCTTGTGTGAAAGATTGTAGATTTCTTCTTCGAGCGACTTCTTTTGCAAAAGTAATTTTCCTTTTTCAGCACGATATATTTCTTGTTCAATATCTTGCTCTAAATATCCGTTGACAAGTCGCTCTAACTTTTTTGATAAAGAAGAAATTTTATCTTGCTTCTCTTTCACAAAAGCAAAATTAGACTGGGCGGAATTTTTGAAATCTTTTTCTGCCATTTTCAATAATTCTTCCGCCCAGTCTTTGGGCAAAGAAACTTTTTGAATTTCGGATGATAACTGGCGATCCAATTCTTTTTCTCTAACGGCAGATTCTGGACACTTCATGTCCTTTCGTTTTTTGGTGCAGTGATAGTAAATATATTCGTGGACATTGCCATTTTTCTGCCGTTTGAATTTATGTTCGCCAGTTATCATCATTCCGCATGAAGCACAAGAAATAAGTCCGCAAAAAGGTTGAGGTTCATTCTGTGGTTTTCGTTCGGGCTGACCACGCTTCTTCAACATTTCCTGTGCTTCATCAAAAAGTTTCTTTGAAATGATTGGCTCGTGTTTTCCTTCGTGCAATTCTTTTGCGTAGTTAAAAAGTCCGACATAGAACGGATTGGAAAGAATGTAGGCCGTTCTAGTTTTGGAGATTATCTTTCCGGAACGCGTAGATATTCCGTTCTTCGCCAAAAAGTTTGCAATATCTTCCAGTCGCATATTTCCTTTGACATATTTCTCAAAAGCCAAGCGCACGATACGAGATTTTTTCTTTTCCACCACAATCGTTTTTGTTCGCGAGTCGTTGATGTAACCTATTGGCGCTTGGCTTGGAAATATTCCCATTCTCACTTTTTGGCGAAGTCCGCGCTTCGTGTTCTCGGAAAGAGAATCTACATAGTATTTGCTTTGTACAAAGGCCATGGACAGCGAGAATTTGCCCTGTGGCGTGTTTTCAAACCAGTGACTAGGGAATTTGAGGCTCGCAAGGTTTCCGATGTCGAGAAAGTAAACTATCTGTCCGCCGTCCACAGAATTGCGCGCCAGGCGGTCGGGGTGCCATGATAATATTCCAGACACGTCACCCTTCTCGATTCGCCTCATCATTTCGCCAAAAATGGGACGACCTGGAATTTTCGCAGTACGCTTTTCTATAAACTCCTCAACGATTTCTAACTTTTCATTTTTGGCGAAAGCGCGCAATTCCGTAATTTGCGCATCAATGCTCAAAACTTGCTTATCTTCGACATCGGTACTCTTGCGAGCATACAAAAAGAATTTTTGTGACATATATTTTTCTTTCAGCAGAAATGGCTATTTCAGTGTTGAAACCTTAACGCTAGTTAAGATAGCTGAAATAGCCATTTCTGCTAACTAGCTAATAATAATTGGTTTCAACATTTCCAGTATAGCAAAATATTTCCCAACACAAAAATTCTTTTTGCATTCAAAGCAAATACTATGTCAAAATTGCTTCTGATTTCGAACCTGCTTCTTGGCGAAAAATTAGTGCGCGCAAGCGCGCCAAAAATTCTGAATTCGTTGGGGGAATTCGGCGGGAATCCTTGGGACGCGCTTCGCGCGTCCCGCATTTCAGCTTCTCAAAAACCGTCTAGTTCTATTCTGGTGCCGGGGGTGGGAATCGAACCCACGACCTCAACGTTATGAATGTTGCGCTCTTACCAACTGAGCTACCCCGGCAGGTTATTTTATTTTCTCAACATAAGACAGACACAGATACCGTACCATTTTTATGGCATTGCTTCAACCAAAAAATTTATTGCAGTAAAAAACCACAGGCTCGGCTTGTTGTAACGAGTTAGCAGTGCTCCAGGTATTTGAGCCAAAAAAAACCTCTCGCGCGCCACATATGGTACGGGGTGTTTGAACTCTATTGTCTTGAGACAACCAAAATACGATATGAACAAGATCAGCCGCGCCTTGTGTGCGACTGATCTCCGTTCTTTCCGCTTAACCCGCTCTATCGTCCGAACTATTAATTAGTGTGCACCCAGATAAGCACGGGTGACCGGTCCGAAATTTCCCAATGCAGGACTGATCCCTACCTTTGCCTGAAATTCAGCGAGCGCCGCGCGAGTAAGTGATCCAAAGTAACCGCTCGCGCCCGTCTGCGACAAAGCCTGCGATGCTGATCCGGCGTTTTGAGAGATCAGGAATTGTTGAAGGGTTGTAACATCATCATTTTTATTACCCACGGCGAGGCTGGCTGCGATAGCTCGAACTTGCTGGCCGAAAGAAGAGACGGCGGCAGAAGCTGTAGGAGCGAGAATCTGGTTGAGTGATATTTGATTCACCGCTTTGAGTGCCATGGACGGGTTGGCACCTGCAGAAATGAGCAAGTTATATTGCTGTTGCTGCTGTGAAGTAAGCGCCGGAGATTGAACTATAGGTGTAGCTACTATGACTGGTGTTGTGACCTGGATCGTTGGGCTTACCGTTGATACTATCGGGGTTATGGGTACGACGGGAGTGACGGGAACTACTGGCGTTGAAGCTACGAGAGTAGGTACAACAACGGTGTTTGAGTCAAAAGTAACGGCAGTCTGCGCCAGAGCGCGACCGTTGAGCTGTGCGCCGGTATTCAGAACGATCGCGGTCTGATCTAATATATTTCCATTGAAGACAGCCGTTGTGCCGATGGTTGTTTGTCCGGCAACAACCCAAAAGATGTTACCTGCTTGGGCTCCGCCGCTCAGTATGATGTTTGTGGCTGAACTAATATTGAGATTTTGTGCTACCTCAAAAATCCAAACATCATTTGCACCACCCGAGAGTGTTACGTTCGACGGTATAGTCACGTTGGTACTCCATTTATAGACACCCGGCGCGAGAGTCATTCCGCCGATATTTCCGGAACCAAGTTCAGAAACACCTGCAGCCCGACCGGCCGCGTCTGTATAGGCAGTTTGCATATCGAGTACTGCCGCGGTCAGATTGGCCAGAGTCGGATCTGCATAACCGGGTGCATATACTTTTCCTGTCACTAGTGTTGATGTGGAAAAGGCGCTTGACGCAGGAAGCGTCAACGCAAAGCCGGTCAGGTACGTTGCGGCTGCCGGACTCAGTCCAACATCACCGACGATGGATGTCGAACCTGTAGTTGAGACACCGGTCTTCGCCAAGATAGCGAAATTGCCCGCCGTGCCGAGATTGACGGCTGCTGGGCCTGCTGCAAATGCAGCAACGCTTCCACCGAGGACGGACACAAACGGAGCGACCAATAATATGAGCGATAGCTTGGTAAGTTTTTTCATATACATACTATACATCATAAATTTTATGGAGCGTGGTGAGATGTGTCTAACAGTTTACTTGTATCCCCGCATTGTGTACAAAAAAACACGCCGTGGCGCGTGTTTTTGCTTTCTTGTTGCCCGCGACGATACCGTACCGTCGCGAGCCCCCACCTTACAAATCTGACACCCCACGCCTTTTATATAGAAACCTCTCGATAGACATCGCCGCTGGTGTAACATCCTCCACGACCGATCGAACTTAACATATCTGATGGAATTTGTTCGGCATCTACAAAGGAGCATGGCGGGGCTTCCTGCGAGAGAAGCAATACGCGATAGGTTGAACCTTCATGTTTAAGCACCGCTGTTTCCCCCATGCGACGATACCCGATGCCAACCTCCACAAATTCGCCATCTTGCGCCAACACCCGCGCGACCGCCTCTTGTCCGCGTTTTCCGAGTGCATCAAGCAGCGGACGCTGCTGTGCCTCAGCTTCTGCGAGCGCATTACCACAACTAACTGTGAGTGCGTAACCCATATTTGCACCTCCGCCGACGTACGAAGAATAGTCTGGGTTTACGGTCACAACACAAAGAGTATCGCCGCGCTCATACCCCTGCACATAATCATAGAAATGCACATCCTGCGTGCTCGTGGATGAATTGGTACTATTGAGCACGAACCCGCGCAGTGCAAAAACTTCTCGCGCGATCGACAACTCTTTTGAGAAAAACGCCTTGGGGATATTTGTGCTCTGCACCGACTGTCCCGGCAAAGACACGAAGAGCATCGACTCCGTCGCTGGGACCAGGATGCTGTAACCGTCGACATCATCCCACCATATCGAGGCAACATTTTGCGCGTGGACATCCAGTGCCGGATCGGCCTTCGCGAACCGCGTACGCAATTCTTGTATGATCGGCAACTGAGCAAGTGCATCGTTATCGAGATGCGCCTTATACATCAGCGCGGCACACATCGCCACGCCGACCATGCCTGCGGCAAGAATCGCGATGGCCAACATTTTTTTCCGCGGTATTCGCATAGCTATATATTACCCTATCGTCGATCCAAAAACGTATTTTGCAAAGCGGATTAGCTACATTTTGTATCACTCAAACAAGTACCACCACCTGTCACAGGTTGCGGCTATCATAAGCCCAGTGAAGGATTGCCTGTCGTTGTTTCGGGCGACAGTATATATCTCCTGATTTGCAATTCTTTTTTACCTGCGCAATGTGCCTGACTATTGCTTTCCATCGCTTGATTTGTCGCCTATCATCCGGACATCGTCTGCCCATGTAGTAACGGCAGTACCATTGGTACCATCCGCGCGGATCCTCTTCATAGATCCATCCTTTCTTGCGCCAAACCGAAAGCGGCTGGCTTGCGTTCACCTTGAAAAAATTCAGTTCAGGATCGTGCTTTTCAGGATTAAGCTTCGCGTGTGCGAACCAATCTTTGGGAAATTCGTCTCGACAATCTGTCATATACTTTCCACCAAATACACCGAGATCCAGCATTTCCTTCGGCGTAAGCTCCGGCTTGAATTCAGGATCAAAATTTTTACCTTCAGGTTCGGACAGCTCGTAAGAATACGCTGTCTGCATCTTATCATTCACTACAATATGCTTTTTATTCATTGAATGCGGAGCAGTATCTCATTCCGGTTCATCCAGGGAGGGGTCCAGGGAGGATTGTAGCCCGCAAAGATTGGTGTGCCGACTATTTCAATATGGTCACGAGCGAGATCAGCGCATAGTTTTTTCTGCATCGTATCAAAACGAGCATCGGTGCTATACCAGGAAAACGCCAGTGCCGCTATTTTTTGTTCAAGCACTTCGACAAGCTTTATTCTTGGATCATTGGGGACAGGTAACGTTGCGAGCGTATATCCGCTTGGCATGACGAAAGAAATTATCTGCGCATTGCCCTCTGCACGTGCCGTCACCGGGACGGTCATAGCTATCTTTTCTGATGAACCTTGTGCAACAACAGGAGCAGTCATGGCAATACGTTCTCTTGTAACATTCCCTCCGAATATATAGCTGGCGATAATGCTGAATCCCTTATTGAACGCATCGCCGTTTATGCTCGCACCCTCAACAGCGGTTTGTGCAACAATATGAGCTGGGTAATGCCGAATTTCATACCCATGAGCTTTTTTCAGTACCGAATATTTTGCCTGTTCGGCATTCGAGGTAAAATATCCGACAACTGACCAGATGACAATCAGGGCTACAATTACTAAAAGAATGAGGAGGAATATATTCATAGACCGCTCAATACAATATAGCACACTTTATCCTATCATCTCTCAGTGCTACTAAATGGTTGTCTTGTTCCCTTAGCACGAAAAGCAAAAAACACCCCGAAAGGTATTTTTTGCATCCACTCGATATCTAGAAACTACGCCGGCATAAGAACCGTATCGATGACGTGGATTACGCCATTGGTACACTCGATGTCTGCTTTAGTAACGGTCGCATCGTTGATCTTTACTCCTGCGGAAGTATCGATCCTGACCATACCGCCTTGAACCGTCTTTGCTTCGGTGAGACCCATGACATCCTTTGCCATAACTTTACCGGCAACGACATGGTACGTGAGGATGTCCGTGAGCTTCGCCTTGTCGGCAAGCACCGCGTCAAGCGTTTCTTTAGGGATTTTGGCAAACGCTTCATCGCTCGGGGCAAATACCGTAAACGGTCCGGGACCGCTAAGCGTATCCACCAATCCTGCTACTTGTACTGCGGCAACAAGCGTCTTAAAAGACCCGGCCGCTACGGCGGTTTCTACTATATTCTGCATATTTTTTCAGTTAGGATTAACGCTTTGCAAGCTGCATAGAGATGACAGCGAGATATACCGCCGAGATTCCGACGAGAGCGTATACCGCCCTTGCCAATACGGACATAGTGCCGAAAATAGTCGCAACGAGGTCGAAGTTGAAGATGCCCACTAATCCCCAATTGAGGCCACCCACTACCACGAGAACCAAAGCGACCCAGTCGAAAACATTGAGTTGTTTCATAGAGAAATTGATTAACTAACAAAAGTATTTATCATGTTTTCGACCATAACATGCATGCTAATTGTAGCACCTTAAAACAAAGTCGATCCATGATTTCTGATGGGTGACGGCACTTGATACTGACTCACAACTTTGTTGCGGGGCCGGGATTTGGTCACAGCTCTCGCCTCGCTCGGCCGCGACCCCGCCTCACTGTCGCCTCGACGGCGACATGTTCCGGCCTGCAAATCCCGATATAAGCAAAGCAGTTTGCTTATATCCCCGCACTCAAGTACAAAAACACGCGCCGTGGCGCGTGTTTTTGCTTTCTTGTTGCGGGGCCGGGATTTGCACCCGGGTCCCAAGGTTATGAGCCTTGTGAGGTACTACTCCTCCACCCCGCTAAATACTCTGCAACTCTATCATTATTCTTTAATGATTTCAAATATCTTTCCTTACGCATCGACTCACTTCTGGAATTACATACGTCCTGAAAAATCAATTTCCATAGCCCTCTTTTGGAAGCCCAGCCCGATCTATTCGGATCATTGTGTTGGGCAAGTCTTCTATCAATGTTATTTGTCTGTCCAATATAGATCCAACCCTTCTCATTTAAGAGAACATACACGACGAATTCCATAAAAGGTTATGAGTCCCGCTACAAGCGGGATACCACTCCTCCACCCCACTATTAGTAAACCGTGAATGAAACTATATCAGATATATTGAAATTCTTCAAATACCCTTCTGTAGAAATCTATCGTGGCGCGGACATCACGCTCGGTGAGCGGAAATGCTTCGCCCATGTGCGCTATCGCGTTGCGCATCTTGTGCGCCTCCCATGCAACGTCGAGCGTCGTAAACTGAAGAGGATTCGCGTTCTTCAATTGTTCGCCAAGCGTTGCGCCGATATATCCATGTTCTGTTAGCATCGCTTGCATCATCGTGTCCGCGTCAATGATAGCGGCACGCCAATCGCTCGCATTCGGCGAAATTGCCATCATAGTTATTGCTTCCCAACGCATGTTCTTCGTCTCGGAGATTTCTTCGGTTCCATGCGTGGCGCGCTCCTCTGCATCTAATCTTGCAAAGCCTTCTTCCTCAACCACGATCGTGCGGATGCGCACCCACACGATGAGCACCAGCAAGACGACCGATATAACCATACCCACGATCGTGACCGTCTGTGCCCAAAATACTACCTGACCCGGTACTTGTGAAAAATCTACATGCACACCTGTAATAGCCTGATACAGGTTTGAAAAGATATATTCAAAGTTAAGCGTGTACGCTGTGTACATACTCTTCTATTGTACTCTAAAAAATCGCGGGATTATTTTTTCTGTGAAGATTCTAGAAGCTTCCCAACCGTGAATAGGCCGGCTTCGTCGCCGTGCGCGGCGGTGAATTGAATGCCGACCGGAAGTGAGACGCCATCGCGCACGACTGTACCCATCGGAAGCGAGATGGCGGGATTGCCGGTGAGGTTAGCGGTTACAGTGAAAATGTCGGCGAGGTACATCGAGAGCGGATCAGATTTCTCGCCTATTTTGAATGACGGCGACGGAGTGGTAGGTGTTGCAATAACATCAACACGTTCGAGTGCCTCAGCTATCTCACGACTAAGCGTCTCGCGTGCCAATGTCGCCTTGCCATAGTACGCATCGTAATAGCCGGATGAAAGGACGTATGTGCCGAGCATTATTCTGCGACGTGTCTCCGGACCAAAACCTTCGCGGCGCGTTTTGGCATAATCATCAAAAAGATTTTCACCGGTTTTCGAGAGTCCATAGCGAACGCCGTCGAGACGTGCCAAGTTGGTGGAAACTTCCGCAGGCATAACGATGTAGTAGATTGCCAACGCAAGCGGTGCAGACGGAAGTTTTATATCGACGAGTTCGTATCCTTGTGCGACCAAGTCGGCGAGTGCGGCGTCAAAATTTTTCAGCAAGTCTTTGTCGATGCCTTCGGTAAAAAGATGTCGCGGCACGCCGATCTTTTTCATCTGCTTACGCTTCGGATATAGACCTTCCGGGGTTGTAGTGCTGTCGAGCGGATCGAGTCCTCGTGTGGTGTTGAAAAGCAATTCCGCGTCGGCGACATTTTTCGCGATAGGACCGATCTGGTCAAGCGACGAGCCCATCGCTATCAAACCGGAACGCGACACTGCGCCGTACGTCGGTTTGAATCCGACCGTGCCGCAAAATGCGGATGGCTCGCGGACCGACCCTCCAGTGTCAGAACCAAACGCTCCGAGCGCCATGTCGGCAGCGACAGCAGCGACAGAACCGCCGGACGAGCCGCCGGCAACGCGTGTCTCATCAACAGGATTTCGAGTCACACCGAACGCGGAATTTTCCGTCGAGCCGCCCATCGCGAACTCGTCGAGGTTCGTGCGACCGAGGAAAACTGCACCGGCTGATTTTAATTTTGTGACGGCAGTCGCGTCGTATGTCGCGACATAATTTTCCAGCATCTTCGATGCAGCAGACACGCGGCGACCTTCTATCAGAATATTGTCTTTCATCGCAAGCGGGATACCGAGGAGTGCGTGCTTCTCGCCTTTTGCGCGGCGATCGTCTGCAGCCTGCGCCTGATCTTCCGCATCGTCGAACACTTCGAGATATGCGTTAAGTCTCTCGTTTCGAGCATCGATATTTTCCATACATGCGCGAGTCAGATCCACGGAAGAAATTTCTTTTGCTGCGAGCTTTTTCGCCGCGTCGAGTATCGAAAGTTTTGCGAGTTCGTTTGCCATACAATGTTATAGATCCTTGTGGATTATTTTTCGCACCAGGGCAAAGTCGCCATCGCGATGCGGGAGCTGTGCGAGGATGGCGGTCTGCTTTCCGGACACCGCGCAATCGTCCGCGTACGGAACATCGTCGCGCATCACATTGTGCAAAAGCGGCCTCGAATGTTCCTTGTCCTCCATATTTCCTGACACCGCGGCAACTTGGCCGACATAGCCTAAAATACTTTCAAAATCGGTCTGAAAAGCAACCACCTCCTCATCGCTCAACTTGAGCCGAGCCAAACGGGCAAGGTTCTCTATCTCCTCCTTCGATATCATGTTCCTATACTACACGATATTTTTCCCTTTTGCTATATTATGGGTTTACGAAACCCTATAATATAATGAACGATGTGGAACTTTATCATGTGCTCAATCGAGGAGTTGAAAAACGGGATTTATTCATGGACGACCAAGATCGTGCGCGTTTCGTGCATGATCTATATGAATTCAATGACGAAGCACCCGCAAGAAATGTACCCTATCATTACCAATCCAATATTATGGGTTTACGAAACCCTATAATTGGGCGAGAAAAGATCGTCGACATTCACGGCTGGTGTCTGATGAAAAATCATTATCACTTGCTGGTGTCGGAACGGATGGAAGGAGGACTAACGAAGTTTACTCGCAAGATCAATGTCGGCTATGCAAATTATTTCAATGGAAAATATGAGCGGAGCGGGACATTATTCCAAGGTCGTACGAAGAAAAAACATATCGATTCCGATGCATACTTCCTGCACATCCTAAACTATATCCACCTAAATCCACTCGACTTACTTAAAGACGCAAAAGACTGGCGAGAACGACGCATCACAAATGCGAGTGATGCGATGACGCATTTGCAAAAATATCGCTGGAGCAGTTACCTCGACTATGCCGGTACAAAAAATTTCCCGTCCATTCTCACTAAGACACTTTTTCAAGGCGTCTTCGGTGATGTAGAAAAAGCAACCGAAAAATATCTGAAAAGCATCGAGCTAGAATCCGTACGACCATTCCTGCTCGAATAATTATAGGGTTTCGTAAACCCATAATATTAGAGACATAAAAAAACCGCACCTGCTCGCTTTTCGGCGAACTGATGCGGGGTATTTGCTACTCAGCTGTTTACTGCGTGGTAAGCTCGACTAGTACTTTCACCCAATCTTTTGTGCCGTCCTCACAAATTGTGAGAATGCCGGATGATGACAGTAGCGCCATTTACCGTAAACGGTTGAACCAAACCAGTCCACCACCGCTGACATGGGGTGCTTATGATGATTCATGTCAGTTGCCACGGCAATCTTCTTGATCCCCAAACGGCTAAGTTCAAGAATCAATGGGAAGCCAATGGCAATCTCTCGGCCAACAAATTCTTTGCAAGCTTCATGACCAAGAGTGGTCGGCTCGGCTGGCATGAAAAGATCAACGAGCGCTACATCGAATGATTCCGACGCAGCTCATTCCCTTGCCTCTCCGTAGTCACATAACGCGACTATTTCGTGGCCAAGCGCCCCGAGTTGACTTATTCCTGCCCGCCGATGTTTTAGATGGTCGTCGACCAGAAGGATACGCATTTCACGACTCCTTTGTCTTGTCGGTGATTATCTTCAATAGGAAGGGTACGATCTCCGTTTCACCCTCTCTACCTACCTCTGGCACAGCGGTCATACGTTCAGGATAATGCGTCGCCAACGCCTCGGCCATTTCTCCTTCTCCGCGCCTGAAGTAGGTGATGACGATGGTTGTGTTCTCTGTTTCCTTGACCGCGCGAAGTGCTATAGCGATGGAATCCGTGACAGCGATATCCGCTTCCACGTCTCCCTGCACTAATCGCTCTGCTGAATCGGCACCGAACGCCATCTATCTATGTTTTGTCAATAGCGCGATGAGCTCTTTCTCGGAAAGTGTTGCCACTTCCAATTTTTTTGCATCATCGAGTTTCGAACCGGGATTTTCGCCGGCAATTACTGCAGTGGTCTTGCTAGAAACCGATGAGGAGATGTCCGCTCCGAGTGCGCGCAATTTTTCTTTTGCTTCATCTCTGGACATCGAAGACAGTGTGCCGGTGATGACGTAGATTTTGCCAGCGAGCGGTTTACTAATTATAGGGTTTCGTAAACCCATAATATTGCGCGGCGCGTATGCGTCATTTTTTATCGTTAGCACTTTTTTGAGCCGCTCAACTAATGTGCGATTTCCTTTCTCCTTGAACCAATCAACAATGGCGCGCGCGACCACATCGCCGACACCGGCGACCGCGTTCAGATCCTCTTCCTTCGCCTCAACAACATCGTCGATCGTCTTGAAATGTTGTGCGAGCAGTATCGCCGTTTCTTCACCGACGTGCGTGATGGAAAGCCCGGTGAGAAGCCGCGCGAGCGTCACGCGCCCTGCACTTTCTCGTATCGACTCGATGAGTTTTTTCGCAGATACATCTGCAAAGCCGGGGAGCGCCTGTACATCACCCTCCTTCAGCGTGAAAAAATCATCGTATGTCTGAATAAGATCATGTTCGAGCAATGCATCAACCGTGCTCGGACCGAGCCCTTCGATGTTGAGCGCACCTCTTGAGCAGAAGTGGCGAAGCATTTGGCTCTGCTGCACGAAAGAATTTTTATTGACGCAGCGCCACGCGGACTGACCCTCGATGCGCTCGATGCGTCCGTCGCCACCACATTCCTCCACATGCGTCGGCCAGTGAAAATGTTTCTCTTTCCCTGTACGCATCTCGGTGAGCACTTTTACAATATCGGGGATAACATCGCCCGCCTTTTGCAAAATTACCATGTCGCCGATGCGCACACCGAGGCGGTTTATCTCGTCCTCATTGTGAAGCGTTGCGCGCGAAACTGTCGTCCCGGCGACCGACACCGGCTTGAGATGTGCCACAGGCGTCAGCACGCCGGTGCGCCCGACTTGCAGAACAATGTCCTCGACGATCGTCGTCACCTGCTCGGCAGGAAATTTCAATGCGATGCCGAAGCGCGGCGCTTTGCCGGTATAGCCGAGCACATCCTGAAACTTGCGCTCATTCACTTTTATGACGATGCCGTCGATCCAATATCCCTCTTTTTTCTTTCCCTTCTGCCACTTCTTCCAATACTCTATGATCTCCTCCACCGAAGAAACTTTTTCAAAATGTTGGTTGACCTTGAAACCAAGTTCGCGCAGGTATTTCAATTCCTCCTCCTGCGTCTGCGGCAATTCCTCCTCCGTCTTGGCGACATCATATATAAAGGTATCGAGATGGCGCGATGCTGCTATGGCCGGGTCGAGCTGGCGTATAGAACCGGCGGCGGCATTGCGCGGGTTGGCGAACTCCTGTTCACCTGTTTTTTCTCTTTCGAGATTGAGCGCATGCAAACCCTTCTCACTCATCCACACCTCGCCTTCGACAATGATATCTATCGGACGCGTGAGCGAAAGCGGTACGGACTCTATAGTCCGCACATTGTGCGTCACATCCTCGCCGACCAGACCATTGCCGCGCGTTGCCGCAGTTTTCAATATTCCTTTCTCGTATGTAAATACAATTTTCAAACCGTCGATCTTCAACTCACACACATAATGCAATTCTTTTTCAGAATGGGGAAAATGATCGACCAGCATGCGCTTGACCTTCGCGTCAAAATCCCGCACACCGTCCGCATCAAAAATATCGTCGAACGACCACTGCTCCACAACATGATGCACTTTTTTAAATTGTGGGAGCGGCTTCCCTGCCACACGCTGTGACGGAGAGTCGGGCGTGATGAGCTCGGGATAGTCCGCCTCAATGTCGACAAGCTGTTTCTTGAGGGAGTCGAGCGCCGCCGCGGAGATCTCCTCCTTGTCGTACACATGATAGAGCATGCGATAATGGTCGATCGCCTTTTTTAATTTCTCGTATTTTTCTCTCGCCTCTTTCGGTACGGCCATGCTGGTAGTATAGCGCAAACTAGTAACTTACCTGATACTCGCGCTCTACCTGGTTGGCAGAGCCGGTAACACATGTATTAAAACCAAATGAAGAAATTACTGTGTGATTAAAACCGTCATTTGCACCTACATACTTCGCAACCTGAACTGTCGCACAATAGGTATTCTGTACGGACTTGAGTTGGAAGGTTGTTGTCGCGCTAGTGGCATCTTTTAAAACAGTCCCAACAGGCGGAGTATTCCACAGAGCACTAATATCCTGTGAATTACAATACACACCCGAGCCCGATGCGGCCCATGTAGATACTAATGAAGTGCCGAATACACTTGATGAGCCGCCATTCATGGTGGGTGTCGCTTTCGAGTCCCAATAGAGCGCGCACTCAGCGCCGGTGTCTGCCGCATAGATGGCATACTGAGACAACGCCACAGTAGATGCGAGAGTAAGTTCACGATAGGAAAGATCAAAAATTGCCAGACCTATAGCAAGCGCCAAGCTCGCGACGAGCGATGCGAAGAATATAGTGAACCCTCTTTGCTGTTTTTTTAATTTACTTGCCATATATTATTGCCAATAAAAAAGGTCTTCCTTGTCTACAACAGTGCGCAGCACATTACCGACATCTTTCCATGTTACGGTCACCGACACCAACACTTCATCTGTATTATTGGTAACAGGCGTTATCTTCACGGAACGAATAAAGATCGTTTGAGTAGTGCCTGTTGTTTTTTTGTATGAATAAGAATTGCTCGATGTGTCGTAGTAAAGAGGCACATCGGAACAATCAACATTTGCACACGAAGTAATTACCGAAGGAGTGTTGCCAAGCGAGTCAAAGTAGCACGCAGTAGTTCCACCAACGCTATAACACGGAGATAGCCCCGTGGTCCAATTTGTACCTACCCCGGTAAGCCAGTTTACGCCATAAAGCGCATTGGTGTCGCGTACAAAACGCACATACTCCATTGCGTCCTGAGCTAAGTATGTGGCTATAAAACGATCCTTGCCTATCAGAGATGATGTTAGCCCCTTGTTGGCAATTGTAAGCGGCCCTGTTATTGCCAACATAAGGATCATTATCGCCAACAACGTCTCAATGAGCGTGAATCCTCTCCGTGCTTTTGTACGCGATTGTTTATAGATCATAAAGACGTTGAACTACCGAAGTCTGTAAATTAAAAGAGGAAGATTGTGTCGGCGTTATAGGAATGGATGCCGACATTAGAATGGTTACCTTCGGTTGAACACTATCACCGCCTGTGGCGCTCTTTCTAAGAGAACCTATCACATAGAATCCCAGATTAGTGATACTTATATCCGCGGCGGTAAGCGGCAGCAATGAACCTCCGTTCACGGAACGCAGAATGCTGCATGTGTAGCCGTTGGCGGTATCACATTTCGTACCTGATACACCAACACTGCACGAGTTTGTTTTTGTAGAACCAAGACAATACGACACCGTACAGTTATTACCTGCAACACAGCCGCTGACCGACCCGTCTGTAACCATAAAAGCTATGTATGACTGTGCGCTAGTATAAGGGTAGTTGGTGCTGGCACCGCAATCCTGCGGATCGCTTGCGGTACCACTAATCCCACAATGATAACTGTGACCTGTTCTTAGTGAACGTGACATACCCTCCATTCCAAAAGAAAGATTGTTTATCGCGGAATTCAATACCTCCGCCTTTCTATCAGCTTCCGACAAGGATAGAAGTGCGCCGAGAGCTATCACCATGACCGTGGTAAAGATAGCTACCGATACCAGCATTTCGATGAGCGTAAATCCTCTTGTTCCCCTTTCGCGTATTTCCTTTTTCATATTCATGGCAGAGTATTTGGCGGCTGTACCGATATCTGCCCGCTCGCAGTCACCACAACACTGCGTGTTGTTCCGTCAGTTGACTGTATTTGAATATATGCGCTTGAAAATTGAGAACTTGCACCAGGCACACAATCGTTTGAAACCGTATCCGTCGAGAAACACGCATCGGGGTTTGGATGTCTGAAAATAATATCCAGTTTAGTGATAGAAGTTCCGGTCGTATCACTTCCCGAGCAATATTTAATCGTTCCCTGCATCGCGCAAAATTCTCTTATCGCGTACCCCTTGTTGAGAGTGAATGTCTGAACTTCC
>CAIMFR010000027.1 GCA_903840375.1 Candidatus Adlerbacteria bacterium
CTCAAAAATGCCGCATGCGAAAGGAGCGACAGCCCACCGACAACAAAAATAAATACCCCGCAAATAAAGGCACAGAGAATGATACGCTGTTTTTTCCGCCGAGCGCGCAACTTCGATTCTCCTAAAATGACACGTGTCGACATACATGCTTATTTTACCTCATATATAAAAAGCCCCCGCCTAAGAACTGACGAGGGAGAAAAGATCACCAGAAGGCATCAGAAACAACATAGACTATCGCAAATATGAGGACGAATCCAAATGCACTGCAAGCTACGACACCAAGCACACTCATAGTGGCCGGGGCATCAAAAGACATCATCAGCGCTACGAAAGAAGCGGTAGCAGTCGACACCAGCAACCTCTTCAGCTTACTCATCTTTTTTCTCCTCTAACAAGCTTCCCCTCTAAGCGTACGCTCGCGGGCAACAGCGTCAAGCGGCAACTTTCTCAATTTTATCCTTGCCCATGTATGCTCGCAGGACGTCCGGCACGGTCACCGAACCGTCTTCATTCTGATAATTTTCGAGAATTGCGATAAGCGGACGCTGTGAGAGCGCGGTCGCGTCGTTCATATGCACCGGCTCGATGTCGCCGTCTGCACGCTTGATGCGTGTGTTGAGGCGGCGTGCCTGGAATCCGCCAATATAGTCGGATGTGTGTGTCTCGCGGTAAGCATCCTGCCCCGGCATCCATGCTTCGATGTCAATCTGTCGCTGGTCGGGGAAGCCCATGTCGCCGGTGCATATCGCCATGACGCGATACGGGAGTTTGAGCTGTTGCATCAGATATTCTTGAATAGCGACAAAGAAATCTTGCTCGGCTCGACCGTCTTCCGGCTTGGTGAATGATTCCATTTCCATTTTGTCGAACTGGTGCAGACGCAAAATGCCGCGCGTGTCTTTGCCCGCAGCACCGGCCTCGCGACGGAACGCCGGCGTGACCGCGAAGTAGCGCATCGGCAACTGCCCCTCGTGCAAAGTCTCATCCATGTGCAACGTGCCAAGCGTATGTTCCGCACTGCCGATGAGCACGAGATCATCTTTGTCGAGATAGAAACGATCCTCTATAGGGTCGAGGCGTGCCATGCGGTTCATCACCTGTGAGCGTATCATGAGTGGCGGTATGACCGGCACGAACGCTTTGTTGCTGACGGTGAGCGATGCGCCGTCAATTATTTTTTGCAAAGCCTCCGACGATGTAAGCGTTTTCAATGCATATTGCATCATCGCATTTTCCAACAGCACCAGATCGCCCTTCAGATAAACGAATCGCGCGCCGGAAACAGCGCCGGCCTTCTCTGCATCGATGATACCGAGATCCTTGCCAATATCCCAATGCGCCTTCGGCGTAAAAGAAAATGTCGGCTTCTCTCCCCACTCGCGAATGACTTTGTTGCCGCTTTCGTCCGGACCGATGGGCGTATCGACAGACGGAATGTTCGGAACTTTAATAAGGAGCGGCACGAGTTCCTTTTCTACGCCCTGATATTTTTCTTCCGCGGCTTTCAATTCATCTTTGAGTCGCTTGCCGGCTTCAGCATCGCGCGACGCGGCAGCCTCGTTTCGCTTTCTCTGGATGTCGCTCACCTCGCCTGCCAACTTTTTCCTATCGTCTGCCAATACCAAAATACGGTCTAGGTCGACGCCTTCTCTATTTTTATTCTTGAGCGCGGCGCGGATGATGTCCGGGTTCTCGCGGATGAAAGTGATGTCTAACATAAAAATTGATGTATATTGTGTAAGTCCTATTTACAATACAATGCCTTATCCAATTCAACAACTGCGCAAAAAAGATTTCCCCGCACTTCTGCAGACCATTCCCGACTGTCCGAAAATGCTCTTTATGAAAGGAACGATGCCGCCTCCGGAGCGCAAGATGCTCTGTGTCGTCGGATCGCGCGCAGCGAGCGCGTACGGAAGGCGCATGTGCGCAACACTCATTGCAGGCCTCGCGCAATATCCCATCACCATCGTATCAGGTCTCGCACTCGGCATCGACGCAGAGGCGCACAAGGCCGCGCTCGATGTCGGCTTGCCCACCGTCGCAGTGCTCCCGTCGGGCCTTGATGAAAATGTTCTCTACCCGACACTCAACCGCCCGCTTGCCAAACGAATCCTCACGCAAGGCGGCGCGCTCGTATCCGAGAATGTTCCGGACTTCAGGGCGATGCTCCATTCTTTTCCGGAGCGCAACCGCGTGATGGCGGGAATGTCTATTGCAACGCTCGTCATAGAGGCTGGAGAAAAAAGCGGTACGCTCATCACCTCAAGGCTCGCGCTCGACTACAACCGAGAAGTGCTCGCCATCCCGCACGAGCTCGGCCGCCCGAGCGGCACAGGCGTCAATAAGCTCATCCGCGAAGGCGCGGTACTCATACGCGACAGCGACGACATTCTCCAAGTCCTAGGCATAAAGCCGAGCGACAAGCCTGTGCAGCAATCACTCCCAACCGACCTCACTGATGCAGAAGCAAAAATCTTAACCGCACTCACCGAACCACTAGCAAGAGATGAGCTGATAGAGCAAACCGGTCTCACAGCCCAGTCAGCAAACATAGCATTGTCCTCCCTCCTAATTAGGGGTCTGCTAGATGAAAGATTAGGCAAGATTGAGCGTATTTGATCTACTTGTCCTTTGCACTTTTTCCAATATCGTTGTATCACTTTGAGCATGAAGCTGGTCATTGTTGAGTCTCCCGCGAAGGCGAAGACCATCGAAAAATACATGTCGGACATCTCAAAGTCCGACGACTTTGTCGTGCGGGCATCGGTCGGCCACATTCGCGATCTGCCTAAAAGCAACAAGCAGGCTATAGACATTCCGGCAGGGTTCGTGCCGCATTACGAGGTCGTCCCGGGCAAAGAGATGATCATCAGCGACTTGAAAAAACTTTCCAAAAAGGCGGACGAAACAATACTCGCGACAGACCCCGACCGCGAGGGAGAAGCCATCGCCTGGCATATTAAGGAGGAGCTCAATCTCAAACACCCGAAGCGCATCGTCTTCCACGAAATTACAAAGGAAGCCATTGCAGACGCACTCGCACAACCAAGAGGTATTGATGAAAACCTGGTAAAAGCACAGGAAGCGCGGCGCGTGCTCGACCGCCTTGTGGGCTATGACCTCTCCGGCCTTATCTGGAAAAAGGTGCGCTATGGACTCTCGGCAGGGCGTGTGCAATCGCCGGCCCTCCGCATCATAATGGAGCGCGAACGCGAGATCCGCGCATTCGTACCGGAAACGTTTTATGTAATCACCGCCGACACTCGCACTGTGAAAAAATCACCGCTCGTGGTGAGCTGCGTCGAAGAACCGCGCGCAAAAAAAGAGGCGGACAGAATTATTTCCGCCGTCGAGAAAGACGGACTCTCCGTCGCCGACGTGTCCGAAAGCGACATGAAGCGTACAGCACGTCCGCCGTTCACCACCTCGACCTTGCAGCAAGCCGCATCATCACGTCTCGGCTTCTCGCCGTCCAACACAATGCGCATCGCGCAAAAATTGTATGAGGCCGGACATATCACGTACATGCGCACCGACTCGACTAATCTCGGCGCACCCGCACGCTCGGCAATACTCGCACGAATTGAAAAAAAGTTCGGCAAGGAATACGCCGAGTCACATGTCTTTACCGCAAAATCGAAAAATGCGCAGGAGGCGCACGAAGCCATACGCCCGACGCACATCGAGAAAGAATCGCTCGGCGCAACGCCTGATGCCAAGAAGCTCTATGAGCTCATCTGGCGGCGCGCTATCGCTTCGCAAATGGCTGATGCGAAGTTGCTCAAGACAAAGATCGTCGCAGAGACGAAGGATAAAACCGTGCCGCAGTTCACCGCCAACGGCTCGCAGGTGGTGTTCGACGGTTGGCTCAAGGCAGACCCGGATGCGCGCGGCGAGGATGTCGAGTTGCCTGCAGTCGCCGCCGGTGAGCCCCTCGACGTGAAAAATATTTCCGCCGAGGAAAAGCAGACCACTCCGCCGCCGCGCTACACCGAAGCGGGTTTGATCAAGGAATTGGAAAAACGCGGGATCGGCCGCCCGTCGACCTACGCCTCAATTATGAAGACGCTCGACGCGCGCGGGTATGTGGCGAAGGAAGGCCGCTCGCTCAAGCCGACAGACACCGGCGACGTCGTAAGCACCTTTCTGGAACAAAATTTCCCGACCTACATCGGCGACACATTCACCGCCGAGATGGAAGACGAGCTCGACGACATCGCCAACGGCAAGCGCGAGTATGTAAAAACGCTGAAAGATTTTTACATACCATTCCACAAAGAGGTGAAGATAAAGGATAAAGAGGCCGGCAAATTGACCAACATCGGCGATGCGCCGAAAGAATTCCCTTGCCCTATCTGCGGCAGCCCGATGGTCTACAAACTCTCGCGGCAGGGAAAGTTCATGAGCTGCTCGCGCTTCCCTGACTGCACCGGCGCACGCACCGAGACGGGCGAAGTTATTTCCAATGAGCCGGCGAAACCTATCGGCACACACCCGGACACCGGCGAACCTATTTACATCCTGAACGGACGCTTCGGCCCGTATGTGCAACTCGGCGAAATGGTAAAAGGCTCGAGAAAGAAGCCGCGCCGCTCGAGCGTTCCTGCGGGTAAAGATCCAGCAAGCGTCACCGTTGAAGATGCCGCCCTCTACTTATCACTGCCGCGAGTTCTTGGCGATCACCCGACGACCGGCAAACCGATAACTGCGAACATCGGCCGCTTCGGTCCGTATATAGTCCACGAAAGCGACTTCCGCTCACTCAAAACTGACGACGTCTACACGATAGAACTTCCGCGGGCACTTGAAATCTTGAGCGAAGAAAAAAAGAAAAGAGGATTTCCACGTCGTGCTAAAAAATCCGCAAAAAAGTAGTACACTGATTTAATGGATGTTAAAGACATCACTTCACTCATGCAATCGCCTTCGGCGGAAAATATTGCGCTTGTCGAGAAGGCTTACAACTTTGCCGCAGATGCGCACAAGGAACACAAGCGCATGTCCGGCGAGCCGTACCTCGTGCACCTCGTCGAGACGGCAAAGAGTCTTGCGGAGTTGGGCATGGGCGCAACCACCATCGCGGCGGGGCTTCTGCACGATTCCGTCGAAGACGTGGGCGTCAAGCCGGAAACTATCGAGCAAGAATTCGGCAAAGAGGTGCGCTTCCTTGTCGAGGGAGTGACCAAACTCGGACAATTTAAATATCGCGGCGCGGAGAGACATAGCGAAAGTTTGCGCAAATTGCTCGTCGCCACCAGCAAGGATGCGCGAGTGCTCATCATCAAACTGATGGACCGCCTGCACAACATGCACACACTCCAACATGTGCCGCCGGAAAAACGCAAACGTATTGCGCTTGAGACCATCGACATCTATGCCGCTATAGCACACAGGCTTGGTATGGGAGTCGTGCGTCGTGAGTTGGAAGATCTCGCGTTCGAATATGCATATCCGGAAGAATTTTCGGAGGCGAAAAAGATGCTCGCCGCACGCTCAAAAGAGATCGCCGACCGACTGGAAAAGATGTCGAGTGCGCTGCAAGACGAATTGCAGAAAAATGGCATCACGGACTTCACCATCGACCATCGCGTAAAAGGTCTCTGGAGTCTTTGGCAAAAATTAAAAAGAAAAGGCGGCAATATCGCAAACGTACATGACATCTCGGCTTTGCGCGTCGTCGTGCCTGACATCGCGGAATGTTATCGTGTGCTCGGCATCGTGCACAAACTCTGGCAGCCGCTGCCGAATAAGATCAAAGACTACATCGCTTTCCAAAAACCGAACGGCTATCAAAGTTTGCACACCTCCGTATTTTCCGGCGACGGCGACATTGTCGAGATACAGATTCGCACACGCGAGATGCATCGCGAGGCGCAGTATGGCATCGCCGCACACGTACTGTATAAGGAGCATGCCGCAGACGGTAAACCAGCCACAGCACCGCAAAAGTCAAACAAACAATCAAGCTTCGATTGGATTCGCAGTTTGATACCCGGTCTTCGTCGCGATGTGAAAAAAGACGAGGAAAAAAAGAAGGAGCAAATACAGCCGCAAACTGCAGACGAACGTCCACGATTCGGCACTCCCGATACGACGAAATGGCTCTCGGAGCTTGGCGAAGAGATGGACGACCCCGACATCGAAACGACACTCAAGACAGATGTGTTCTCGCACCACGTGTTCGTATTCACACCAAGAGGAGACGTGGTCGATCTGCCAACTGACTCCAGTCCGATCGATTTCGCGTACGCCATACACTCCGATATCGGCAACCACATCGCCGGCGCGAAGGTCAACGGCAAACTAGTGTCCCTCGACACAGTCCTAGACAACGGCGACATCGTAGAGATACAAACCAAAAAATCCGCTATGCCAAAAACAAAATGGCTAGACTTCGCTCGCACGACAGTAGCACGGCGACACATTCGGAATGCACTTGAACGTGAGAAGAAAAATTAAATAGAAAAACTACTTGCGTCGAACGTGTTTTCGTCTAATGTTCTTTCTTCTTTAGTGCGGTCATCTAAGAGCTCGGCATCGAGAGGTTCTGCGAGGACATCTTCCATAGCCGTCGATTCTTCCCCACTTTTATCCTCAATAGTTTCTCCGGGTGCGACTACCTCTGCAGCCGCGGCCGGTTCAGCATTAAGTATTTTTTCTTTTTTGATTTTGCTCTGCAGTGCGGCAAACAGCACACGCAGATCGTCTTCAGAGAAGAAATCGATGGAAAGTTTGCCGCCGTTTTCTTTCGGCTCTATCGCGACGCGCGTACCAAGTGCGTCGGTCAGCTCGCGCTCCATCTCGATTATTTCCGGAGCATAGAGATATTCTTTTCTGCGCACTTTGTCGAATGCGAGCCGACGGGATATCGACTCAGTGTCGCGCACCGTGAGCTTCTTCAACATGATCTCGCGGAAGAGTGTCTGCTGTTCCTGCGGACGATCGATAAGCATGAGCAGCGGCCGAGTGTGCCCCTCTGCTATCTTCCCTTCTGCAAGCGCGGTCTGCATGTCCTGCGGCAGCATAAGAAGGCGGATCGTGTTCGAAACATACTCGCGGCTCTTCCCAACTTTCGCCGCAACCTCGCCGTGTTTAAATTTGAAATCGTTTACCAGCTTTGCGAATGCAAGCGCTCGGTCGATCGCATTCAGATCTTCACGCTGCAAATTTTCAATTATTGCCACCTCGAGCTTCGTCTGATCATCCTCATAACTTGCGCGGATGAGCACCGGCACTTGCGCCAACCCTGCTATCTTCGATGCGCGCAAACGACGCTCGCCTGCCACCAGTTCGTATTCCGACGAAATGCCGCCGTCTTCACGCTGTATCTCCGTACGTGTGACGGTGAGCGGCTGGATAACACCGTATTGGCGGATAGACCTCGCAAGGTCATTGAGCTTCGCCTCGTCAAACTCGCGGCGCGGCTGAAAAGGGTTCGGCTTTATCCTGTCTACCTCCACCCAGAAAATAGCATTATTGAAAAACTCCGACATGTCGCTATTTTAGCACAGATAGAAAGATTGCGATTCTGAAATTAACCAATATTGACAAGATGAGTAGAAACATGACATAGTTTTGCCAGATGTCTAAAATAGAAATGTAGGAGAAGCTCAATGGACTGGTCACAACTGACGCCCGGCGTCGGCTTGGTGTTGCTGTTAGTGCTGGCGGCCGAAGCCTCAAACGGCTGGACCGACGCACCGTGTGCAACATCGGCGGCTGTAGCAACTGGCGTTCTGTCGAGCAGACAGGCACTCCGACTCACTGCCGTCGGCAACTTAGTCGGGATCCTTCTAGCCCTGCTTGTCGGCGCGAAGGTAGCTACGACCATAGGAACCGGTATTGTGCGTCCCGAACTCATCTCAATAAACTCGATCGGCCTTGCGATGATCGTGATCATCGTGTGGGCAGCAATTGCCGCGTGGCTCGGATTACCGATCAGCAAGACCCACTCACTCTTAGCGTCACTCGCCGGCATCGGGTACGCGCAAGGCGGTTTTGAAGCTCTCATGCCCACCAGTGGTCACTTGAGAGACAGTGGTTGGGTACAAGCTGGTATTGGTGTATTCCTAGCCATCATCTGTGGCTCGGCTTTCTCGTGGTTTCTATCACGAGTAGCAATAAATTCCGGCATATCTGAAAAGATACCCGAGCGCTGGTGGGAGAAACTTCAACTGTTCACAGTCTGCGGCGTGGCATCCGGACATGGTTTCAATGACGGACTCAAATACATCGGAGTGTTCACGCTTGTGCTATTCAAGAGCGGCGTGATACAAACATTTCATGTTATGCCACCTGTAGTGGTGTTGTGCGCGGTGGTGATGGGTGCGGGTACTCTGGTCGGCGGCTGGAGAATTCACCGACGTTTGAACGGCATGGTCAACAATCAGTCCGAGAGCGACACGCAAAAAAGATCGTTCAAACCCTTTATGGGAGTCAGCACGGAACTCGTGTCTGCCTTCCTGATCTGGCAAACAGGGTGGCTCGGAATCCCAATGAGCACCAACCACGGTGTCGTGTCCGCGATGGCCGGTGCGAAGTCTGCATCAGGCAGAGTACATGCCGGCTCAATAGTCAGGATAGTCTGGGGCTGGGTCGTGACCTACGTATTCTGTTTTTTTGTTGCGTTCTCTATTGCTTCATAGGCGCAACATGCTCCGCATCTTAGATGGTGCGGGGTTTTTCTTTTTCACCCACGAAATAGTGTTATTGTAGAAAGTATCATTGTGCGGTATTTTGTATGCATTGCCGGAGTGGCGGAATGGTAGACGCGCACGACTCAAAATCGTGTCTCGTAAGAGGTGAGAGTTCGAGTCTCTCCTCCGGCACAAAACAAAAGTAGTTCCACTTAAAAGCGTGGCAACTATCAATATGCCCAAACCTAAAGTTATCGCAATCGTCGGCCCTACCGCGTCGGGGAAAAGTTCCCTTGGTATTTTTCTTGCACAAAAATTGGGCGGAGAAATTATTTCAGCGGATTCGCGACAGGTGTACAAGAGCATGGAAGTCATAACTCGCGCGCCGACCGATAAAGAACTCGCGTCAGTTCCCCATCACCTCGTTAATTTTATAGATCCGAAACGCACATATAGCGCCGGCACTTTTGTTCGAGATGCGAAAAAAATTATTGCGGAAATTATCGAGCGTGGACACGTTCCGATAGTCGTCGGCGGTACCGGCTTTTATGCCGACGCTCTGTTGCGCGGACTCTCGCTCCCTGAAGTTCAGCCAAATAAAAAACTGCGCGTTGAGTTGGGAAAACAAACAACCGATCAATTGCTCTCAATGCTAAAAGACCTCGATGCAAAAAGCGCAGAGCGTATCGACATTCACAACAGAGTACGACTGATTCGCGCGATAGAAATAGCGCAAGCGCTCGGCAGCGTCCCGACATTGGTGGAAGATCCGCAATATGAAACCTTGTGGCTTGGCATACATCCCGATGCGAAAAAACACGATACGGCGATACGACATGGGGTTGAAGACCGCCTGAAGCAAGGCATGGTTGATGAAGCGAAAAAACTTCGCGTGGCACTTTCTAAAAAAAGGTTTCTCTCGCTCGGGTTCGAATTCTCTCCGCTCGCTGATTTTATTGATAATAATATAACCTCTGCGGAGTTGGAGGAGACACTTGTGCACGGTGAACTTGGTTATATAAAACGCCAGATGCGATGGTTCCGCCGTAACACAAATATTGTATGGATAAAAAATAAAACAGACGCCTTGCAGCGAGCCAAAATGTTTTGTTGTACAATAGGCAGACACTAGAGCCCAGGACGCTAGACATATTAATTTTAATTCCCAACTTCACTCGTCTATGAGATCCAAGAACACACCGTTTGCATTTTATCTGGAACGACTGGCACGCGCAGCGCAGACACTCGGACTTTCCAAAGCGCAGCTGAAAGCTCTTCAAACTCCCGACAAAATTCTTGATAAAAAAATAACCATTAAGACCGACAAGGGTCGTAAAGAAACTTTGCGCGCATATCGCGTCCAGTTCAACAATGCGCGAGGTCCGTACAAAGGCGGCATTCGATTCCATCCCGCCGCCGATCTTAGCGAAGTGAAGGCGCTCGCAGCCGCGATGGCGCTCAAATGCGCAGTAGTCGGCATCCCACTTGGCGGCAGCAAAGGCGGTGTGCAATGCGACCCGAAAAAATACAGCAGCACCGAGCTTGAACGCGTTTCGCGAGCGTATGTGCGTGCAATAGGCGGCTCGCTCGGCGTCGATACTGACATTCCCGCGCCCGATGTATACACCACTCCGGAGATCATGGCATACATGCTCGACGAGTTCGAGAAGAAAGTCGGACACAGCGAGCCGGGCATGATCACCGGCAAACCTATCGCACTCGGCGGCAGCGAGGGACGCGGCACTGCTACCGCACAGGGTGGCGTGTATGTACTCGAAGAGACGGTCAAAGCGCTCGGCTTGGACCGCAAGAAATTACGCGTGGCGGTACAAGGGTTCGGCAATGCCGGATACCACGCGGCCCGCATCTTGCACGAGCTCGGCTATCACATCGTCGGCCTGTCCGACAGCACAGGAGCACTCATCGCAGAGAATGGACACAAGATCGATCCGACATCTGTATACATTGCAAAGCAAAATGGCGGAAAGATC
>CAIMFR010000028.1 GCA_903840375.1 Candidatus Adlerbacteria bacterium
AATAAGGGAGATTTACTTCGATTTGGTATTGTCGTTTTGTTTTGTGTTATTCTTGGAATAATAATTTATTTGAAATCGTAAGAAATATGGAGACCGAACAAAACAAGGAGTCACAACATTCAGTCCCAACAAAAGACAGGTGGGTTGCAGGAATTGTTGTCGCCGGTTCTATAGTCGCTTTTTCCCAACAGTTCAAGAAGTCGTCACTCGACGAATTTATTATTCTTGTTATTGCTATCGGGGCAGGATACTTCTATTACAAACTGAAACGAAGAATCAAAATAAAGCATGACGGGTTAAGAGCTTTGGCGACTTATTTTTCTCTACTGGCTATAGCGGCTTTTCTTATTGGCGCCTGTACCGCCCTCGCTAATGGGTCTGACAAAAGTGCAGTGATTTCTGGATCAACCCGAGATTATTTTGTTGAGCAGACAATCCAATCATGTTCAGGCTCTATTCCAAAAGATAGCGGATACTCTGCCAATCGAGTTAACGAATTTTGTTCCTGCTATGCAAATGGAGTTGCCGACATAACATCAATGCAACAAGCAGAAAGTTTTAACAACAATGGCGCTATGTCAGCAGACTATCGAGCAAGTGTTCTTCAAATAGGGACTAATTGCAAGCAAAAGCTTACTCAATAAAAATCTGATTTCGTGTACGTCGTGTAGCGGTCTATTCTTGTGCTCTGAGGGGAGTAATCCCCACCGTTTTATAATTTCTCTTCAAAACGGCGGGGATTTGTGCGCGAACGGGTGGGGAGAGCCCGCGTGTACTCGCGCGGGCTCTGGGTCAAGCACATAGACTTTGAGCCTCGCCATTCCTTTGAAATTGGTTTGGCGAGGCACCTTTCGTATTTGCATCTGAACGGCTCATTTCTTCCCATGTGAGCCTTTCGGGAAGAAGTTGAGCCGTTCCCGCCCGAGCCCTGCCGCTCCATTCCATTTTCAATGCATTCCCCCGCCAAAACAAAAATGCATAGGAAGCGGCAGGGCGAAGGGCGGCCCCGCGTAATCGCGGGGCGAGCACCGAGGCTCTGCGAGGTGCGAGTCAGGGCTTCTGTTCGAAATAAGTTCGCGCTTGGGTTATTATATCCTCACAAAACGGTCTGTAAAAATGGTCACACATAATTTTCTGCTGAAATTATGTGTGACCCCACCTCGGCGTCGACACGCCTGCGGCTCATAAAATATGCCCCACATATTTTATGCCCTGCGGCGCATTTTGCGTTCTGTGAGGATATCATAACCCACGCGCGAACTTATTTCGAGCGGACGTTGTTGACGCCAACTGGATCAGCGAAACAGGGGCGGCCAATCACGAGATCATCGCGCGGCACAATTTTTCTGCCACTGTACTGGCGGACTTCCGAATCTGGAAAGTGCCAGGCTACTAAACCCCGCTCTGCGGGTATCAAGATGGGGGAAGCTTCGGCTTCTCCCATTTTTTATTTTTAAGTTTAAATGGTACAGTTTTCTTAATTCATGAAAAAGAATCGCCTTGTCTTTGTTTACTTCGTGATTGTCTTGGTTGTCGGTGTATTTTTGTGGCAGCACTTTAACTCTCAGCAGTCGTCGATTTCTCTTGGGGGAATTTCTTCGATAGTAAATATTCCGGCTCCTTCCGAATGGTACTCATGGGGAGAGACCAAACTCCCGCTTGGCGGAAGCACTCCAACGACTGTTACTATCACCTTCGGTAATCAGCCAAGGGACAATAATGGGAACAACAGCACAACTCTCATCGTCGTGACTGCCCGCAATTCTTCCAGCAATACGGAGGAGCAGTGGATCGATACAGAGCTCAATCCCATGTTGGCTTCGCTTGAAAGTGCTACTTCAACTCAATCATGGGAAGTGATGAACGGCAGGCGCGTTTTGGAAGCGGAGACATTGACTCCTGCTGGTGCCTATAATCTCACGTATTTCTTTTTTGATAATGGCACCGAGTATTCATTCAATCTCGCTCCCGCTTTTCTCGCCCCGGAATACAGTGCTAAAAATCTTGCAAGCAGTTCTGATGCACAGGTACTTCGCAGCATGGTTCAGCAATTCGTTCAGAGCTTTCCCAATAGCGTTTCTCAGTAACTGGGCTGCGCCGAAGCGCAGCTTTTTATTTGAAGGTCTCTTGCCTCCTTTTTTATATTCTCATAATAAAAACCCCGCACTTCGGTGCGGAATTTTTCTTTGTAAAATTGATCTATTATTGAGGGCTTTTATCAGGTGTGAACTGCAATCCATCAATAAATTTCTGAAATTCCGTTCCATAATCGGTCGTCGTAGATTCTACAAAAATGAAATTAACATCTTGGCAGTAACCCCTTGAGGGGGCAGAAAATAGAGTGAGACTATAGGCGTCTTCCATAACGGGACTGGTGGTGTTGGTAAGATTTCGCGTATGAACTAATACTGCCTTGTGTCCTTTTATAATAATTGGCTTTTGATCCACCAAACCTTTTAGGTACGTGGTGATGTTTCTTTGTTCTCTTTGTCTAAACTCCGCTTCTGTCTCCCCCCTCCCACAAGGCCTATAAGCAAGGCTGAGGTTTGCACCCTTCACTAAGACTTGTTGCGTACAACCCTCACCTTTACAGTCTACCGTCGCAGGATTCTCCCACTCCAAAAGGTAGTTGGGGGATGTAAAAGCTATGACAGTTGCTGAAGTTGCGGGATTCCCCACGACTGCCCATCCACGAGGTACGTATGTTTCAGAAAACACACCCTCGGGTTGAGTTGCAGAAGAGTTGCTAGCTGTCTTTGTTTTCGAATTGGCTATAAACAAATACGACCCACCCGCTACGATAAGCGCCGCCACAACCGCAATAGAGACTATCTCTTTCATAAGCTCATTATATCAAATTCTTGTAAATACGGGAGTAAAATCACATATAAAGTTCATGGCTCAAGGGAGCAATCCCCGCTGTTTTATAATTTTTCCTAAAAACGGCGGGGATTATGTGCGCGAACGGGAGGGAGGATCGTCGCGTAATCGCGACGCTCGGGTCAAGCACAATAGGCTTTGAGCCTCGCCATTCCTTTGAAATTGGTTTGGCGAGGCACCTTACAAAACGGTCTGTAAAAATGCACCTTGTGGCGCATTTTGCGTTCTGTGATACGCGCAGGCATATTTCGCTCAGCAGAGCGAAATGCCGAGCCGGGGAGGGGTCACAAGTCGGTTAGTATTTCTCCCCTAGCGCCTGTTTCGAAAAGCTGAAACATCGGCGCTTGCCTCAGGCATCGGAAGAAACGCTAAGCAGTTATCGTTTCTCCCACTCCACTTCCTGCCTTACCAGTAGGTCTCCTGCTTTTTCCGGCTCGGCCATTATTTCTTTTACAACCTTCTCCATTCGCATACTCTGCGAACCTTTCACCAGAACGCAGTCGCCCGGCTCAAGCATCGTCTGAAGTTCGTTCCCGGCTTCCTGCGAATCTTCATATTGCATTATCTTCGCATCGGCCAGACCTTCGTCGAGCGCACCGCTAGCTATGTCGTGCGCACGAAATCCGACGGTGAGCAACAGGTCGACAACCTTCGCAATCTGCATGCCGACTTTGCGATGTTCTTCGACAGAATATTTACCGAGCTCCAACATGTCGCCGAGCACCACTATCTTTCGTTTTGCCTGAATAAGCGGAAGAGTATCCAGCGCCGCAGCCACAGCTGCCGGCGATGCATTGTAAGTGTCGTCTATTATCAATGTTTGTTTGATACCCGGAATGAGGCGCATACGCCCGCGAGGCGGTACATAGCCACGAAGAGCACCAACAATTACGGGAAGTTTTTTCTGTAAAGCGATGCCGACAGCCGCTGCCGCGAATAGTGATATGAATTGATGTTTACCTATAGTGCCGATTATTTCCAACTGTTCCGATGTGCTATCGGCAATAATAGTTGCTCGCATTCCGACAGGATGCTTTATCATTTCTACGCCGTCATTCGGCATTTTTTCTTTTTCGAAGATAGGTGCAAAATCGCCTCCCCGAACATCGGCTTTTTCAGAGATCCCGAACGTGATCACACGCGCATCGTGTTCCTTTGCACGAGAAGCAAGCGAACGAGTGCGTTCATCGTCGGCATACAGAACCAATGTGCTATTCTGCTTGAGCGCGTTGATGATCGAAGCCTTTTCTTCCACCACATCTGTGGGTGAATTGAAATATTCCACATGCACCGGCATTTCCGGAAGATGTGTGATGACCGCAATATCCACAGGCAGCCACTTCGCCACCGCACGAATGTCGCCAGGCCTGTCCGCACCGATCTCGAGCACAAGCCATTCAGGATACTTCGTCGGAAAGAGTATGAGAAGCAGTCCGTCGAGAATATTTTGCAACCAACGAATGGGGTTGTTCCACGCATTCGGACAACCGAGAATTGTCAGAGGCAAACCGACCTCGCTGTTGAAACTCTTATCACTTCTGCGAACATGGAAACTCTGCGCGAGCACGGCGTACACTGCATCTTTCGTAGAAGTCTTTCCGACACTACCGGTGATGGCGACAATGCGAGGTTTATATTTCCGGACAACAGCGCGAGCCTCAAGCGTAAGAATGGCAACCACGCCCTTTTTCAGGAATGCTTTCATATATAAATGTAGTATAGCAAATTCTACCTATCCGGCGGGACGTTATAATAATTTATCAGGAATTGGGTCAGGTCGTGCCATGGCGGGGCTAGCGTTTGCGAGGCGTAGGGCGCACCGACCGGCTCTACCGCGAAGAGGAACACGAGGAACTTCGCATTGTACGACGGGAAATAACCGAAGAAGCTGTGCAAATATTTATCGCTGTAGTAGCTGCCCGTTGTCGGATCAACGATCTGCGCCGTGCCGGTCTTCGCCGCCACACTGTAGTGATCCAACTTATCTTTCCCATAGGCAAGGGATACATCAACTACCGTCGTCAACATTCTACTTACAGTCGTCGCAGTTTCCGGTTTGAGCACCTGCTCATGTTCACTCCACGACATCTGCTCCGTAACCCCTGTCGTATATGCAGTCGCCTTCACAAGATGCGGAGTGATGAGGTAGCCGCCGTTCGCCAACACACAGAGTGCGCGAGCCGTCTCTATCGGAGTGATGGCAATCCCCTGTCCGAATGACGCTGTGTCGAACTCGACGGCGCGGTCAGAGCTCAAGTTGGACACCATACCATGCACCTCGCCTGGCAAGTCGATGCCGGTCTCTGTGCCAAATTTATATTTGTTGAGGAAATAATCGCGCATTGTATCCGGCCCCATCTGCGTCGCGACGAACGACGCACCGACGTTGAGCGACTGCTTCAATATCTCCACCATCGGAATAACGCCGCGCGCCTTTCCGTCGAAGTTGGATATCTTTTTGCCGTCGACGGTAATACTTCCGGCATCGTCGTACGTGGTATTCTCCGTAATAGCACCGGAGTCGATTCCTGCCGCCATCGTGAGCGGCTTGATTATAGAGCCCATCTCGTAAATATTCTGCACCATCGGGTTGGCGTAGACGAGCGGATCTGTCTCGGCCTTAAATGCGTTGATATCAAACGTCGGTGACACAGCCATCGCATATATCTCGCCATTCTGCGGGTTGATGATGATTCCGCCGGATGACTTCGGATGCCATATATCGTTGTACAGCACCAACTGCCGCTCCAACTCCGACTGCACCGACGGCTCTATCGTCGTGATGATGTCGCCCTGTTGTTGATTGCCGCTAAGTACGGATCGTGCGCCGTTGAACAACTGGACGAAAAAGTTTGTGTACAAGTCATCATTGCCGCGCGCGAGCGTTTCGTCGTAATACTTCTCGAGACCATAACGACCCTTTTGCGTATTGTCATTGTTATATGCGACAAAACCGATCTCCTGCGCGGCAAGCGAGCCGCCGGGATAAAAGCGCGTGCGAGCGGTTGTCGTGGCATCCTCGCTGAATGTGGCGGCGACTATTTGCGTTCCATTTTTGTCGGTAAAATATATCGAACCGCGATCGATGAGTGAATTCTCCGGCTGTATGATCTGCGCATCAGCACGCGCAGCATATGTACTCCCACGCATGACCTGCAACACATAGAGACGCACGATCATAATGATCGCAACACACACGAACAGCGCCGTAAGCACCCGTATTCTTCTTACAAACCGCGCGCTCGCACTTGCCATATGTTACCTACTATAACCCGACAAGAATGAAAGCGGGTGCGTGTCTGCGTCGGCAAACACGGTCGAAACAGAACTCTCCGGTGTGTTAACGGTAAAACCGAGCGCGAGTGCGCGATCGGACGTCATCTGTTTCGTTTCCGCAAGATACTGCAACTCTAGATAGCCTAAATGACTGGTGATGGCGCCGATCCGCTGCTCCGCATCAGTCCGGACCGCAGTGTGTTGGACTGCCATCAACAGAAATGTGCCGTAAAGAAATACCGAAATTGCTAACACTGCTGCAAACGCGGCTGCGGTACGGGCGACATATAGTTTATACAGCATCATTTGTTGCATACTTTTTCGATTATGCGCAGCTTCGCACTGCGTGCGCGCGGATTAATAAGTACTTCTTCCCTGCTCGGCACGAGCGGCTTCTTTACGACCAGAACACCGTCGTCATCTTTCACCAATGCAGCAAAGATCCTTTTCACAGCCCTATCCTCGATGCTGTGGAATGTGATGACTGCAATTCGCCCTCCGCATGAAAGATATTTCCACGCAGATGCGAGCCCGCGCCCGATGACGCCCAATTCATCATTAACGGCAATGCGCAAAGCTTGGAATGTACGCGTCGCACAGTGGATGCGGCCGTTGCGATACACCGCCGGCACGGCACCACGGATAATATCTACAAGCTGCGTTGTGGTCTCGATGGGCCGCACCTCTCGGTAGTCGACGATCGCCTTTGCAATGCGGCGCGAGTATCTCTCCTCGCCATACCCGTAGAAAACATCAGCAAGCGTTTTTTCGTCCCAACTATTTACGATCTCGCTTGCGGTAAAACCCGACGCAGGCTTTTTGCCATAGCTCATGTTAAGCGGCTCGTCGCGGAGGAATGAAAGACCTTTTCCGGATTCAAGCTGCCCGGCGTTCCACCCAAGGTCAAACAGAGCGCGGTCTATTTTCTCGATGCCATTTTTATTAAAAACTTTTTCGATATCACCAAAATTTGATTCAAATACCTGTGCACGACCGTCAAACTTCTCGAGGCGTTCGCGCGTGATTTCCACCGAACGCAAGTCGGCATCGAGTGTGACCAAGCACACGTCTTTCTCGGCTTTGAGAATAGCTTCACTGTGTCCGCCCTCGCCAGCCGTGGCATCAAGAACAACCTCGGCATTGTGCAAAGAAAGCGCGTCGATGACCTCCTTCACCATCACGCTTGTATGCAGAAGGGGAGAATTTCCGGGACATTTTGGCGAAAAAGTCGTGCGCTCCGGGCCGCTAGGCCAAGTCTTACCCGATTTTTCGTCCAAAATGTCCTGGAAATTCGGCGCGCTGTGTTGCATAGAAATGCGACTATTCGCAGGACGGCATGATTTAGTTCTTAGAGTTGTATCCATATAGTTTACAAAATACCTAGAGCCCCTAGCTTCGCCGCCATTTCATTGGCGTCTTTCTCCATATGTTTCTTATACTCGCCCCAGGTCTGCTCATTCCAAATTTCAACGCGATCTGACACACCGGCTAAAATCACTCGTGACCCGAGGCCTGCAAACTCTTTCAAAAAGTCCGGCACAAGAATACGCCCGGCACTGTCGACATCTGTCTCAACGGCACCTGCAAGCAAGAAACGGCTCATACCGCGCGTGTCCGCCTGACCAAACGGCAAGCTGGCGAGCTTCTCCGCGATCTTTTTCCAGGTCTTTTCCGGATACAGAAAAAGACACGCATCGAGACCGCGTGTGACCACGACTTTCTTCCCTACTTCCGCGCGAAACTTCGCCGGCAAAGAGAGCCGTTTTTTATCGTCTAGCGTATGTAGATATTCGCCAATGAGCATGTTGATTCGGGAGAGTCGTGACCCACTCTCTCCCACTGCCTTGTAGTATATCCCACTTTCACCCACTGAACAGCTCGTTATCCACACAAAACGCCGCACAAAAGTGTGCGGCGCGCGTTCTAAAATATGGTTTTATTAACCTATGACTTCGCGTAAGCGGTTCAATACGAAATCTCTATCAAGCACAGAAAGAAACCAGCCAGCTTTCGGTCCGTATGCTTTGCCTAGAAAAGCGAGATATACGGCGCTGAACAAATCCGCCGGAGTAATATTCTGTTCCGTCTTTATTTCATGAATACGATGATGCATCGCCTCCCCGTCCGGCATCGTTTCTTTCGACTCAATGAAGTCCGCCAATGCCTTGAGCGCATTTTTCTGCACATCGGACAATTCTTTTGCAGCTTCCGACATCTCCTTTTGCAGGACAAACTTGAACTTCTCCGGGGCATAGAGTTCAAGCCACTGTTTCGCATACTGCGCGCGTTCACGTATCTCAATCCTATCCTCATCAGTGAGAATGTCGCCCTTTATCAGAGAACATTCATGTTCAAGATCAAGATGCGGCATCTGCACAATAAACGCAACCTGCGAAAAGCGCGGAAGAAAAGTTTTGACCGGGATTTTCTTCGACGGATGCGCCAACTCGAACAACCGTGAATAATCATCGCGCACGCCGGCATGATAGCTCTCGGCAAGCTTGTCATAAAGGTCGTAAAGTACGGGAATCGTATCGCCATCAGGGTCAAAATTGATAGCTTGGTTTATATCTTTCGACAAAAGTGCGAGGCGGAATATTTTTGGAGGCACAAGACTTGCTATATCGCGTGCACTGCTGCCGAGACCCTTCGACGAAGACATCTTTTTGCCGCCGACGAGGAAGAACTCGTATGGAATATCAAACGGCGGTTCATCATGGAACACTTCTCTAGAAATGTGACTGGCCACATCGCGAGAGCCGCCTTTTGTCGAGTGGTCCTTGCCGCCACCCTCGACACCGACGCCGACCACCTTCCACTTCGCAGGCCATTCTGCCTTCCACGGCAACTTCGCCTTGCCGCCAAACGGACTTACCCGCCCGGAAAATCCGCATCCGCGTGCCCAATCAACTTTATTTTCTAAGCATCGAACCGCTACTGTCTCGCCGTCGAAGTCAGTCGCTTCAGTGGTGGACATCTTTCCGCAAGTCGGACAAATGACAGCAAGCGGCAGCCAGTTTTCTTCACGATGACCGCCGGACACCTCTTCGTAGATGCGGCGGATCGCCTCTGCACCGAGAAGTGCTTCGCGGATCACGCCGTCCATTGCTCCGGATAGGTATAACTCACTGCTCCAGTAAAACTCGGGCGAGAAACCTGCTCCGGTGATGACCTCGCGAAAATCTTTGGCAAAATATTCTGCAAAACTGTTCGCCGACGCATCCGGCGAAGGCACTGCGTTAAGTGGCATACCGAGGTACTGTTCGTATTTCTCGCGCGGCAAGTACGAAGGGATATCGTCCATCGGATCGAAGTCGTTGAACTCATATTTGAAAACATTCGACACTCCAGCATCAGCAAGAGCCTCCGACACAATACCGTGGATAGCAAGACCACGCATAGAGCCCACATGCACGCGGCCGGAGACAGTCTTCTCGTCGCGCACAATAATAGGCCGCCCGGAAGACTTACCGAAGCGCCGCTCAATATCCGCAACGATCCTATCTGCCCAAAACATAGATCTATACTACTCTACTTTTAAGATTTTGTATTTCTGTGTGCCTTTTGGTGTGTGGAAGGAGAATTCGTCGCCTTTCTTTTTGCCCATCAAGGAATTACCGAGTGGCGAGTGGTAAGAGATCTTGCCTGCAAACATGTCTGCCTCCTCTGCGCCTACAATGATGTATACACGTTTCTCATCTGCACCAAGCTTCTGCACAGTCACCGTTGAACCCATGCCGACCGTGTCACTCTTGCCGATGTGGACTATCTTTGCGTGCTTGAGAATATTCTCTAATTTTTGTATGTGTTCCTCGACGGCTGCCTGCATCTCGCGCGCTTCGTGATATTCGGCATTCTCGGACAAATCGCCGAGTGAGCGCGCATACTCTAGCTGCTCCGCCACTTCCTTGCGGCGTTTTGTTCGCAGTTCATCGAGCTCCTTTGTCAACTCCTCAAATTTTTGTTGGGATATAAGTTCCTCTGTCATATAGTTGGCTATTGTACCATATCTATTGCGCTTGCAAATCAGCAATGAAATTTTTCGTATAGAAAGCAATAAGAAACGTAAAGTGCCGCACCCTATTACACATAGGGTGCGGCAGTAAAAAGCCCCTCTCGCGCAAAGCGCAAAAGAGGGGCTCGGAACTGAACAGTCCTACTTCTTACCGATTTTACCCGCGAAATGTTTCTCGTATAACATGTTCGCTGTGTCATCTACATCTTCACAAGATGTTTTACGTAACTGCAGGATGTCAGCGACGTTAAATTTATCGGCTGACATATCGAGAAGCAATCGGCGAGCTTCGGTCAGGACAAGTCTGTAATTATATACAGAGGAAGCATTGTCTTCTATGACACGGAACAAGAATCCACAATCCAGACTTTCTGGAAAGTGCTTCATTAGCAGTAAGTTTGCAGGTCCGCTACCGCTTGTCCAACCGCTCTCATGACGTCTCATCAGAGCTTCAAAATTTAGATTTTCTTTAAAGACTCTGTGGAACAAAATCCTTGCCATGACGCACCTTGAATCGTCGCCGGTTTCAAAGTTGTCGATCACGGTTTCCACATCTATCTTTTCCGCAGGCATATCCTCAAGGAACGCACAGACTCTCCGTAAGATATCTTCATTCCCTGTTCCTATCTTGAGCAAGTCCCTGTAGTCCAGTACGTCCGCGAAACGCTCCATGAGCAGAGGAATTGCTCTGTTTATATTCCCGTCGTCGGAATACAAGCTGTTGGCCCAATAGCTCATACTACAGCCAGTAGTAACCAAGAACCCATAACCCAACTGGTCTCCGAAGTACTTCATGAGCTGTACACGAGCCTCTTCTGCAACCACTGTATTTTCGTGTGTTGTGAGGTCGAGTAATCCTTGATAACTGAAGTTTTGTCTCGGTGCTCTCCTAAGCATCAGGATTACTGTTTTCTCGATAACATTTTCGCCATGGCGATTTGCCCACGCGAGCATTCCGAACAAATACCACACATCTAGCCTGTCGCTTGGTACCAGTTTGATCAACTGGTAGGTACGTCTTCTCTCTTTCCCACAACGGTTGTAATCGATACACATCAAGTACGTGAATAAGGTCTTGATGTTTATCTTGTCCACCGATGTCATTTTCAGAGACTCGCCTAGGAAAACATTATCATCATCCTCATTCTGGTATTTATACTGAAGCCTTATATAGGCTATTAATTCAGACTCTGGTTCAGCGCCAGTCAATTCTGTGATCTTCCTAATATCGAAGTCTGCAAAACAAGCTTCGTCGCTCCGCTCCAAAAGAAGCACCATTTTCGTTCTCCATGTCAAAGACGTATATCGCAGACATCCCGTGTTATAGATAACCTCAAGCTATCAGGCGATTTCCAATTTGGAAGTATAAGATAATCCTTATGTTTCGTCAAGTTACTTTGGCAATGCATACCAACACATCTATTGCGCTTGCAAGTATTGCGGCGCATTTACGTGCATCCATTGTAAAAAGTCGTTCATTGCGGCCGGTGATCCTTGCAATGTGCCGGCCGGGCCACGCTCAAGGACGACCGCATACGCATAGCGCGGATTTTCGTACGGGAAGAATCCTATCATCCAAGAATTGACATACTCGTTGTGCATACCGACCTGCGCGGTGCCCGTCTTCGCCGCCACATGCACATAGTCGAACTTCACCGACTGCGCGATGCCGTCCGTCACGCCGAGCCGCATTCCCTCGCGTATCACTTGGAGCGCGTGCTTTTGAATGGCGATGTCTGCCCCCTGTGGAGTCGAACTTGCGATAAGTGTCGGCGTGAGCAATGTCCCTCCATTTGCAATAGCAGACGCCTCTCGCACCGCCTGCAGCGGCGTCACCTGCATACCATATTGTCCGATGGCGGTGTGGTACGTGTCGCCGATGCGCCACGTCGGATCGTTCGGAAACGCCTTCGATTTCCATGCCTGCGTCGGGATGTTGCCGGTCTGCTCGGTAAATCCCACCAAGCCGGCATCCTGTCCGAAACCGAACATACGAAAATATTTATCTATCTTATCGATGCCGAGCCCCAGCTGATCTTGGAAACCGCCGCCAACTTCGTAAAAATAGACATCGCAAGAGACGGCGATCGCGTGACGCACATCGACCCAACCGTTTACCCGCCAGTCGCGGAACAAAGTCGGGTGCGCCGCGTCATATGGATTTGGAATGCTGATAGAACCGGTACTCAATATCTGCTTATCCTCGCTGATGACACCCTCCGCCAGTGCAGCCGCTCCGACGACCGGTTTGACTATCGAGCCCGGTGCGTAAAGTCCGTTCGTCACACGGTCGAGGAATGGCTGACGTTTGTCGGCATTCATCGCTTTGAGCACGGCAGCACTTCCGTCCTCAAGTCCTTGCTGGGAATAATCGGGGTAGCTCGTCATCGCGAGCAATTCTCCTGTCTTTACATCCATGATGACTCCAGCTCCGCCTTGGAAGTTTGATGCGGACGCGCGCGCGGCTATCGCGTCGTACAAGCCCTGCGTCACATTGGCGTCGATGGAAAGTTGCACCTTCTGCCCGGTCTGCTGTGCCTGCACCGTGCTCTCGGAGACAACCTTGCCGTGTGCATCCGTCTCGGTCAATTTCAATCCGTTTTGTCCTCCGAGCTGATCGTCGAACGCACGTTCCGCGCCGTCTATGCCGGTGAATGTCTGGCGATAATAGACTCCGTACGAATCTTTCGCCGGAGGCTGCACATACCCGACGACATGCGCCAAGCCTCGATATACGGCATAAATACGATCCGCAAAATCCTCGGTCTCCGATGTACGAGTGTTGTATGCGAGAGGCGTGCCATTCCTGTCGGTAATAATTCCGCGGTCGGCAAAGATGACCTGCTCGGACAGCTGATTGTTACGTGCGTGGTCGGCATACATCGCACCGTTTACCGCCTGAAGGTCAAAGGCGCGAGCGAATAATCCGCACAACAGAAGTGCCGCGATGATACCGGCCGCCAAAAATGTCTGGTGCGTTATAGGACGCTCGATGCGACCCTCGAACTGATCGCGGTTGAAGTCGGACACATTGGACGAGTCTACAAAAATTTCGTCGGGAAGTATCTCGACGCCGTGTCCTTTTTTATTTCTACGTCTGAACCATATCCGAAAAACTGCCATGCTCTACAGTGTAACAGGAGAGCCTTTGCGTAGGTAGGATGCGAGAAATGTTCTGACTAGTGCGCCAAGAATTGCAAAAATGGTGAATGGGAATACAAGTATGTGCATCATACCGAGTGGTGCGCCATAAATAATGTCGAGCATGAGTCCGAGAATTATTGCTAGCGGCCATCTGCCAACTATCACCGCAAAGATGATACCTATCGCCGCAAGCGGCCACCATGAAAAGAGAAAACTCGCCGCCACACAGGCAAGTGGACCTCCTATGCTTACCAATCGACTAATGCTTTTTCGTGTCATTTTTTTCTTTCCACACTTCTACAAAAAGGACACTGAACGGGTTGACAGGCAGATGCAAATAAATAGTCTTGAACGAATCCCCTTCCGGCGCGACGACCTGTGACACGATACCGGAGAACCCTCCGACAATGCCCGGAAAAACTATTGAGTCACCGACGACGACGTTTGTACCCGCAGGTACGTGTGCGGAAAGTGAGCCCGCCCCTCCGCCATCAACACGCACGGGGACAGTTCCGTGCGTGGCAGTCGTCGATGCGTTCTGCGACATCAGAAGCGCGTCGTACGATTCGCCCGGCGCGGAGAAAAGAACCACGCGCGCAGTTGTCGCATACACTTGCCGGACAGTTCCGATGAGCGTGGTCCCGCCCGCCGATACCTGGTCACCAATTGCCACGCCCTGTTCACTTCCCGCGTCGATGACATAGCTGTCATATGGTACGGCGGGCGGGCGCAACACCACGCCGGCGAGAATTGTCTTCACCGACGCGTCGCGTCCGAGGCGCGTCATGAGATCCAAATTTTCCTGATAAAGCACATCGCGATCCGCGGCGCGCGCATTCGCTTCTGAAAGTGCTGCATTCAGACGTGCGACCTCGGGCGACGTAATAGAATCACGCAGGGCAACTATCGGGGCAAATATTCTCAAGAAGATACTCGCCGAGGCGTCGCGCCAGATCAATGAAATTATAAACAACAGGCCGAGCGCACACACGGTTAAGAAGAATGCGGGGGAAGAACTGCGTTTATGAGATATCATCATCATGGTCAAGAAGCATGTCCCGATACAAATCAAAGTTTTCCAAAATGACGCCGGTGCCGCGCGCCACTGCCGTGAGCGGATCATCAGCTACGACTATCGGCACTTTGAGCCACTGAGTCAGAAGCTCGCCGAGACCTTTCAACAACGCACCACCGCCGGCAAGCACAATACCGGAGTGCATGATGTCGGAAAGAATTTCCGGCGGTGTCATCTCGAGCACCTCACGAATCGCGTCGATAAGCGTATCCACAGACTGCGAAATAGCCTCGCGGATATGCTGGTCGGTCAAGGTTATCTCGCGCGGCAATCCGGTGATGAGGTCGCGCCCGCGTACCAGCGCCTCCATCGGACCGTCGCCTTCTATGACAGAACCAATGACGATCTTTACACTTTCTGCAGTCTTCTCGCCTATCAAAATTTTAAACTCGGAACGCACGTATGAAATAATGTCAGAGTTGAGTTTGTCGCCCGCAATGCGCAGGCTCTTCGCGCGCACGATACCGCCGAGCGAAAGTACGGCAATGTCGGTCGTGCCGCCACCGATGTCGACTATCATACTGCCGATGGCGTCGCGTATCGGCATCCGCACGCCGAGTGCCGCCGCTATCGGTTCTTCGACAATATGCACCTCGCGTGCGCCCGCATTTTGTGCCGCGTCGCGCACCGCACGCATCTCTACGTTCGTAATGCCGGACGGTACGCCGATGACAGCGCGCGGCCCTAACATTTTATGCGACAAACCCTGTGCACGATTGATGAGATACGCAAGCATCTCTTCCGTCGCCTCGAAGTCCGACACAACTCCACCAACCAAAGGCTTGACTGCAATGAGATGTCCGGGTGTACGTCCAAGCATATCCTTCGCGGCAGTGCCGACGGCGACAACCTGACCTGTTTTCTGATTGATAGCGACAACGGACGGCTCTGTAACGACGATTCCCTTACCAGCCAAATACACAAGCGTGTTGGCGGTGCCGAGATCGATCCCGACATCGTTGGACAGTAAAGGGGCAAATCGTTCGAAAATAGATTTCATGCAGTTAGATGCCCAATAAGCTCGGACGTGCTCTTGTGTTCAGTTTTTCCGGTCGCACGATTGACGCATTCAAACTTCCCGGCGGCAAGAGTCTTCTCCGACACGACCACGCGAAGCGGGATGCCGATCAAGTCGCTGTCGGCAAATTTTTCTCCCGCGCGCGCGTCGCGGTCGTCCCACAAGACTTCCACACCTGCCTCGGTCAGCTCGCGATAGAGCTCCGCCGCCTCCGCGTGTACGTCTGCATTGTCACTCATGATCTCGACAAGATGCACACGGAACGGCGCAACGCTTTCCGGCCACACGATACCTTTCGTGTCGGAGAAGACTTCGACGATCGTGCCCATGAGGCGCGGCACACCAATGCCGTAAGAACCCATATACACCGAACACTCGACACCTTCTTTATCTTTGTATGTTAAACCGAGCGCTTTCGAATACTTCTCACCAAGTGTGTAAATATCCCCAACTTCGACAGACTTCGCTTCTTTGAAATTAAAATCTTCTTTACGTAATCCAAAGTCGGCGAAAATTTCATCTGAATAATCGTCTTTATTTATAGACACACGTTTCTCCGGATCGTAAATGATCACATCCTCTCCAGCGTCGGTCACAGTCTGAAACTCGAATGAATATTTAGAAAAAGATCCACCTGATGACATGGTGAGATAGGTTCGGTCGCCAAGACCAACACGTGTAAAGATGTTCATGTATACATCTTTCATACGCTCATAAAACTTGTCATGCTCGGCTTTATTGATAGAAAAATCATAAAGATCTTTCATCAGGAATTCCTTCCCGCGCATAATGCCGGACTTCGCGCGCATCTCGTTGCGGAACTTCGTCTGAAATTGATAGGCGTAGATCGGAAGATCTTTGTAAGATGACACATAAGTGCGCATGATGTTCGTCAACGCTTCCTCATGCGTGAACGCAAGCCCAAGCTCAGAGCCGCTTTTTAATGTCGTCTTGAACCAATCATCAACGACAGTGTCATCCCACCGGCCCGTTGTCTCCCACACATCTTTCTGTTGAAGCGTGGTCATGAGCATTTCTTGCGCACCAACTTTATCGAGCTCCTCGCGAATAATACCTACGATCTTGTTGAGTACACGGAGACCGAGCGGCAGATAGGAATACACACCCGCCATTTCTTTGTGCACAAAACCAGCTCTGATAAGGAGCTGCGCGTTCTTTGACACTTCATCCTTCGGAGCTTCACGCCGCGTTTTTGTAAAAAGTTGAGATTGTTTCATAATCGAGTGAGTGAGAGAAATAAAATTTATTTTAATTTCCGAGCGAACGAAGATTCTATAACATGAAGTGTTCTATGCGATCATTGTAAAGCCTAAAAAGCGTTTGTGCAAAAGGCTATTTTGTAGCATTAACTGTGACAAACCACAAGTGCTTGACATATTATGTGTAAGATGCTATATTTCCAGGCAGAAGTTAGGGACGTGTGTCACCACTAAAAGAGTTGATCTCAACCGCAAAATAGGAGGCCCTCATGGTCAACAGTATCGCACAAGCTCTCGTGGCCGCCCAAAAGATCAAGATCATCAACACCGACCCGGCGAGCCTCGCCGATATCGGGAAGGTAATGGTCCAGTTCAATCTGCCGTCCACCTACTCGGTGCCCAAGTGGGTGTCGACCATGGAAAATGGCGGGTCCGACGATGAGCATATCGATGGCGACCAAGTCGTCGAGTCCACCCACGGCGTCAGCCTCGTCAGTATCCTGCGGGGGTTGACCAACGCCGAATATGGCCTGGTCAGCGTCAGCAAGACCGAGCGTCTGAACCGCGACAAGCACGGAAAATACACGGCGCTGCGGTTCATCTTCGCTTCGGACGAGGAGGTTGACGCTGCCGTGGGTAAGTTGTTCACCCGGATTGCGGACGGTTACACCTACAAAACCAGGATATATCGCAACCACCGCGGGAACGGAGACGAGATCTCCGTGAACTGCGGAGGGGGACGTGCGCTTCTCGGCGAACGCCCCGCGCATCTTCTCCGGGTGATCTGGAAAAGCGGAGTACCACTCATTAAGCTGGTCGACAATAATTAGAAGCACAAATCCAACAAACCACATCGCCAGAGGGTAACCAACCCCTCGGCGATTTTTCTTTACCCGAGCAACCGCACAATGTCGTGATAACTCGCTACGATCATAAGTAACGCAAGGAGTGCGAAGCCCACCATAGTGAGACGAAATGAAATTTTTTCTGAAATTGGTTTTCTGCGTAGACCTTCTATTGCGACGAAGAGAAGTCTCCCACCATCAAGGCCCGGGATCGGAATGATATTGATGACCGCAAGATTTATCGATATGAGCGCGGCAAGCAGTAGTGTCGCGGATAAGCCATCACCAACCGCCGTAGCTCCTATGCCAGCAATACCTATTGGTCCGGAAATATTTGAGAAGTCCGCAGTGCCGCGAATGATGTGCCACACGAACGTCCCCAAATTTTCTGCTATAGAGACCGTCATTTGTCCTGTTGTCACCGCGCCCTGAAGCAACGCAAGGGGCAACGGTAACTGAAGCGTACCAACTGCGCCGAGTGCGACACCTATCGCTTTGTGTCCTTCTGCCACACCATCGGCCGGTTTTGCCAAAAATATCTTTTCTGCGCCGTTTCTTTTAACAATTAAAATATCACTCTCATTTTGATGTGCGATGATGAAATCCTGTACCTCGCCGGCGCTCGCACCCGCGTGAAGTTCCGCCGTGCCGGTGCGAACAGATTCGACGATGTCGCCCGACTTGATGCCGGCCTTGTCTGCCGGAGAGCCGGCCATCACATCGACAATGGTCGTACTCACGTTTTGCACTGTGCCAAAGTTCGCTTGGTCCGGGGATGTCTGCACGCCGATCATGTAGCCGACCGACAGCGCGAGCCATGCGAACAGAATATTGAAAGAGATCCCGGCGACGAGAACCGCCGCCTGTTTCCATCGAGATTGACGATTGAAACTGCGCGGATCCTTCACGCCATCGCCGGCATTTTCGCCAAAGATGCTCACGAAGCCGCCAAGGAGCAACGCGTTGAACGTATATTCCGTCTCGCCTTTTTTAATGCCGAAAAGTTTCGGCGGGAATCCGATGCCGAATTCGTCGACGCGCATGCCGCACTTCTTCGCGACAATAAAATGCCCGAACTCGTGCACGAGAATGAGCCCAACGAGGACGAGAATAAAAATGAGCAAATGCATAACAATATATTAGCCCGCGATCTCTTTCTCCTTGCGTTCAAGGGCAGATTCAAACGATGTATTTGCTGCATCTACCTTTTTCTGCATCTCCTCCTTTGAGCGGAACTTGTCGTCCTCGGCCATGTCTCCATCGCGTTCTTTTTTCTGAATATCGGACCACACATCGTCGCGCGCAGAGCGAAGCGAGATGCGAGCTTCTTCCGTTTTTTCCTTCGCCAATTTTACAAGAGACACGCGACGCTCTGATGTAAGCTCCGGGAATGAAACGCGAACACCCTTCTCATCTGCGCCGACCGAGAGTCCGAGATTCGCCTGTGTGATAGCCTTCTCTATTTCCTTTGCAACAGCGCTGTCCCACGGAACGATGCGCAGCGTGCGCGCGTCCTCTACTGAAATATTCGCAACCTGGTTGACCGGCATGCGCGTGCCGTAGCTCTCTACAAAAATACCGTCGAGAATTGACATCGCTGCGCGCCCGGTACGCACTGCGGACAAGTCCTTGCCCAATCGCTCAATAATTTCTGCAACTCGCTTATCGAACGGTTTAAAGTCGTATGCCATATGCGGATAGTATAGCAGAAAATCGGAGCTGGGACGCGTGCCATGCTATGCAGCACACAACCTTTACTTTATGAAAAATACTGGTATACTACTTTGCAGTAGAACTTAAGACTTCAGACTAGGAAGAATGTCATGCAGGATATATATACGGGTCACCCCATGAATTGGTCGAATCTGTTCCAGATGGAAGTGGTGAATGTACGCGTGTACCATGTCGGCAGCGCATCATTTGTGCTCCTGTATGGGGCAAGCACCACACATGGTCCGGGCTATGTGGGAATGTTACCGGTCAGGAGAGGATGCAATCGTAGTGTCGTGTACTACGTGCACGACGATCCTGCCTACGTCACCACCTTCTCACTGGCGGATATGGCACTCATCGGCGCGATTGACGGAACACCCGATGGACGCTATGGCACATATGAGATAGCCCGAGTTGGCATGGAGGCATGGGTGCGAGAGTTGCTGTATCCTACGGGCGATGGACTTCCGCGTTCGTAAACAAATACCCGCGCAAATCAAAATGGTTTGCGCGGCTTTCTTTTTCCTATTTTTTATTTTATGAAGTGCGAAACTTTTTCGCGGCAGGCGGATATATTTTCAGCAACGGATCGGTAGACGTATCGTATGTATGTGCCGGCGCGATGGTACGCCCGTAGTCGATGACTCGATAGGTAAAATGAGCCCATTCTTTTTTCGACAAAAGTTCCATCAGATCTTTTTCTATTTTCACCGCTTCTTTGTGGTCGGAGAGGTCGAATCGGCTCACGAACCTGATGACGTGCGTGTCCACCGCGATACCTTCCACCACACCGTATGCAGTACCGAGCACCACGTTGCCGGTCTTGCGCGCGACACCGGGAAGCTTGGTTATCTCCGCCATAGTGCGCGGCACCTTACCTCCGAAGTCTTTCTGCAGTATCTCCGCCGCACCTAAAATGTTTTTTGCTTTCGCATGATAATAGCCGCATGAGCGGATGTCTTGCTCGAACTCGCGAATGTCGGCATGCACATACTCATCGAGCGTCTTATATTTTTTGAAAAGTGCTTCCGTGACGCTGTTCACTTTTTTATCCGTGCACTGTGCCGAAAGAATGACCGCGACCACAAGCTCCCACGGTGTGCTGTAATGCAAAGCTATCTTCGCGTGCGGAAATAATTTTTTAAGTTCGTCGTTGAGCTTCTCGATCCGCTCTTTTCGTTCCGTCAATTTTTCCGGTGTCATACACATTATTATACTTGCGGCAGCGTCGCGGCGAAATGCTCGAGGATCATCTTGAGCGACGGTGACGTGTCGGAAAGATAGCTGCGAAAATGCGCGATGTCAGTAAGTGCGTCAGTCCGGGCCGGTGTATTTGGCAATACATACAAGACCGCTTCAAGCTCGTTTATAAATTGGCGGGTACGCTCGCGCGCGCCGTCTTCATCTTTCAACATCGCGGCGATCATGTCGCTTCTCTTTTTATATGGCGACGAGAGAAAAACTTCCGCCGGTGAAATTGTTTTTTGTTCAGGACCGACGAGCTCGAGCTTCTCCGGGTATTCCACAAAACGCGAGCGCACCGTATCGAGCAAAACACCGTACGGAACGAGCAGCACGAACATCGTTCCCTCCTGCGGTTCTTCAAATAATTTCAGCAAGGCCTGCTGCGCATCGTGCGAGATCGCCGCGATACCGAGGACGAACAATGCGCGCCCGCCGACATTCCGCAACGAAGCTTGCTGTGCGAGATCGCGTGATTCGTCGATGCCGAACTTTTCCCACATCTGAACACGCACATCCGGGTCGTGCTCCGTGTCAAAGCCGAACAGCGCACGGGCTGCATCCGCAAGTTCCGACAAAAGCGCCGGCGACCCTTCGTAAAGATACGCGTGGTGGTGTGTGTTCATCTCTTCGCAATGACGGCTTTCTTGTATGTCTCGAGATGTTCAAGCGCGATGCCGGTGCCACGCGCGACGCAAAAAAGCGGATCGTTCGCTACCTGAGCCTTCACGCCGGTGCGACGCAGAACCAGCTCGGGAAAGTGTCGGAGCATCGACGTACCGCCCGTCATCGTGATACCGCGGTCGATGATATCTGCCGCGAGCTCCGGCGGCGTCTCCTGCAATACGTCGCGGATCGCCTTGATGATCTCGCGCAATTCCTTACCCATCGCCTTGACGATGTCATTCGTTTTTAATTCCGCAGTGCGCGGCAAACCGGTAATGAAATCGCGTCCGCGCACCGCCATGACCAGCTCTTCTTCGACAGGCACGGCAGAGCCAATGGTTATCTTTACATCTTCGGCGGTCTTCTCGCCGATACCGAGGTTGTACGTCTTCTTTATATAATCGCCGATGGCGTGGTCGAGTCTGTCGCCCGCGCATTTGACCGATATCGACGAAACGATGCCGCCGAGCGATATAACCGCGACGTCCGACGTGCCGCCGCCGATGTCGATGACCATATTGCCGCGCGCCTCGTGAATTGGAATGCCCGCACCTATGGCGGCGAGCACGGACTCCTTAACCACATACGCGCTCTTTGCTCCTGCACGTATGGCAGCCTCGACCACCGCACGGCGCTCCGTCGAAGTCACGCCTGTCGGCACTGACACCATCACCTCCGGCCGAAAAAATTGCATTCGCCCAAGCGCCTTGGAAATAAAATAACGGAGCATTGCCTGCGTCACTCGATAGTCCGCGATGACGCCGTCTTTCATCGGACGGTACGCGACTATCTCACCCGGCGTGCGACCTATCATATTCTTCGCCTCCGCGCCGACCGCGAGGATGCGCTTGTCAATTTCAGAAATGGCGACCACCGACGGTTCGTTCAGAACGATCCCCTGCCCCGGTACGAACACAAGCGTGTTGGCGGTGCCGAGATCGATCCCGAGTTTAGGTGTAAAAAAAGCCATACGTCTGTTGGCGTAATGATACCCGAGTGGCGACGACAAAACAAATTGCCAAAAAGTTTTTGCGCGTACGCTTGGGAGGTATGGCAAACACGCTTAATTTCAAGATCGTCGGAGGAAAGAAATTACACGGAACGATCGATGTCAATTCTTCGAAAAACGGTGCGGTGTCTATTATATGCGCTTCGCTGATGAACCGCGGAGTAACGACACTCACGCATGTGCCGAAAATTGAGGAAGTAAATAGACTCGTCGAAGTTCTGCGTTCCATAGGCGTCGGCGTCGAGTTGAATGACAAAGCGATGATCATCACACCTCCTGCAAAATTGACGATGAAAAAGATTGACACGGTGTCCGCCGGGCGCACGCGTATCATCGCACTCTTCGCCGGAATTCTCGTACACACACTGCAATCGTTCGACATTCCGCAGGCAGGCGGATGCAAACTCGGCAGCCGCACCGTGCGCCCACATCTTTATGCATTGGAAAAATTCGGCATCGACATTTCAATTTCGCCCGGTATGTGGCATGTATCGCATACCAAGCTTGTGCCGGCGGAAGTTGTCATGTACGAGTCCGGCGACACCGCGACCATCAATGCCATCCTCGCCGCGTCAGGCATCGAAGGCGAGAGTGTCATCAAATATGCGTCGGCAAATTATCAGGTGCAAGATCTCTGTTTCTTCTTGCAGGAACTTGGCGTGAAGATAGAAGGCATCGGCACCACCACACTCACGGTGCGCGGCAAAAAAATAATAGACAAGAAGATCGAATACGCGATCAACGAAGATCCGATCGACGCAATGTTTTATATCGCCACCGCCATCGTCACCAAGTCGGCAATAACCATTCGCCGCTGCCCTATCGACTTCCTCGAACTGGAGTTGCTGGTACTTGAAAAAATGGGATTCAAATATACGATTCTTAAAAAATATAAAGGTCGTGGCGGACATATGAACCTTGCTGACATCGAGACAATGCCGAGCAAGCTGGTGGCCGCAGCGGATAAAATTCACGCGCGCCCATACCCGGGACTCAACATGGACAACCTCCCGTTCTTCGCCGTCATCGCGACACAGGCGAAGGGCACGACACTTATTCACGACTGGGTGTACGAAAAGCGCGCACTCTATTTCACGGAGCTCGACAAGCTCGGCGGTACAACATTGCTCGCCGACCCGCATCGCATCTACGTCACCGGAGTGACAAAACTGCATAGCGCCGACCTCGTGTGTCCGCCCGCGCTCCGACCTGCGACGATTCTTCTCATCGCGATGCTCGCGGCACCCGGCACATCGATGCTCCGCAACATCTACAGCATCAATCGAGGCTACGAGGGGCTCGCTTCAAAACTCTCATCTCTTGGGGCGCAGATCTCGGTTGCAGAGGAGAAACCTTTTGAGGCTGCTTAGTCTCGTGCTTCTTGGGATTCACTTCCCACCAAAACTTTTTGGAAAAATCTTTCGACTGGTCGCACACGCTTTTGAGGTAGTAGAGATCCTGCGTCGGGATGGCGACAAGCAGGCGGCCCATGCGCGGCATATTCATCGGCTGCAACCCTGCATATTTTCGCGAACGATTTAATTTCTCCAAAAAATATTCCATCATATCACCGCGCTCTGTCGCACGATCCTTACGCGCACGCGAAGATTCATTCCTCTGACCCTCGCCTTTCTTCACCGGAGCGGGGCCATTCCCCGCGATATACATACTGACGCGCTGCATGGCATATAGTATATAGCATTGGGCGGCCTTTTCTTTTTCTGACAAAAATGGCATAGTGTTCAGACATGGAAGACACAATTGTACAAGTCGGCGATCCTGTTCTGCGTGAAAAAGCCAAGCACGTGCTCAAAAAGGAGTTTGGTTCACACGCTCTTAAAGCTGTCATCAAGCACATGAACACCGCGCTCGACGCCGAAAAATACGGCGTTGCTATCGCCGCACCGCAGATAGGGGTTTCGAAACGAATCTTCGTCGTCTCCGGCCATGCGTTCGATACAGAGAAAAAGGACGCGGGGAAGATTGAAGCTGATGCGCCTGTAAGCGAAGACAAGGCCTTCATCAATCCGGAGATTTCGCGCCTCTCTCGCAAGAAAAAATCGATGTCAGAAGGCTGCCTGTCCGTGCGCGGCAAATATGGACATGTCGTACGACATGAAAAGGCGACCGTGCGCGCATATGACGAAAATGGTAAGCCGTTCGTACACCATGGTTCCGGTCTTGTTGCGCACATTTTCCAACACGAGGTAGATCATCTCGACGGCATCCTCTACATCGACAAGGCGGAGGGTGTTGAAGATGAGAAAATAGAAGAGGGCGATACAGATAAAAAAGGAAACGAATAAAAATATGAGCGCAAAAAAACCGCTGTTCGCATTTTTCGGCACATCGAAACTCTCGGTGTATGTGCTCGACACGCTCGAGAAGCATGGAATGTTGCCCGCACTCGTCATCACCGCTCCGGATAAGCCGCGCGGACGCGGACTCGAGTCGACGCCATCGCCGGTCAAAGTGTGGGCCGAGGCGCACAGTATCGACGTGCTCACGCCGGAAAAATTGAAGGATGAAAATTTCATCGCAGAGCTTAGCAACACCGAGTGGGACGTTTTCATCGTCGCAGCGTATGCAAAATTGATACCGAAACAACTGCTCGATATGCCGCGCCGCAGATGTGTGAACGTACACCCGTCAATGCTGCCCAAATTCCGTGGACCGTCCCCCATCATCTCCGCAATCCTCGCCGATGAACGAGAGACCGGCGTCACCATCATGCAGATGGAAGAGACGATGGACACCGGTGCAATACTTGCGCAAGCGCGCATCGAGATAGCACAGGAAGATTGGCCGCCGACCAACACCATACTTGAAGAAATGCTTTTTACCGAGGGCGGCAACCTGCTCGCGGAAACTTTGCCGGAGTGGATCAGCGGAACAGTTACTCCCGCGCCACAAGATGACAGCAGAGCGACTTACACGAAAAAGTTTTCAAGCGACGATGCACTCATCGACTTGAAAAATGGCGATGCCCGTCAAAACTTCCTGAAAATAAGAGCATACGACAGCGGTCCGCGCGCGTATTATTTTGCAGAAAAAAACGACAAGAATGTGCGCGTCATAATCACCGGCGCGGAATTCAACGAAGGAAAACTCACCATAACCCACGTGATCCCGGAAGGCAAAAAAGAAATGGACTACGCTGACTTTTTACGGTAGGTGTATGACCGATAGACCACACGTACAATTTTTGTTGTATCCAGACCAATCATTTCCCTCCACGTAAAAATTCTTTTACTTTTGCCGCACCTCGGCGTAAGACGTGGATCTTTTTCTTTTTCGTACGGCCGGCTTCGCGCACCAGTTCCGACGTTGCTCCGTCGATGGCTTCGTGTAATGTTCTGCCCGTGACCTCGGTGCGCAATGGTTCTGCAAGATGCGCGGCATGGAGCATGAACTCGGCGCGATACGTCTGTGCCTCACCGCGTAGAAATTCCAATTCCACATCCGTCCGCACTGCGTCATCGTGTGCGAACATCGTATCGAGATTATCTAACTTCTTTTCGACGTACTCGCGCAGTTCCGGCGTGATATCGAGGGCGGTTCCTTTTATGTTGTACATCATATTTGTATAGTAAATGTTTTTGACGGAGCGTGATGGCCTGACACGAGCCGCACAGCCCGCTCTGGCACACCATACTCTATCGCTAATAATTCACGCACGCGCACGTTGGCACGATTGTCCGCAGCAGGTTCTCGCACGTCGATGCGGAATCCTCGAGCAGTCCGCTCGACCTTTTCATGACGAGCACCTGCAGAAACTCGCACCTTCACCATTGTACAACACGGTTTCGCCACACTATGTTTAGCCGGAACGGTTCGCATGACGTAAGTATACAAGCTCTTTTCCAATCCCCTTCAATTTGCTATAGTATCAACGTACATTCCGCGGTAGCTCAATGGTAGAGCAGCTCCCTGTTAAGGAGTTGGTTGTAGGTTCGAGTCCTACCCGCGGAGCAACAGCTTGACAAATTTATATAATCATTGTATATAAACACAACTTTGAGTTGACTTGCTTTGGGTATTGCGTATCTAATTACTCAGGCAGACAGAAAATCTTTCTTTGTTTTTTTGTCCTTGCAGCCGTCTTTAAGACTTTTTAATTAGTGCCGCTGATGAAATATAATCGGCAATAACTCTATTTTGACCGTATGCTAAGTCTTTTGGAACATCCTCAAAAGGAAACCATTTGAAATCTGAAAGTTCATCAGTATCAAGACGAATTTCAGAACCCTCAATATCACCAACAAAATAATATGATCGGATGGATCGCTGCGAATCGCTGTTTTCATATTCTTTAAACAATACATGGACCACAACGTTCACACCAAGCTCTTCTTTGATCTCTCGTAACAACGTCTCCTCAATGCTTTCACCTGACATATTGGTTCCTCCCGGAATTGACCACTGCGAACCCTCTTCTTCGCGTGCTGCTCTTTTGACCAATAACACCATTCCATTTCGAATTGCAACTAAATTTGCTGTCTGTATGAATATCATAAAAATATGGGGTGGACGTCGTCCACCCCATGGAGTATAGCATCGTCATGTGCCTCTCAGTTAGTGAGCACATTCCGACTGGTCGTCCACTTCGCCGAAGCGCCAGATGCCGTAGTCGCGCCTGAGGTGCTGCCGTTCTGCAGGGAACGCGTCGGAATAGCCTTCACGTATCCCCACCAATTCTTTGATGATTGAGACCTTTTCGTCATACGGAACACCCATGAGCCGCAGCCCTTTTTGCTGAATACAGCTCCCTGCGAGCCCATAGGGAGAGACCCGCAGTTTGCGGCACCTACCCAGCCCGCACTTGAACCCCTGTGAAGGCATTGTGACGAGGATAACCCGTACACCTGTTCCACCGACGAGATAGTACTCGGCGTTCGGATTATCTCCAACACCATCGGACGGCAAGAGCGGGCCTACTGCGGTGAGTGCCTCACAATCTCGTCACGTGTCACCGCGAACGCTTGTATCTCGCTTCCATAGAAAGCAGGGTTGTTCGGGCACAGTTCAATGAACTTCAACATCAACTTGCCCGAGAAACGCTGAGCAAATGAGATGAGGTTGGGTATCTCGTGCACGTTATCCGACATGGGGACGATGTTCATCTTCGTCGGCTGGTCGAACGTCTGGCACGCTTGTTCTATCCAACCCAGTGTCGTCTGAATATGCCTGCGCCCAGTGATCTGCAGATTGCGTTCGGGCGAAAGACTATCAAGACTAACGTTAACGCGGGAAAGCCCTGCGTCCTTCATTTGCGCAATCTGTTCGAGGCGCAATGTACCGTTTGTGGTCATGACCTGTTCGGCCACACCCAACTCCTTTGAACGGCGGAACAAGCTAACTACATTGCGGATGCAGGGCTCACCGCCAGTCCAGTGAATGCGGTTGATGCCGCAATCGACCGCTGCTGCGACGATCTCCACGATTTCATCATCGCCCAGCGTGTCTGAGTGCTGGAACAATGCATGAGGGTTACAGTAGCGGCACCGAAGGTTACATTGCGGCAGAATTGTAACGCGCAAGTGCCATGAAGCAGTTGCTGCGGAACAGCCAGGGATGGGGACGGATACCATGGTCGCACTTCCTTGTCCTGTGTTGGAAACATTGCGGTTCGTCTAGAGTGAATAATAATAACGACTTGCACACAAGTCAATAGGTCGTAGGTATTGACAATATGAAAATTCAAATTATCCTGCAGCAAGCGTTCACCTTGTTCCCAGGAGCGTCCGATGAAACCAGTAGATGGCGAAATGGTCGAGCGTGCGTTTTTCTGCATCCGGCCACAGTTCTTCGACAAATATCGTGAAATTCTTGACGCGCTAAAAAATGCCGGCCTGCATATTCCTTCGTATTCAACCGTGTGGCTGACCGCTGAGGACATTATGGTCATGTACGGCCATGAGAAGCCTTCGCCGTATTTCGACGCAGTAACACACTTTATGACACGGGACATGTCGGTTGTGGGCATCGTCGAGGGTGACAACATTGTCTACAGATTGGTGGCCGCGACGGGTGAGTCACACATTCCGTCCGAAAATAACAGCGCAACAATACGTGCCAAGTTTGGGAGTGAAAAACCGCTTCTGCACGCAGGCGTCAACTTCTACCTCAACCCTGTCCACCGATCCTCCACGTATGAGGAGGCGGCGCGAGAAGTTGCACACTATCGCAACACCATCGAAGGCAGACCCATCGAGCGGATCGTTGCAGACATGGTGCGCCAACTATACATCGATCGCAACCTAACGTGCGTGTACCAACACCATATCGAGCGCGTTGTGGCAATCGCAGACGATTTGGCAACAACACAGAATGCGAACCGATTGGTGGTCATATACGCAGCATTGCTTCACGATATCGCATCGTTGCAGTCGGGAAATAAGGAAGGGCATGGCGACGCCGGTGCGAGCAAGGCCTCGGTCATTCTGCATCAACTCGGATGTAACTCGGCGACCATTGAACGTGTCGCTAACTGCATCCGCAGTCACAGCAGTTCTGCCAACTCACATGGTATATCTGTTGAAGCTCAAATACTACGGTCGGCGGATGGTATTGCCAACCTATCGTACGCGCCACTGCTTTTCTACTTTGCCTACGGGCGCAAGTCGCTGGACTTCGATGCAGGGTTGGACACTGTCCGTCGCAAAGTCGAACGATCTTTTGCAAAAGTTGCCCCTTTTGCAATCGATCAAGCAAGACCCTTGTACGACCGTTGGCAAACAATTCTCAACTAACTCCATGGCCGACTCAGTACAACAATCGTACAAAAAACAACACAGCCTTTCGACGCTTATGCCGCCCCTCGTTGGGGCGGTTTTTCTTTTCTAAAGTATGTTACCTCTGTGGCTTGCTGTGGCCCTCGGTGGCGCGATTTCTGCTCGAGAGTATCAACTCCCCTTACAGCCCCAAAATACCCTTATATTGCCTCAAAGTTTAGGTTCTAATGTCGTTCAACATGCGGAGCAACAGCTTGACAAGTATGCAATATTGTATCGCTTACAAACCAACGCATTCGACTTTTTGCGCCTGTTAATACAGGCCGTTAAGAAAAAGCACCACCTTTTTGGAGGCGGTGCGGCTGCTGATGAGATAATTTGGCGCTTCGGCGTCACTCGATACTGAGGATGCGAAAGCTCTTCTTCTTGCCCGACATTGTAATATCTACTGTTTCGCCAACTTCTTCACCGATGAGCGCTCGCGCCAACACTGTGTTGTAAGAAACAACCTCCACCCCGTCTTGTTGTTTGACGAATACCATACGTTGATATCATGCCCGATGGTAGGATTCTTCCCATCATGCCGACCGAACTATATGCGCTCATTCACTGCCACGTAGTGATACGTTGCAGTATCCATGAGCTACTATCTCGGAGGGCAAAAGACACGTCAAAGAAAAGAACGTTGGACAGGAGACTTGTTGAGCGGGAACAGCGCGGAGAAATCGTGGTCGCACGGGAAATTGCTCGCAAAATGCAAACTTCATTTCACATTGTTCATAATGGGGGGCGTGCCAATTATGCGGCAAAACGCCTTGGTGATATAATCAATGCGCAATGGAACATCTTGCCTTCATAACGTCCAACGCAGCCAAGGTTCAACTCGCAGATGAACGACTGAGGCCCTATGGGGTCTCAGTCGGGCAGCGCACCCTAAAACTTGAAGAAATACAGAGTTTTGATGTTGCTGAGGTAGCACGCCACAAAGCACAACAGGCCATGCAGAATGCGACGGAACCTTTCTTTGTTGAGGATGCCGCTTTCTCCGTCAAAGCATTGAACGGGTTCCCCGGGCCAATGATTAAGCCTGTACTGACCGCAATCGGAGACGAGCGGCTAACCAAAATGGTTGGGCCAGATGATACGCGAGACGTAGAGGTTGCTGGTGTTATCGCTTACGGCAATCCAACACAAAACGAGGTAAAAATATTCGAGGGTACTTATGCAGGAACCCTTGCGGAAAAACCACGCGGCGACAACATAAGGGGCTGGTTGCTAAGTAGGATATTCATCCCACATGGATGGAATCAAACGCTTGCCGAGCTTAACGATGAAGAGTGGAATCGGTTCCTTGAGGACTTCCGGCACAATGACCATTACGACAAACTAGGCAAATGGCTCGCCGACCAATATAAAGAATAACCACCAGCGCCCATGCTGGTGGTTATTCTTTCTTCTTCGATCCGTCAAGAACGAACGACAGACGGATACCAAGGGATGGCCCGTACGGTTTGCGTATCCAGGGCAATCCCTGAGTCGCGAAACGCTCGGAGCATTTTTTCTTCCTCGCTAGCGTACCATTGTGCAAATTCTTCCTGCGCGCTTTTGCCGTACATTGTTTCAAGGCCCACCAGTAGATTCGCATTTCCTGTAGCGAGATCAACGATGGTCTCCACCATAAAATGGATCCAGCGCGTTGTGCATCATTTCAGCGACAACTGGCAGGTCGCCGAGTTCTACGCTTCGTACTTGTATCATCAAAGAACTCCTCTCTGTGTATTGTCGGGGCTGTTAACCCTTGAGCAACGAGGGTTGCGTACCCAGGATGGATACGCTCTGTACAGTACAGCGAGTATGTGTTCTAGTCAATTACTTCAATACGAATACCGACGACGCCATATTTCTGCTCGTCTTCGTCTGAGTAGAATTGCTTGATTTGGTCAAGAAGAAATTCTCTGCTTTTCTCTCCAAAAAGCGAGGGGTCGTGGTCGGCAAAAAGCTCTTTAAATAAGGCATACCGGAGTAGACCCTTTACGCGGGTGTTTACTACATGTTCGGGGTTCTCATTCTCACTAAATTCAATCTCATCCCCAATTGAGATTTGTTGGCGTTTTTCGTCGTATAATCTTGACTCGATAACTTTTTCTTTACCAGCGATCTTACCAAAGGGCTCCGATGATAATTTCATTTTATGTTGCATATTTGTTGTAATAAGCTGGTTAATAAAGGCTTTGTTTATATTATGCCTGTCCGAGAGTTATATTCAAACAATCTTACGCTTGTTATTCTATATACGCTACCGTGTTATTTTTGATTGCCTCCAAGCAGGCAGGTACACTTTTCTGCAGACTTGAAGAAAAAAGCGGTATTGCTTCTTGTGGCGACATGAAAGTATATTTTTCTAATTCATCCGTTTGTAATTTTATTTCTGCAATCTGCTGTTCACTCAACACACCGCCGGAAAAAATAAACTTAAGTGAGTCTGTAAAGACTCCCTTTTTGGGTCCGTAATATACCCCGACCAATTGTAATTCAGAAACATCGAGCCCAATCTCTTCTTTTGTCTCTCTTATGGCACAATGAAGCGGGGATTCATTTTCATC
>CAIMFR010000029.1 GCA_903840375.1 Candidatus Adlerbacteria bacterium
GTCGTAAGCTTTTTCCATCTGAAGGGCTGATGGTTTAAGTCCGGCGGTTACCGCGGTGAGTTTCTTTATCCTCGCCGCCTCAACAGCTGCGAAACCTCCTTCTTGTGGTTTGCCGAGCGTAATACCAGTCTGTTTGAGAGCTGCCTTTGCCAACCCCCCACCCCGCACATCGAAACTTGCGCCGCCTATTGCGCGTGCTCCGCGTGTGATCCCGCTCAGAATAGGAGTCGCAGCTAAGCGCCTGCCAGTGGCGCTTTCTGCAAACCTCTGTGCGCCCTGTCCAATGGTCCTTTGTCCAAGACGCGCTGCCATGCCGAATGTTGCTCCGCCGACTGCAGCACCGATCTTGCCGGTGATCCCGCGCGCCATCTCGTTGCCTGTAGAAATAACTTTGTCTGCAACCGAGAGTCCGTACCAAAGCATGATGACGACGATACCCATGCGCAGCACGACATTTGCTATGGCTACGCCGAGCCCTACCATGGTGGCACCACTATTGCCGCTGACACCGGAAAGAGATGCATATATTTGTGGAACGATACCGTTTCCCAGGCTCATAGCGTTAATAACGCTGTTGGTGATTAGAAAAGTGAACAAGAATATTGCAGGGTAAAAAGAATATTTAATCAATGCATCTTGCCACATGTCGTAATATTTTCTCGCCGGCCTGCTGGAGTTGGAGATAGCTCGCGCTGCGAATGCGAGCGGTGCGACGATGATGACGAACCATAACCCGATCGCACGCATTAAAAATTTTAACCCCACTTGTGAGAAAATAATGAACAGGATTATGAATATAACCCCAACTGCCGTGTAGACCGTCATTTGTACGATCAAGGCGGTTAGGAAACCATTAGAATTGTTGAATTGTTTGAATGCATTATTACCGATCAAACCCTGTATTTGCACGGCCTGCATGATCGTGCTGGTGAGATCTTTTGTTTGCGCATTTGGAAGCATGCTGCTGACGCTTGTAGCAACAGAGTTCGGAAGTGCGCTGAGGGCGCTTGAAACGTTACCGTTTACCGCATCTTGGATGGTTTGTTTTGCAGGTATAGCATTGTAGAACTGTATAGCGAGAAGGTTTCCTGCATCAACAACGACTCTAGTTATAAAGAAACTGAAGTTTATGAGGAGTGCCATCGTGACGACCCATGCAAGTGTTCGCATGGTGTTGGAGGTCTCCGCCTCGATGATAATGGTTATGGCGATATAGATGAGCATGAATATGAACGCCATGTTGGCAATGTCTCGTACTGACGCCCACCCGCTTGAGAGGAATAGCTGCGAATAAGTGACGCTGTTGAGTGAAATCTGGACAGCAAAGCTGAAGATGTAGCCGCCAATATATGCGAATACGGATGTGAGAGATACTGCAAAAACAGAATATATTCCTGCGATACAGGTGCTGACGCCACCACCAAGCGTGCAGAAGGAGTCTTCGACCTTGTTGTTTCCTGTGGCAGCGGGCGTTGCAGCTGTGGGTGTTGTTGGTGCTGCAGTACCTGCCACTTGTGCAAACGCCGTCGGAGTGTGAAGTGTTGCGACAATGTCCCCTATCGGAGCATAGACCACGACGAACAACATGAGAGCGATCAGTGTTTTTGTTGCGAAGGATATGAGTCGTTTTTTCATTGTGTTAGTAAGAGAACGCATTGCATTGTGCCGTATTTGTACTTGTCTGTATGTTTATGGTGGTGAGTTGGCGTTGTAGAAGGTCGTTGTCTTGCTGTGCCGCTATGGCTTGAGCTGAAGTTATTAACTGTCCGGATGACAACTCTGAATTGTAGTCATTGAGGACTGCTGTGGCATCAGCTGCCGTGCTAGCCGCCTGTGCTCGGTCTTGCAGCTGTCCGATAAGGGTCATTGCATTGTTGGCGAGCGTGATATTGCTATTGTATTGCGTGGTCTGCGGATCGAATGAATGTAGTTCTGCTGCCGCAGCGGCTGCATTTGCTGCTGCTGTAATCCTTGCATCCCCGGCTGCATTTGCTGCTGCTGTATCTGCTTTTTCTTCCGCGGTCCACTCCTGCGATGATTTTGCCGGCGGTGTGTATGCTGTGCCATAGCCGTAATAACCTTGGAATCCTGACTCTATTGCCGCCGCTTTTGCTGCCTCTGAAGTTGCTGTTGCTGCGTTCGCAGCGTTTGTGCTTTGTGCGGCTGCAGCGGCATTTGCAGCGGATGTCCAACAATTGGCAAGTGAGTTTAATTGTGACTGAGCATTCTCTAGACTACTGGCTTCTCCTTGGTTGATATTGCCATAATTTTGTGCGATCGAGCTATTGCTCTGCGTTGTAGGCAGAATCTGTTGAATGATCGCCTGAGCTTGTTGTTGGTCTGGTGTGTAGTAATCACTCTGAATGCCCGTCGGACCGCTTGCTTGTGAAAGTCCGTTTCCGTTGACGCCAACAACATTCACCAGTAGTTGGTTCATAAGAGCAGAAAGGATCTCATCAAAATATTTTGCTGTTTCGAGCTCTTTTGTCGGGACACCAAGCTGTTCATTGAGTGTGTTGGATATAACACTGCCTGGGGTCGTGTTCTTGAGGTCGCACACCTTGTAAACACTACCGGATGATGAATTACTGTTGGAGAAAGTGCTGCCATTGCTATTTGTTCCGCTACCACCGCCACCGTTATCATAAGAGCCAATCAGATCTACAGAAGTGTTGGCGGTTGCCGCCGGTGCTGGATTTCCAACGCTGCTATTTACATTGTGACAATTTGTCTCCTGTTTGAAATCGAGGAATCCGTTGCCGAGGGAGAGTTGTCGTTGTTGCTCCCCCTGTGCTGTCTGTACGGCATAGTGTAAGCCGACATCGGCGTAAATGTACGCCCCGAACGGGTTGTTGGTCGGCATGGTCGTAAATGACAGTAAGCCCGCCCATCCTCCGGAGTTGAAGTCGCCGTTCATGAAGTTTTGTATATTACTCATGATCTTGGTGAGTGTGCAGGATGGTGCATTTCCCGCATAACTCTGTGCGATAGCAATACGTATTTGTAGACTGAACGGGCTGCAGAGGAATGACAGTGCACTGCCCTGTATAAAACGCCCTGCGGCCTGGTCGGCAACATTGGTGAAGAATTGTGTCGGATTGGTGACGAAGGACGGGCTGCCGTTAAAACCGGAATTGATCCAGTTAACAATGCTTGTTGTCATGGTTTGGAGTATGACCTTAGACAGCACACGTGTTAGACAGTCGGCAATATTGGTTTTTGCCTGGTCAGACATGTGCAATGCGTTTGCTTGTGCGAGTTGGCCATTGATCCCACTAAGCTGACCATTAACCGTGAAAAGAGCGATATGAGTTGAGAGGTCGCTGGTTAGGACCGACAAGGCAGAGCTGCTTTCTGATGCTGCGGAAGTGCCGCCTGATGCGGCTGTGCTAACCACAGCAGTGCCGGCGCCTACTCCTGCGCCAAACACCGCGCTTCCGAGCGCTTGTAAAGCTGCTCCGCCAGCGCAACCAACCGCACCTGCAAGTCCTGTGCCAATAAGCGCTGCGCCGATCCCCAAACCGTTGTTATTGTTCGTATTTGGATTTCCAGATGAACCTATTGCAGGCATGAATCCGACTTGCGGGCCAAGGTTGTTTGGCGTGTTAACAGTATTGATCGGGGTCGGATTGAAAACGGTGCCGTTTCCGCCAATGATCGGGGTCGGTTGAACTGGTGTTGATGGTGTGATGATTGTGGTTGGTAAGCCGGAGATCCACGACACATTTGGGATGCCGATCGTTCCGCCACTCGCGGCAGAAACAGACGCAGACGCTGCAGAAGCTGCCGCAGTGGCAGAAGCGGCAGCAGCTGCTGCTGTGGCAGACGCTGCAGAAGCTGCCGCAGTGGCGGAAGCAGCGGTGGCAGCAGCTGCTGCTGTGGCAGCTGCTGCAGACGCAGAGGCCGCCGCGGAAGCAGAGGCTGCTTTTGCTGCGACTGCAGCTATAGCCGCAGAGGCGGCAGCTGCCGCAGTAGTGGAAGTGGTAGGATTAGCCGCCGCAGCTGAAGCTGCAGTCGCCGCGGCCTTGGCAGCTGCTGCCGCGGCAGCAGCTGCCACAGCGGCCTTTTCAGCTGCTGCCGCGGCAGGAGTGGAAGATGCTATGATCGCTGCTGCAGCTGCAGCAGCTGAAGAAGCTGTCGTTGCCGCCGCAGCAGTCGAGGCAGTTATAGCTGCAGTAGAAGCCGCCGCCGCGGCGGTCGAAGCAGAAGTTCCTACATTTGCCACAGCTCCTCCGGCTGTCGTTCCAACACCCCCAATTACCCCACCTATGGTCATTGTGGATGGTATCCACGATACCCCTGATAGTCCTGAAGAGATGTTCGTCGTTGCTCCGGTACCGGGTGTACCAACGCCACCGCTAACATTGACTGACTGTCCTGCCGCACCTGTTCCGGGGATCTGCGCACCTAGATTCGTAGGCTGTCCCCCAGTGGTGCCGGCAGCCGGTTTGTTCTGTGCTGTGCCGAAAGTGCCTGTCGTCTGTTGTGCTGGCTTCCCCAGTAACCACCACCACAGAAGGGCGACAAGTAGCACTAACAAAAGAGCAATAAGTATTATAAAGAAAATTCTTCTGCTTCTGGTCATAGATATTCTACTGTTGTTGTGTTTGCGGTGGTGTGACCTGCGATGACGCGATAGAGCTCCACGCATCCCCCGGCTCGTCCTTGTTGAAAATTATACCGTCTTTAACGAGTATTTGTGCGGTGCTTATGAACACATTCCAGGCTGCCCCACTGAGCGCTTGGTAGCGTTGTAATGCGGAAAGTCCGCGCAGCGGGTCGGCGATAAGCTGTTCCATGTCGGGATATGTGTCTGCTATCTGCACAAGAGTGTTTATCAGTTGGAGATGTAACCCGGCGAGTGACCGCGGAACGGGGAGTCGTACTACATCGCTCGCCTGCAAGCGGTAATTTGCCTCGATCCGTTTTAGTACATCAAGTTGGCTCGGATCATTCTTGTCAGTTGCGAGGCCGAGTGCCGCGATGGTCGCGTTTCCGTTATTACCTGAGTCTTTGGTAATAGTTGAGATCAACGCGTTGCCGTATGTGTGGAGTGCGCTGGTAGAATCATCAACGATGACAAGGTCATTTTGCGTATGTGCAGGAGTTTGCCGTGTGGTATTTATCTGGTCGACCGCCTGTTGTACGATCTGTGCTTGTGTCGTAGCATCGGCGCCGAGCCCTTGTGACTGTGCGTCGGTCAGGTTGATGAGTAGTGTTTTCGAGATGGTGTCGGTCAGGTTGCTGCCTTGTACCGACTGACGTAGTGCATTCGCGGTGTCAGTAGTTGAGGTTGGTGCGATGACTCCGCTCTGTGCTTGGACTGCGGAAAGTGATGTCGCCCAATCACCCTGTGAAGCTGTTTGTGTAGGTATGTTTTCCGTCTGCAAATTACTGCTCTCTGACTGTTTTTGCTGTGTTATGTATGTTGCGGCATAAATGAGGCCAACAGCCGCCGCTATGGAAATGGTGACGGTGGTGAATTGACCGCTGGGAAGATATTTGTGCACACTCATTGCAACTATTATACACCGCAGTTTATGCGGTATACTAAAAAGTATGGCTTTCCTTGCGCACATCTTAACCACACTTGCGTTAGTTTTTAGTTCGGTCTTTGCGCCGGCGTCGACAGCGGCACTCGGCCTTTCTATCGGTGGGCGCATTATAGCAGCGATTCCATGCGAAGGGATAGATTTTGAACCTGAAATATGGATACAACTTGCCACCGCAAGAGTAATTCCTGCCCCGCCCGAGATCTACATATATACCCCTGAAACAATCCTAGCATCCGAAGGCCCGCCAACCCACTCCGGGCAAGAACTCCTAGGTATTGCCGATACGCCGTTTACTTGCGGACAATGGATCCCGATTCCGGTTCCTCCTTATCTTGTTTTTATCCCGTACGGCGCAGGAATGCGGCTGCAATATGTTGGTGTGAGTATTATTTAAGCTCGAGCCAAAGTGAGCCACTTCTCTATTGGAACATCCTCCGACCTTGCTTTTTCCCCGATGTCCGCTAAAGCCATTTTTTCAGCCGCATTTTGACCGAGCACTCCTTCAATATTTCTTTTCAGCAGCTTTCTTTTTTGTGCAAAGCCTGCGTGGATCAGCTCAAAAAAACGTTGTTCGTGCTCTGAATTATTAAATTTCTCCCGTGAGATGTCGGAGATGAGCAATATTGCAGAGTCCACCGACGGCGCGGGAGAGAACGCGCCGCGCGGAACGGTCTTCACATATTTCGGCATGCCGTATGCTTTGACCGAAAGCGACAAGATACTTTCTTTCTTGCTTCGCGCGATGCGTTCGGCGACTTCTTTTTGCACGAGAAACACCAATGTTGACGGCTGCATGTCCCCGGAAAGGAATTTCCGGAACAGCGCGCCGGTTATATAATACGGAATATTTGCGACCAGTTTGAAGTGATGGTTTTCAAGTCCGAGCGTCGCAGGGTCGACCTCAAGTGCGTCGCCTTCGTGCAATACCAGCTTCCCATCCGTTATTTCATTCGCGAATTTTTCCGCAAGCAGCGGAATGAGCCGATGATCTTTTTCCACGGCGACAACCTTCGCGCTACGCGCAAGGAGTTCGCGAGTGAGTGCGCCATCGCCGGGGCCTATTTCGAGCACAACATCCCCCGCTTTCACGTTGCCGGCATCGGCAACGGCGCGCAGATATGCGGTCGAATGCAGAAAATGTTGTCCGAGTGATCTTTTCTTTTGCATGTTATTCCAAGTATATAGTCTTCCCTATTCGCTCCGGCGATTCCATCGTGATCAGATCATCCGATATGTCGGAGAGGAATTGCGAAGGAATGGTCGCGTTTTTAGAACCGAAGACTGTGCGATATGAAGCATACGTGAGAAAAAGTCTTTTCTCCGCGCGAGTGATGGCGACGTAGCAGAGCCGCCGTTCCTCCTCGTTGTCGCGCGACGTGTCACCTTCGCGCTCGTAGGGGAACAGTCCTTCCTCCAGTCCGGTGATGAAAACGTAAGGAAACTCAAGGCCTTTTGCCGCATGGACAGTCATGAGGCGCACGGCGTTCGAGTCTTCTTTCAATTCGTCTTGATCGCTCTGTAAGGCTGCATTTTCGAGGAATGTGTCGAGCGCGGTCTCAGGAGACAGCTCGTCGTATCGCGATGCGAGCGATGTAAGTTCCTTCAAGTTATCAAGCCGTTCGACGCCGTCTATTTTATCTTCTCTGCAGTCGCGTTCCATGCCTGTCTCGACAATTACATGTCGAACCAACTCCGACGGTGTCGAATGTGTTGCCGCATCGCGGATGCGCGCGAATATCGCGTGCAGATTCAACACCTTGTCACGCGTCGCGCCATTCAGCTCATTTTCGCGCCCGGCGAGTATTTTGAGCAACGTAACTTTGCCGATACCGCGCGCCGGCACGTTTGCAATGCGAGCAAGGTCGGCCGAGCCGCCGCGAAGCGCCGCGCGTATGAATGACAGTGCGTCTTTTATATCCTTTCTTTCAAAAAAGCGCGTGCCGAGCACTTGATATGGAATGTCAGCAGTGAGCAAAGCCTCTTCTATCGCACGCGATTGGAAGTTGGCGCGATAGAGTACGGCAAAGTCGCTTGGTTTTGCGCCTTCGTCCGCACGCAGCTCCTTTATTCTCCGTGCGATGAATCCCGCTTCGTCCGTCTCGTCGAACGCCTGATAGATCGACACCTTCTCGCCTTCTATATTGTTAGTGAAGAGGTTTTTCTCCTGGCGACATTTGTTCTTTGAAATTACTTCATTTGCCGCCGCAAGAATATTTTTCGTAGAGCGGTAATTTTGTTCCAGCAGCACCATTTTACCGCCCGGGAACTTTTTATCGAACGACATCATGTTCGCGATCTCCGCCCCGCGCCAGCTGTAGATGCATTGGTCGAGGTCACCGACGCAGCAAATATTATTTTTCTCACCGACGAGCATTTCTGCCATCTTCGCTTGTATCTTGTTCGTGTCCTGATACTCGTCGATGTGGATGTGCGACCAGCGACGTTGGTACTGTCCGCGCACTTCGGCATTGTCGCGGAGGAGGTGCATCGCGCGGAGGAGTAGGTCGTCGAAGTCGAGCGCCCCGTCTTTGTGCAACGTCGCCTCGTACATGAGCCATGCCTGCGCGATGATACGTTCGCGTGGGTTGCTCGAACCGGCGACATTCTCGGCAAATTGACTCGCCGTCACCCCATTCCCCTTTTGTTTCGACGTCATACCAAGCGCCGCGCGCGGTTCGATATCTTCGACACTGAGATTTTTTAACGCATTTTTCATTTCGCGCATAGAGTCTGCGCGATCATAAATGTTCGGCGTATGTTTGAAGCCGAGCTCTTTCGCATGCTCTTTAATAATAGAAAGGCCGAGCGAGTGGAAGGTTGAGACGAACGGCGGCGCCTCAAGGTCGAACTTTCTTGCCTCCGGCACATGTGTCGCATTGTGATTTGACTGCACGTACTGTTGGTTTTGCCGCACAGCGTAGCCGCTCTCGTTGAGAAGCTTCACTACTCGCTCGCGCATCTCGCCTGCTGCTTTGTTGGTAAAGGTAATGGCAAGAATATTTTCAGGTGCAGTTCCGCGTCGTACTATCTCCAATATCCGGTGCGCAATGACCCTCGTCTTCCCTGCCCCGGCACCTGCGAGCACTAATAAAGGTCCGTCGGTCTGTAAAACCGCCTCGCGTTGAGCCTCATTCAACCCGTCCAAATGTGAGCCTGTCTGTCCGCTGGTCTGTTCAGTCATCATTACAATCTACCAGCACATGGGCGGTTTACCAAACCCTCATTTTTGCGATTTTTGTCAATCGTTGACTCTCATTCTCACTCATATATAGTAGAACATGTACCGATCAGAACAGAGGGCGAAGTGGCTTCATTAAGCCATATATCACCAATTAGGAAGCTATTCCAGAGGCAGGCATATTACCCAGCGAAGTTAGGAAAAGAAGATCGGTTTTTCTTTTTCTAACGAGTGAAGGCGATACGCATTCATGCATATAGAATCTAAACTAAACCCAACTCCCACTGTTGAGCCGTCGCTCGGGGAGAAGGCAAAAAAACCGTTCGGTGTCGCGCTCGTGCTTGGAGTGGCTTTTTCCGCTTTGGTACTGCCGCGCCAGGCATCGGCAAGTTTCTTCTCCGATGTTGCGTCATTTCTTCAGACGACCGCGCCGACCACTGAGGCAGCCTCCTCACCTTCCAACTCGCAGACCATGGCACTGTTGACTCCTGCGGTTAATATCAACCCAAATCCTTCCGTTGGTGGTGGCGATATCTCGCTGGTTGGAGGTTCGGCTCTCCTTCCTCAGGATGGCCCGTCCGGAACGGCGGCAGACATCGAGATGAAGCCGACCACTTCACAGATCAGTGTTTACACCGTGCGTCCCGGCGACACGCTGTCCGAGATCTCGAAAATGTTCGGTGTGTCGGTGAACACCATCGTTCTGGCAAATGATATAAAAGGCGGCGTCATACACCCGGGCGACTCGCTCATCATTTTGCCGATAACAGGCTTACAGCACACGGTGATAAAGGGTGAAACGCTCGCAAGCCTCGCCAAAACATACAAGGCTGACGCGCACGAAATAGCGCAGTACAACGATTTAGCCGACGGCGCTTCGCTTTCGGTTGGCGACACTGTCATCATTCCGAACGGTGATACGGGGCCGGCTGTTTCGCAGATAGTTTCGTCCGGCACGTCTAAGACCAAGACGACAAAGATAACGAAATTCGTTCCCGCAAGATTGCGCGGCACCGGCGGGCCGGACATGGGTAGTTATTTTGCATGGCCTGTCGGTGGTGGCGCTATTACGCAGAGCCTCCATGGGTTAAACGCAGTCGACATCGGAGCGGCGAAGGGCACGGATATTTATGCGGCAGCAGACGGTGTTGTCATCATTGCTCGCTTCAACGGCGCATGGAACGGCGGTTACGGCAACTACATCGTTATCCAGCATGACAATGGCACGCAGACGCTTTACGGACATGCGAGCAAGATACTCGTTTCAGCCGGTGACACCGTGTCGCAGGGCGATCTGATAGGAAAAGTCGGCTCGACCGGCGAATCCACTGGCCCGCATCTCCACTTCGAAGTCCGCGGCGCGAAAAACCCATTCGGCGACCTACCGCTTGGTGCGACGGAGTAAAAAAGACCCCCCGGTGGTTTTGCAGAGTGCGTTAAAATATAGCTATATGTTAACGATATACGAGAAGAATATCCCTCTTGCCCTTTCTTATTGTCGCAAAATCATTTTTGAGGTGATTAGCCGTGAGTAAAAACTTTTGGTCTTTAATTTTTTGGCCATTAAGTGAAACACCACCACTCTCTATTAGATTGCGCGCCTCTCTCTTGGAGGATGCTAAAGATCCCTTAATCAGCACATCTGTCAACTCCATTCCATCAGCATTCAATTCTTCATTTAGTTTAAGGCTTGGTGCTTCTGAAAGAAGCAGCGTCATCTCATCTTTAGTGATGCCCTGTGAATCACCTCCGAAAATTATGTGAGACACATTTTTGCACTTAACAGCCTCATCATGTCCATGAATAAGTGTGGTGACTTCAAAAGCCAATCGTGCCTGTGCCTCTCTAAGTTCAGGAGCGCTGACCGCTGATGCAGATAGGTTGTCTATATCCTCCTCCGATAGTGTGGTGAAAAAATGAAGATATGCTGGCACATTTTTATCATCAGTTTTCATCCAGAACTGATAAAACTTATAGGGTGTGGTTTTTTGTGCATCGAGCCATATCGCCCCATCTTCAGTTTTGCCGAACTTTTTTCCGGTGACAGAATTAACTAGTAGAGGAATGGTGATTCCGTGGACTTCAACTCCATCTTTTTTGCGAAGCAATTCAATACCAGCTGTGATGTTACCCCACTGGTCTGAGCCTCCTATTTGCAAATCACAGCCGTATTTGTGGTGTAGTATGTAAAAATCGAATGCCTGTAAAATCGAGTATGAAAATTCAGTGAAAGAAATAGAACCTTTTGGATCTTCAATTCGCCGACGAACTGACTCTTTGCGGATCATTTCATTAAGCGAAAAATATTTACCAATATCTCGCAGAAAACCCAGTACGGGTAACGGACCAAGCCAGTCTATGTTATTTACGATTGTAAATTCAGAGGTTCCAAGAACCTTGCTTATCTGAACACTGACTGCTGCGGTGTTTGCCCCGACAGTCCCCTCTTCAAGAAGAACTCGCTCCTCGCTTTTACCAGACGGGTCGCCGATTGTTGCTGTCCCTCCTCCAATGAGGACTACAATTTTATGACCAAATGAAGAAAAATGTCGTAACATCATTAACGACATGAGATGTCCAACATGAAGAGAATCAGCGGTTGGGTCGATTCCTAGATAGAGTGTGCGTGGCTGCTCGGTGATTACCTCCAAGGACTCTCCTGTGTGTTGAAAAACGAACCCTCTACGCACCAACAGCTCTGCAAGAGATTGGTTGTGTTGTGTCATGTGGGTAAATGTATCTTATCATGAGATAAAAATAAAGGAGCGTTTTTTAGTCGCTCCTTGAAGACTTACATTTTCCTCTCCCGATACTGCAGTGCTTCGAGGATGTGTTGTTCGTTTATATCTTTTGCGCCTTCTATGTCGGCTATGGTGCGCGCTACTTTTATTACTCGGTGAAACGCTCTCGGTGAAAGATTTAAGCGCTGCCCCGCTTTTTCAAGGATGGCTCGCGCTTGTGCGGAAAGCGGTGCGAGATCTTCCAATTCTCTTGGCGAGAGGTCGCTGTTTAGTCTGTTTGCTGCGGTATTATTTTTCCTTTTGGCGGCCGAGGAATCGTTGCCTGGCTTTGCGAATCGTTCCTGTTGCATCTTTCGCGCACCTTCCACTTGTCGCCGTGCGACCGCGGTTTCCGTACCGGCAACTGTCTTTTTTCCAAGCTCACTCAGCTCCACCGGCCCCATCGTGACCCAGAGGTCGATGCGGTCGGCTATCGGGCCGGACATTTTTCGTCGATAACGCTCAAGTGCAGACGGTGCGCAGGTGCATTCGATGTCCGGATGGCCGTAATTGCCGCAAGGGCAAGGGTTCATCGCGGCAACAAGCGTGAAGTGTGCCGGAAAAAGCGCAGTCCCCTTTGCACGCGCGACGGCGATGATCCTATCTTCAAGCGGCTGGCGCAACGTCTCGATGACACGTCGGTCGAATTCCGGAAACTCGTCCAAAAATAGTACACCACGATGTGCGAGCGTCACTTCGCCCGGGCGCGGGTTCGTTCCTCCTCCGACTATGGAAACATACGACGCGGTGTGATGCGGTGCGCGGAACGGTGGCACAGTGAGTAATTCTCCGCGCAGCGTACCGGCGACGGAATGGATCCCGTTAACTTCGAGCATTTCGTCAAAGGAAAGCGGCGGAAGAATGGATGCAAGTGCGCGAGCGAGCATTGTCTTGCCTGTGCCCGGCGGGCCGGAGAGTCCGAGGTTGTGTCCGCCTGCTGCCGCAATAAGAGCGGCGCGTTTGGCATTTTCCTGCCCGCGAATATCTTCAAAGGCGAATTGCGTTTCTGTCGGCGATGATTCGAGGTGTGTCTGCGGCGCAGGAGTCATATGTGCAAGAGGCTCACTCCGTGCAGCTTCCTCGCGTTTCGACTTCTTTTCATTTAAATGGTCGACGACTTGCGACAAGTTGTCCGCGCCGTAAATGTCTATTCCTCCAACGAGTGCCGCCTCCTTTTCATTTTCTTTCGGCACAAAGACCGCCTTCTTCCCTGCCCTTTTCGCCTCGACGATAAGCGGCAAGACACCGCGCACCGGCCGCAATGTGCCGTCCAGCGCAAGTTCCCCGATAAAAATATACGGTTCAGGATCGAAACGAATGTCGTCCGCCGCGAGTAGGTATGAAAGCGCGATCGGCAGGTCGAACATCGGCCCTTCCTTTTTCAGATCGGCGGGTGCAAGTGAGATGACTATTTTCTGATTACGGCTTTTCGGGGATTCGAAGCCGCTGTGTTTGATAGCTGCCGCCACTCGGTCGCGTGACTCCTCGACCGCTTTGTCAGGCAGTCCAACCAGTGTGAATGCATGAAGTCCCCGCGAGAGATCTGTCTCTATTGAAACGATCTGCGGCGAAAGAAGCGATGTCTGTGCGCCGAATACCCGTGCGTATTGCATCGGCGCATTGTACAGGATAGAAATAAAAACTCAATTATTCCGCCATTCCATTCCCCATCTTCTCAAGCGACTCAAGAATTGTTTTCCTTCGGGCTTCGAGTGCGGCTATTTCTTCTTCGTTTTCCTCGTACTCTTCCATGCGGTCGGCGAGTTCGTCCGGCTCTGTTGCTGTCGGGTCAGCACCGTTCACTTCCGTCTCCCAGTCATCTTTGCTGGACGGATTTTTCTTGCCCATACTCTCAAGTTGATCTTCAACAATTTTCAATTCCTCCTGCAATTCAAGCTTCGATTGTACGTTTTTATCAGTATCCATAGTTTTGTAAAAAATAATAGAGGGCGTTTCCCTGTAGGCACATCATAACAAATCACGTTTCGTGTGCAAACTTTCTACTGTCCGGGCACTGCGACCACCGGAGCTTGTTTTATTCGTGAGATTATTTCGCGCAGTGTGTACTGGTTGGTCGTTATGACTATGGTGTTACGGTCGAGGAATGTCCACAAGAAGTAGACGTCGCCGGTCGAGTTCAGGATCACACGTGTATCGTGATTTTCCAGCACCTTATCGACAAAAGGTGTTTGTAAAAATTGCGATGTGGTCGTTGGTGAGCCTGTTCCCAAATTTTCCTCCGGAATATGTATGCGCGGCACATAGGCGAACAACGGTGAGAGATCGTCCTTCATCGACAGCTCCCACGCCAGCATGTCGGAATATGCTTGTTCGTATGAATCGACCGTAAGTATAAGAAATGGCTGGTTGCCGTCGTATGAATGAATGCCGAGTAGGAATGTTGGCTCAATGTTGCGCAAAAGTGTGGCCGGTATATGGAGCGCTAATGTTCCAAGAAATGTCTGTGCACTCATCGTCTGAGGCAGGCTGTTTGTGGATGTTGCAGGTATGACCGGTGCGATCCAATCGACAAGACCGAGCGCAAGTGACGTGCTGTTCTTTGCATTTTCCAAGGCAGCCATCAATCCACCGCGGGTTAAAATGTCCTGCGTTGCCGGCATAACGATGGTGTTGTCTACGGAAATGAACGGCGCCTGCGTTGCCGACGTAACAGAAACAGTGGTCGGCCGCAGTATGAGATATGCCAGAAGTCCCAGGGAAACGCTGACAAGTGCGACACCAAAGAATATCAGCGCGGCGCGCTTAGTGGCTGCCAATATTTTTGCATTTTGTTCAGCTTTTGCCGCATTTTGTTCATCTTGTGTGCCGCTCGAAGCGCGTTTTTCCGCTTCCGCAGCCGCTATTGTGATCGTAGAAACGTTTTTTTGCTGGATTATTTTTTCTATATCACTTTGATATGTTTCAAGGGGCACGACTTTGCTTGCTTCAGCGGGAGTGGTTTGCGGTGCTATTTGCTGAGGCACGGTCAACGGTTGAGGTGAAACGGGTTGCATTACTGTCGGCGGTACTTGTCCTTGTATAGCTTGTGATTGTGGCGCCGCAGTGATTTCTGGTACTACTGCCGGCTGAATAGGTGTGGCAGCTCCCTCTCTCGGAATCGCTGTCTGTGTGGCGGTATCTACAGTCTGTTGCGCAGCGGCAACTCCTTGTGCGCCAGCCGTGACTTCCTGTGCAAGCAGTGCGCCGGCGTTTATTCTTTGTGCCTCACGCATCTCCTTTTTCGGCAAAAGTATCGATGCTATATCGATGTGTGCTGAAGGTGTTGCCGGCGGAAGTTTTGGTGCGGCTGGTGCAACGGGAATAGTGACGGCATTTGTCGGTGCAATGCCTGGATCAGGAGTGGTGTTGTTTATATCCGTTTGCGTTGGCATAGTCTAGTGAAGAGAGAGAAAAGAAAAATTATTTTCTTTTCCGAACGAACGACGACTATATAGTGTCCTACACTCTATTTGTTTGTGTTGTAGATGGAGTCAGGCCTTTGCGTGCTGCGAAGTCCGGATCAGCCGCTTTTATCGAGAGATTGATGCGGCCTTTTTCGTCTATCTCCTTTATCATAACCCGTACTTTCTCTCCGACCGAGACAGCCTGTGCAATCTTGTCGATGCGGAACGGTGCGATCTCTGAAACGTGCACCAATCCCTCGGCATCTTTGCCCGGACCGATGCGCACGAATGCGCCGAAGTCCATCATGCGCGTCACTTCCCCGTCATACACTTCGCCCGGTTTGTATTCTTTTACGATAGCTTCTATCATCGCGCGAGCCTTGCTTGCTGTGCCACCCTTGCCGGTGATGTACACCGAGCCGTCATCTTCTATCGTGATGTCTTCCACGCCGGTAGTATCTTTTATTCCGTTTATCGTCTTGCCGCCGCCGCCAATGACGAGTCCGATCTGATCCGGACGCACTTTGAGAGAAATTATTTCAGGCGCGCGCGACGAGATGTTTGCGCGTGGTGCAGCAATTTCCTTTGTAATGACATCGAGAATGTGTAGTCGTGCCGCCTTTGCCTTGCCGAGCGCCTCGACAAGTATCGGTACCGGCACACCGTCGAGCTTGATGTCCATTTGTATCGCAGTGATGCCGTCTTTCGTACCTGCAACCTTGAAGTCCATGTCGCCGTGTGAATCCTCCGGTCCTTGGATGTCGGTCAGCACTTTATATGTCGTGGCGTTTTGCATCATCAATCCCACAGCTATGCCTGCGACCGGTGCGGTTATCGGAACTCCGCCGTCCATGAGGGCGAGTGTTGATGCGCAGACCGATCCCATCGAGGTAGAACCATTCGATGCGAAGCATTCGGATACGAGGCGGATGGTGTACGGAAATTGTTCTGCAGGTGGAAGAACGGCTTCAAGCGCTTTTTCTGCAAGCGCGCCGTGGCCTATCATTCTGCGGTTGAGTCCTCCAACGCGCCCGGTCTCTCCTGCAGAGAATGGCGGGAAATTGTAGTGGTGCATAAAGCGTTTCTTTACATCGCGCTCCTCCATCGTGTCGACAAGCTGGGAATCCCCCGGCCCGCCGAGCGTGAGAGCGGTAAAGACGTGTGTGCCGCCGCGGTAGAAGATTCCGGAACCGTGGAGAATTGAAGAAACGCCGCCTGCTTGCGCGAAAAGCGGTCGCACTTCGTCAAAGCCGCGATTATCCGCGCGCTTATTATCCTCGATCGCGCCGCGATGGATCTCTTCGTCAACTTTATTTTCGTAAAAACGTTCAGCGAGCTTCACATAGTCAGCAAGTCCTTCCGTCGCCTTTACTGCGGCGAGCCACTCTTTTTTCAGTGCATACAAAAGTTTTTTACCGGCTACACCCGCGAACACTGTTTCAGTAAGCTTCGGTTCGACAACTTCTGCAAAGAGAGCCGTGAGAGCCTCCGGCAATACCGGCTGCGGCATATCGCGCTTTTGTTTGCCTATTTCTGCAACGATTTTCTGCTGGAATGCGAGTAATTTGTCATGTTCCTCGACCGCACGGACGAACCCGGCGGCGACATCATCCTCCTGAGCGCGAAGAGCCTTCACTTCTATCATGTTTATCGTGCTGTCTTTGCCGCACGCGAGCAGGTCGAGTGTTGTTTCTGCGCGTTCAGCGTAGGTCGGGTTGATTATGAAGTCGCCACCCTCTTTTCTGCCGATGCGCACCGCTGAAACAGGGCCATTCCACGGGATGTCTGATGTTGCGAGAGCGAGCGACGCGGCGTTTACCGCGAGAGCGTTCGGATCTTCTTCATCGAGCGCAAGTACGGTGATTATCACCTGCACTTCGTTGCGGATATGTTGCGGGAAAAGCGGGCGGATAGTGCGGTCAACGATACGACCGGAAAGAATTGCATCCTCCGATGGGCGACCCTCGCGCCGAACGAAGCGGCTGCCGAGTATCTGCCCCGCTGCGTAAAAGCGCTCTTCATATTCGACGGTGAGCGGGAAATAATCGATATCGTCGCGCGTCTTTTCGCTGATCACGGCTGTGGCGAGTACGGTCGTATTGCCGTAGCGCAAGATCACCGATCCGTTGGCATTCTCGGCGAGGTCGGTGAACTCCGCGACCAGTGTCTTGCCGCCGATCTCTGTCTCAAACGTTTTCTTTTGCATCTGCATATATGTGGTGCAAAGCGTGCGAATTTTAGATCTCAATCGATTATAGGGTTTCGTAAACCCATAA
>CAIMFR010000030.1 GCA_903840375.1 Candidatus Adlerbacteria bacterium
AGGCTCTTAGAGCCTTTCGTTTTTAGGAAGCGAACTGCTTCGCTTCCGGCGACCGTCCGAGTCGCAGCGATGTTTCGCTCAGCAGAGCGAAACCGCGAGACGGGGTCGCGAGCTGTTGCTTGTGTCGACAAGCGACAGACTTGTGACGACAAAGTATACTAAAGTTTGCGGGGCAAAGTTTTAAACTTGTCCGAAATGAAAGCTGGGGTGACGAAATGGTAGACGTTTCCGTGTAAAGTGTCGGGGTGGCGAAATGGTAGACGCACCTGCCTTAGGAGCAGGCGGGGTAACCCATGGAGGTTCAAGTCCTCTCCCCGACACTTTGTACAGAAATCACCTGCCGAGGCGGGGTCGCGACCAAAATTTTATGACTGATAAAATTTTGAGTTGTGACCAAATCTTCCCCAGCACAAGATAAAAATAAAAAATCCCCACCGGCTGCAATTGCAGCGCGATGAGGATCGTAAACACGACCAAAGTATTAGCGAGGTGTCTTGTGGGAAAGGATCGAGAAACGCCTGACAGCCTCTGCTGCAAGTATCGAGCGCTCGACTTGCGTTAGATTCATACAACCAAGGCGTTCCCACGAACCGCCACACGCCGGAGTTGTGAAGGCTTCAATCGCCCACGCAAGACCGTTGTTTGCCTTGGACAAGTAGTGAGGATCGATCTGATCGACATTACCATCAAGAAAAAAGCGGGTGTTTGTGCCGGCCCTTGTTAAGAGCGTCTCCACCTCCACGTTTATGAGGTTTTGTGCTTCAGTCACGAAAACGATCGTGTCATTGAGAGTCCTACCACGAATAAGGTCTATCATTTCGACCTCAACCTGCGGCTTGACCTGGTTGCCGCCGGCACCATGATATGGATTATTGGAACTACGTTGGCTTCCCCTATGCAACCTCTTACCATGAGCTGTGGATGTTCTTTGTGGTGCAGCCCCTCCATTAAGAGAGGTTTTTTTCTTGAGTTCCCTCAAGTTGTCATTGATGGCACCCATCCAGTCTGCGGTTTTCTTGTTTTTGTCACCAGGAAACCAGCCCGGCCCTTTGCCCCCTCCGACAGGTACCATCGCGCGAGTAACAATGACTCGTGAGAATTTTCCCAGTCGCAAGAGCTCCTGAGCAGCAGCAAGTGCAAGAAATGTCTTGCCGGTACCCGCAGGCCCATGACCTATAACCAGATCGATCGCCGGACTCATAAGATGATGCATATAGAACACCTGCTCCACATTGCGAGCCGACACTCCACATATTGCATTTGCAGCCTGACGATAATCCGGGACCACTTCCAGAATCGCATGACCATTGGAACAATCCCGCACGACGGCGAAGAATTGTTCCGGATCAGCACCGGCGCATATACACTGTCCGACGGCAAGTTTTACTCCAAACATCTTATCGATTTTGAAATGCGAGCAGGCAACACCCGCGCGGAGTTCATTGAACGCGCTGATAACGTATTCATTCAGCTCGGATGGCAACTCCAACACACTTGCATCAAGGCGATCTAATGTTATTTCGGAAACCTGCCCATTGCGATATACTTCGGCTCGGATACCGAGAATCTTTGCAAGAATGCGCAGATTTATGTCACCCGACACCATGACCACTTCCCGTTCGGGAAACTCATCACACAGACCCTTCGCAAGAGCAAGCATTTGATTGTCCGGCTTGGTTGGGGACAGCTCTGCCGGCAACAAAGCCATATATTCTTCCGCAGATCGGAAATAGAGCCGTCCGGTAGCGAGTCCACTGGATGGCCCGTCGAGCTGGATACCTGTGCCAATATTGTCGGAACAAGAAGAAATTAGGCTCTCCAGAGTACGGCTGAATTTCCGTGAGCTCTGTGCAACGATCGGTCGAGCATCGTCATTCTTCAGGCCGTCAAATTCACACAGAGAAGCATACGGCACAACAACATCATGTTCTCCGAAACTGAATAAACAGTCCGGATCAGCGATGCCCACACTCGTATCGAGGACGAACACTTTTTTGTTGCGTTCCATCGAATTCACCTTTCTAAACAAGATTTAGACCATTCTTCCACCCACAACAGTACATTACTTCGTGTTTTCCGCAATATTACAAACAACCACATTCGGTGATACGGTTTAGCTGGAAGAATAATAAATGGAGGTTCTCATGTCCAATGAAAAAATTGATGGCAACTTTGAACTTACAGAGCTCCAAGAAGGACTCTTGAATCAATCCATCATCGACTTGACAGGACCTGTGGATGGCAACATGGCAATGTATGTCCGCACTGCTCTCGCATGGCTAAGGGCATCCGGTAGCCCCGATATCGAAGTACATATCACAAGCGAAGGCGGCGGCATCGAATCATGTCTCGACATACACGACATGCTGCGACTCTACAAGGGAAAGACGCTTGGCATTGCGTGTATGTACACATTCTCAGCCGCGGCAGTAATTCTACAGGCATGCAATTGTCGACAAGCTGCTGCAAACACTGAACTGCTGATCCATCATCTTCGCGAAACTTCTATCACTCTGGACATTATGCGAAGTAAGAAAAAGATGGCAGGACTAAGAAAAGAAGCTGAGGTGGCGCAGCGAAAGCTCGACGAGATTCTTTCGAGACGAACCGGCAAAACAATTCTTGAAATAAGAGCCGAGAGTCAGAAAGATAAAGAAATGACAGCTGATGAAGCGCTCGCATTCGGCCTTATCGACGAGATCATTTGATGAATGTTTGAGTATCAGACCACTCACCTTGCCGCTCATTTGTATCTGAAACTTGGGCGGCTTTTTTATTTTCTACTTCAACTTTTTCAGAAATTGTTTCAACGAGAAGGTGTTGATGATGTCGCCTCTCTCTGCCCAACCACGGCGCGCTTGCGCTATGCCATATTTCAAGAATTGAAAATGTTCCGGCGCGTGCGCGTCTGAGTCGACACACATCCAAACACCTGCCTCGACGCACTTTCGTATGTACGTATCTTTTATGTCGAGGCGGTCGGGGAACGCATCTATTTCCAAAATTGTTTTCGTACGTTTTGCAGCGGCTATTATTTCGTCGATATCGATATCCATCGACTCACGCTTGTTGAGCAACCTGCCGGTGAGGTGGAAAATAATATCTACATTCGGATTCTCCATCGCACGAATGATGCGCGCGGTCTGTTCCTTTTTCGACAAAGTAAAATGGCTGTGCACTGCCGCACCGACCACATCGAGTTTCGCAAGCGCATCGTTGGAGATATCGAGACTGCCGTCTTTCATGATGTTCACCTCCGCGCCTTTGAGCACAACGAGTTTCTTCTTCTCCGCTTTTCGTTTTGCGTTAATTTTATCTATCTCTCGCGCCTGTTTTAACAGTCCCGATTCGTCCAGCCCATGGGTCATCGCGAGCGAACGCGTGTGGTCGGTTATTGCAATGTATTCGAGCCCCGCACTCTCGGCGGCATCTGCCATCGCCTCTATCGACGAGTTGCCGTCAGTCGCGCGCGTCTGCACCTGCAAGTCGCCGTGCAATGCGTCGTAGCCGACCAGCTCCGGCAGCTTCCCTGCTTGCGCCGCCTTTATCTCGCCGGTCATCTCGCGCAACTCCGATTCGATGTAGCGCAGACCGAGCGCTTTGTATAGATCTTCCTCGGTTCTTCCGGCGATCTGTTTCTCGCCTTTGAACAAACCGTATTCATTTAATTTATATCCTTTCTCGAGTGCAATTTTTCGCAACGCAATGTTGTGCGGTTTCGATCCGGTAAAATAGTTGAGCGCCGCGCCCCACGACTCCGTCGGTACGACACGAATGTCGACATCGATGCCGGAACGCAAGCGCACATTTGTCTTTGTCGTGCCGGTCGAATACACATACGCAACTTCTTCGAGACTTGTCACACGCTTCATGCAGGCAGCGGCATCTCGCGCGACCACAAGCACGTCGATATCGCCGATAGTTTCTTTCCATCGCCGTACCGAACCGGCGACTGCAACTCTTTCGATGCCGACACCTTGAAACCTTCGTATCTCCTGTGCGAATTTTTGCACGTCCGGCATGATAAAGCCGAGCACGAAACGCCCGCGTGACTGCCTATAAAACTCAATTCCCTTTTCGATTTTTTCGACCGAATGCCAACCGAAGCCGGCTACTTTCTCGAGCTTTCCGTTCTTGATGGCACGTTCGAGATCGTCAATATTTTTTATTTTCAATTCCTCCCACAATATCTTGACCGTCTTCGGCCCGATTCCCTCTACCGAGGTCAACTCAAGCATGTTGACCGGCGCTTTTTTGTGCATCGTTTCGTATTCTTTAAAGTGTCCCGTCGTCAAAAGCTCGCGCACATGTTCTGCGATACCAGCGCCGATGCCCGATATCGCATCAAGTGCTTTCTCGCCACCCTCATGGTAAACGTCGGCAATGTCTTTTGTGAGCGAGCGAATACTTTCCGATGCATGTTCATACGCACGCGGCTTGAACTCGACATCCTGCATCTCATAGAGAGCCGCCATCTCGGAGAGAATATCCGATATCTCTTTGTTTGAAAAATGTCGTCGATGCATAAAAAATAATTAGTGCCGCTGATAGCGCCCCGTCACTGTTATTTGATCGAGAACATGCCCGCTCATCGCCACCATCACAGCATCTTTCGTCGCACCTTCCGCAAGCGGCAACAGCGCATCGAGTGCGTAGAGTGTGAAAATATAATTGCCACCATCGCATGTGTATTGCGAAGGAATAGACTTTCCATTTTCAAAAACAGAACTAGTTAGCAAAAGCGTACCCATGCTTATATTTTACACTATGAAAATAGAAACGCCCCGAATGCCGAAGTGGCACGCGGAGCGTTGTGATTCCCTTTTTATTTTTTATCCGTGGAATCAACGGACGAAAAGCACGTGACCTTGCGCTATTGCGCTGACGGGATGCAATTGACTCGTACGTATAGCGGAGACTGCGGACCTAGTGTCCATGCATCTGACCGGCAAATAACCATCGCCGCAAATGATATCGACCTGTTGAGGAGTGGCAACCCTCCACCCGCTCACACCCGCCCGGTTGATCCACTCTTCAAGAGTGGCAACCACGACGAATGAAGAGGCAACAGGAAGCGGCGGCACCGAGACAATATGATATCCATGCTGAACACCATTCTGTGAAAAAGTCCCAGTGTAGCCGACAATGTTGATAGACTTGCTGCTCATAGCACTAGTGCTTCTCGTCATGGCCTTAACCCTCGATTTTTTGCCCGCAAAAGCAGGACATGTTGTAAGGAACTATGTGATAACCAACTGAAGAAAGTATATCACACGTAATGCTATTTTGTCAAGCAAGATATCATGATACTCACTTAAAATGGCTCTAGTTAGCCCTGATTTAGAAAACGAGTGGTTCTTGCGGAAGCTTTAAACGCCCTTTTGCGAGCGATCTTGTGATTCCACTTTCAAAGCATCAATGTCCTTTTCTATTGCATGAAGTTCCGCTACGATCTTATCGGTCGTCTTTTTCTCCGATTCAACTTCCACTTCGGTATGCTCGACCAATTTCTTTTCGCGTTTCAAACCGGAAATAAGTATATTGTCGCCGATGAAGAATGACACGAGCAATCCGGTCATCAGCAGAATGATCGCCCCAATGATGACCGACCCGGGACCAAAAAGAGCAGGTACAAGCGCGGCCATTTCCCACACACCCTTCCACAATAAAATAATCCCAACTGCGCCGATAATAGAATACAAGATCGGCATCCGGCTCAAAGTCGCGCGAATACGATCTTCCAATTTATCGAAGAATGAAATAACGTTTCTATACATACAGTTTAGTATACGGCATATTCCAATTCATCAGCTCTGTCGTATAAGGGACAGAATAAAGTTTTGATGGTATATTGTTTCTGTACAAACAAGGCCCTTTCGTCTAACGGCTAGGACAGCGCCCTCTCACGGCGTAAATACGGGTTCGATTCCCGTAGGGGTCACAAAACGAAACTTCAGTCGGATTCAATTCGGAACCGAGCCCTGCGAAAGCCAGGGCTCGGTTCATTTGCGCGCGCTTGCGCGCGGTATTTTCTGACGGCGGGGATGCACTGAAATGCATGGATTTGCTCTGAATAACGGGGTTCGTTCCGACCTTGCGAACGAAATCAGAGATTTCGTGCAAGTCGTCGGACGAACCCAAAACTAGGGCTTGTTTCGTATCTAAAACCCACTCCCGCAGGGGTTCGACCCAATTATTTCTTCCGCGTTCAAAATCTTTCTTTTTCTCTTGCAAAGCGGCGGAGGAGCGCATGAGCGCGTCTTTTTTGGTGAGATAGATATTCTTTGGTATATCGCCGTCGAGATATATGCCAACGAGCTTCTGCATGCGCTCCTCGTTCGCTTTGATCTCTGAAGAAAGATTTTGTATCTCGCTCCCTGACGCGGTGATTTCTTCGCGCTCCCATTCACCAATTTTGTTCAGCATCCAGCCGGTATACCTATCGGGGAGCGAGATAGTTTGAAGCCGTTCCTTGATTTGAGTTGCGAGCAGGTCTTCGCGCAGATATTTAGCACCGCAGTTTCCTTTCTTTTTCGTGCAACGATAATAACGATACCGACCGCCCATTTTTCCGGTACACCACTGCGCGGTAAACATGCCGCCGCACTCGCCGCAACGAAAAAGATTGGTAAATGGAAAATCGTGTTTGCCGCGCACCTTGCGTTTGTGTTCTCTGCTCGCAAGAACTTTCTGTACGGCTTCAAACTGGCGCGGTGAAAGAATTGGCGCAAAGCTTCCGGGAAAATATTCGCCGTGATGCAAAGTGAAGCCCAAGTAAGCACGATTGGTCAATATTCTTTTCACGGAAGCTTTGCCAACTGGCGTTCCGGCCTTGGTGGTAATGCCGTGACCGGAAAGAAACTGCGCCATAGAGACGAGTGTATAAGTCCCTTTGGCGTATTCTTCGTATGCTTTGACAATGATGCGGGACTTTGTCGCATCCGGTTCAATATTGCGCGTCTTAGGGTTGTTGGTGTAGCCAAAGGGAGCTTTGGTCAGCCACTCGCCTCGGCGCAGTTTCTGGCGCATACCACGCTTCGTGTTCTCGCTAAGGTTGTCGGAATAATATTTGCTTTGGCCGAACGCCACTTGCAACATAAAGAGCCCCTGCGGAGTGGGTTCAAACCAAAATGTCGGAAAGCGCAAAGCAATAATGCGCGAAGTGTCGACGGCATAGATGATGCGCCCGCCGTCAATCGAGTTACGCGCTAACCTGTCGGGATGCCACGCAATCACGCCGTTTGCCTCGCCGCGCTCAATGCGCATCATCATCTTTCCAAACACTTCGCGTCCCGGACTCTTTGCGCTTTTCGACTCTTGAAATTCCTCAAGAATTTCAAGATTTTCTCTGCTCGCAAATTCACGAAGTTCCACCAGTTGAGCCGGAATACTCATCACCTGTTTATCGTCATCTTCGGTACTCTTGCGAGCATAGAGAAAATATTTTGGTTTCGCCATACGTTTCTATACTATCACTTAGAAACGACTATGGCGGATACGAAACAAGTGCAAATCCATGCATTTCAGTGCATCCCCGCCGTCAGAAAATACCGCGCGCAAATGAACCGAGCCCTGGCTTTCGCAGGGCTCGGTTCCGAATTGAATCCGACTGAAGTTTCGTTTTGTGAGGATATAATAACCCAAGCGCGAACTTATTTCGAACAGAAGCCCTAACTCGCGCCTCGCAGACTCGGCGCTCGCCCCGCGATTACGCGGGGCCGCCCGTCGCCCTGCCGCTTCCTATGCATTTTTGTTTTGGCGGGGGGAATGCATTGAAGAATGGAATGGAGCGGCAGGGCTCGGGCAATTTATTCAATATTAAACATAGTGTAGTCTCCCTTCTCACTCACAACTACATCGCGAGACTTTCTATGCTTCCTGTGGTCGAATTTTCCGATTAAACTTTCTAACTGCGTCTTGTTTTTCGCAACGACACATTGATAGCTATTTGCGAGTATCAACTCATTTATACTTTGTGTCTCTTTGTCTTCTAGTTTAAGAAAGTACTCAGTCTTTGATTTCATACTGGGTTTTATGTAAATGCACAAGTCTGGTCGCAGAGGGAAAATTACAGTTGATCGGGGTGATAGTAAACCGTTCATTATTTTTGTTGGCGATATGGTAAAACATGGATTGTCTGAAGTGATAAATAAAGTATTTTTTGGCGCAATGAGGAACATCCATTGAAATTCAAATAAACTCTTTGCGATTCTATCTATTTTCAAAATACTTTTTGAGTGACCAGTATTTGTAAGTTTCACCATGAAACCATCACTGTGTAGGAATTCAAAGGCCTGTTTTTTTATTTCTTCATCCGACATCAAGCTGATTTTTTCCAGCGCCTCTTTTTCGCGCAGGTTTATAGGTTGATGTTTGAGAATCTCTTTTTTTGAAAGACTAAACTTATCCGGAGAAGATACATCTTTTCTCATGTAGTGCCGAATCGCGGCCTGCATCATTTTGTTTGATTCTTCTCTATGTCTAGGTGTTCTTATGTACTGGAGTGCCACATAAAAAGCAAGGGCGCTTCTATCTTCACCGCCTAACTGATTTTGGCTAGAACCATCTATCTTCTTTATTACCCCAATACCTTTTGTATCAATAACTGATGTAATGTCTTCAGGCAAGTACGACTTTTCTTGGTCGTCATTAAGTATATTGAAATCATCTCTCCAAAACCCTTTCCATTTCGGACCTTTTTCTATGTACTTATTTTCAGGAATGACGTAAATATTGAGCTGATTCTCTGTATCA
>CAIMFR010000031.1 GCA_903840375.1 Candidatus Adlerbacteria bacterium
GGATGTGCAGTTGTCGCGAGCAACATAGCCGGCATTCCGGATATCATCGACAACAATGTATCAGGTTTCCTCACAGATCCCAAAAATACAAAGGACATAGCAGAAAAATTGGAAAAGCTCATCACCAATGAACAGCTAAGAAAAAATCTCGGCGAGCAACTAAAGAAAAAAGTAGAAAAAGATTTCTCTCTGAAAACGATGGTGGAGCAGACGGGGAAACTTTACTGATCATACCCGCCGCTGAATTCTTTATCCAATGCATCTCTATGCGTGACTCTTGCGTACGCACGCATGCCGGAGAGCATACCTAATGCTAGGAACTCTGCGATGATGTGCGAGCCGCCGTAGCTCATGAACGGCATTGTGTTGCCTGTCACCGGCAAGATCCCCATATTTATACCCGCGTGCAGCGCCATGTGCGCCGCGAGATAACAAAGCACTCCAATGGCAAACAATGTCTCGAAGTTGGTCGCACCGCGGAGTGCGGTGTTTAAAATTCTCCAAAATAGTACACCAAAGAGGGCGAAGACTATTCCTATACCGACTAGTCCCCACTCCTCTGCGAATGAGGCGAAAATAAAGTCTGTTTGATACTCCGGCAAGAAGTGTAATTTACTTTGTGTTCCATAGCCTATCCCCTTGCCGAAGATCTGCCCCGAACCGACCGCGATGGTCGATTGGTAGGCATTGTACCCGGTGCCGTGAATGTCACGCATCGGATAGATGAAGTTTAGGATGCGTTGCTTCTGATACGCGTGAAAACCGACAGTCCACAATGCGGAAAAAACTAATACACCAAGAAAGAGCAGTGCGAAAAGATGTCTGCGTGAAATGCCGGAAAAAAGGATCATGCCGAGCCAGATGAGGCCGACGATGATCGCCCCGCCGAAGTCCGGCTGGAGAGCGACCAACACGAACACGAGCCCGACATAACACCCCGACACGATGATGTGCCGAAAATTGCGTATCTCTATATGTCGGCGCGAGAAATACTTTGCAAGCGCAATGATAAGCGCAAGCTTCACATATTCTACCGGTTCAATTCCCAAACCTCCGATGGCAACCCAGCTCTTTGCACCCTTCACTGCATGACCAAGAATGATAAGTAAAAGCAGTGGCACAATGAGCACACCATAGATGCCAGCCGCGACACCACTCCTTCGCAGCAAACGCCAATCGACCGACGCCGCGATAAAAAATACTGCAACACCGATCACTATCCACAGTATTTGATGAGAAAAGAGTGCGTCATGACCGGCGAAGGAATTCATCGTCAACAACCCGAGAAGCGAAAGTGCCATCGCCGCGGAAAAAGCTATCCAATCGACCGAGTGTGTTTTTGTTTTTAGGAATTGCAGGAAAGGCACAAAATATTTTTCAGAATGACGGGAGGACGGTAATTTCCGCGCGCACAATGTTCGGTATGCCGTATGGCCATGTGAACACTACGTCCTGCGATGTTTTATGCGGCAGCGATACTATTTCGCTCTTCGATGAAGCTCGTGCCACTCCGTCAACATCAAACAGAACCGCATCAACAGTAAGGTGTGATGTATCTAGTACAGTATCGTTCGCTATGGTTGCCGAGAGCCGTGATCCGTCAGGCGCAAGCACCTGTCCTGTTACGCGAACTGTCGGTATCGCATTCATCTGCACAGTATTCCATACTGGAATATTCGAAAATGCAAAGAGGACTCGCGAAGCGGTGCGGTTGCCAGTACTGATATTTGTCTCAATGATCGGCACGGTCTGTATCGGCGGCAGGTCCATTACACCATCGCGCTCGATGACAAGACTATTGGTATCGTCAAAAAGTTGAAATGAATAATGCACAGCACGAGCACCCGCGCCAACATTTGCATTCTGGACATAGGCCGCGGCAGTGTATATGCCGGGACTTGTTGGAAACAACCTTGACCAAAGCACCACTGGTTGGTGTGTATCACTCGCACAAATAAGCGAGCACGAACCTCCGCAATCGACACCGCGCTCGTTGCCATTCTGAACACCATCGAAACAGGTCGGTGCTTTGTAGAAAAAGGTGAACCACGCCCATATTGCCAGAATAGCAACGATCAAAGCCGCAACCGACAAATAGAGAAACTTCCTCCGCGAGCTCCAAGATATAAACATGCGTCTATTGTAATGGATAAAATAAGAACCCGCATCTTTCGATGTGGGTGTATGCGAGTCGAGACATCTCTGATGTATTACATTACTCCTGCGGTATACCACCACATTGAGTAGTATTGATGTCCACTCCGGACTTTCTCCCTTCCGCACCTAGGGCACATATTCTCATCTACCATGCAGACGCGTAGGATATGAGAATAAGAATGAATTTCTCCTGTTAGTTTGTCGGCAAGTATCTTAAGGAATCTTCCAATGCAGTCTGGACCGCCGGTGATTTTTTCCAACAACTGCAACAAGCGTGCCTCCTCGCTTTCTTCAAACACGAGATAACCGTCTCTTTCTTTAGAAGTCGCGAAGAACTCGTACGTCACTCCCAGGAGAGGCTCTTCTTCATTCCATGGACGATACGACTCTTTCAACCACAAATAGTCATCACTATGTCGCCAAATTTGCATGATATCCTCCCATGCTTCCAAATCCACGGAAGAATATAACATATTTTCTAAAAAATATCAATAATCC
>CAIMFR010000032.1 GCA_903840375.1 Candidatus Adlerbacteria bacterium
CGCCCTTTTACAATTGTAGCAGCGGATTTTATTTTCCTACGGTCGCAGGCAGGTCAACCTCGCACAATCCCGCCACGCACGCCAACTCTTTTGATCCGGTAGTTTGGTCATGCATTTCGTAGAGGACAAGTCGCGAGAAGTCGAGGGTAGGGAAACGTGATGCGCGTTGAATGTACTGTTCCTCCGTGATCTCTTCATATGGAGCGAGTCGGTAGACGAAGTCATTGCGCGGCAGGAATGAGAGGCCTCCGACCATGTCCCAATTTTTGAACACCCAATCGCCGACTGATAGCCATTCATCTGAACTGACGGATATAGTCACAGACGGGTTGTGCTCGCAGTAGTTTTCTTTCAGCATCTTCCAGTGTTCGAGCTGTTGGTGCGCGTTTATATCATCTTTTAGTATTGCTTTTGCAGGGGCTTTGACAGGGAATTCGATGACCCATGTGGTTGCAGTTTCTTCGTTTTGTCCTACTTCCGGAACGCACGGAGCTCCGGCATCTTTAATAAGTCTGAACAGCGGGTTGTGGGTATCGACGCGCACGCGACGTATGTAATATTTTGCATGGCGCGGATGCATGCCGGATGCACAGTCCATCAGTTGAGACACGGTGCCGGACGGCTTAACACAGGTGACGGCTGTTGCCGGGTTGATGCCGAAGCGTTTTGCATATTTGCGATTTACATCAACGGCGATCTCCTTAAGCTTGCGCAATACCTGTGGTTTGCGCACGATCGGACAATCCCACTGCCCGGTTATCGAAACGCCAAGTAGAGATTCTTCTCGGCAATGTTTCTGCCAGTCTGCGGAGAGATATGGGAAGTTGGTGAGCGTTGCCTGGTATGTGCCGAGTATCGCGGCGACTCGTACTTTGTCCATGAGTGTTTCCTCGGTATCTTCAGCCCGCGCGACCACTTCGCTCAAGTTGCAGAACTGTTTTGATTTGAGAATTATCTCTCCGCATGGGTTAAGACCGCTGTGCCAGAAATCCGGTTCGAACACTTTCCAACGTCGGGCAGGAAGCTGCTTTTTAAGACTTCCGCGGTTGAATATGCCGCGCTCGCCTGAGCCGCTCCGAACAAGGTTGAACCATTCGTCGATGAACTGATGCATCGTCGGTTTCTCATTGTATGCGACTGAATTGTTGGCCATGGAGCGCTGCGGATTGTTCAGCCAGAACTGGCCGTTCTTCGCCTCGCGCATCTCTACATCGTCCAAGTCTGAAAGGGAGATGAGCGCGCTTCTGCGGACTCCTCCTGCGACGACTATCTCGCCTATCTTGCAGATGATGTCGTGTACGTCGAGTGTTGTGAGATGTCTCCCTTGTCGTATCAGCATGCGCTCGCGTGTGAAGTCGAGCAGAGCCTGTAGAGGGCCAGGGCCCGATGCCCGCCCGCCCATTCTTTTCAATCGAGCGCCACGCGGACGGATCTTGCTGTAGTCGAAGGTTACATCATTCCCGCCGGCCCACGTTTCCATGCCGTGCGTAAGCGATTCTGCCCAGCCCTCCTTGCTGTCTTTGATAACAAAGTCAGGTAGTTTCTTGCCGGCTTGTCTCTGTATGATCGGCAGCATTTCAACTGTCTGCCGTTCAACGGAATATCCGACGCCGGTGCCGCACATTGAAACGTACATTATCTCAGAGAAGTCGCGCCACACTGCCGGTGCGATGTATGAGCAATTGTATCCGCAGACATTCGATGCCTTTGCCGCCTCACCTGCGCTCCACAAAAGCCGCATTGAGCCCATCGTCTTCATGGTTAACATGTATTCGCGTACCTCGGCATATTCATCTTTTTTCAATTTATTTCCGAGATTTTCGCGCATGAAGTCTATGTAGCGGTCGACCGCCTCGACCCATGTTTCGCGCCGTCCTTTCTCAGGAAGCCATCGCGCGTATGCGTTATAGAAAATATATTCAGACAGTTGGTTGCGGAAATACTTTTTACTTTCCGCGATAAGGTTGCGCACCTCTTCTGATACTTGTCTGTCTGCACCTTCGCGGAGCTGATCATGTTCCTTGCGGTAGAGGATAAACGCTTTTGCGGATGCCGGAAGTTTGTGTAACATCAGCTCCGACTCGACATAATCTTGCATCATCTCGACGGTCGGGGTGAATAGCGGGTCGGCGGCCTTTTGTGCTGTAAGTTTTTTGATGATTGCCTGTGCAATAGCTTCCTGCACGCCTTCACGCCGTTCGTCAGCTGCGCGCATTGCCTTTTCGACTGCTTCTATGATCTTGTTCGGGTCGAAAGGGACTATTGATCCGTCACGTTTGATAATCGAAGGAATTATGAGCTTTTTGTCTTTTTCAGGCATTTGATGATCGGTTTTCTGATAATGTCCGTACATTGTACTCGCTACCAAATCAAACTGCCTGTGGAAAAAAGATGCGGGAACATTGGCGGTATCCCGTCCAGTAGAAAATTAGTCGTACCTGTGTTGCTGGGGGTATCTACAACTGTGTGGGTTGAAGAACTCGGTCGTAGCGGCGGCCGTCGAACATGATGGTCGGTATTTTTACCGTGTGAACTTTATTCTCGACGATGTTTTTCTGTTCCGACAATTTTACGCGCACCTGGTCGGACGTCGCGAGTGTGTCGATGACGGCAACCTGCTCGGACGTATAGCCAATGTCCGCCAACTGCGTGTGCATCCATTCCTTCGTGCGTGCGCTATCGAATACGTAATCAATATCTGATTGCAACGGCTTTCCGTCACTGTTCGTGGCGGTGAATATTTTTTCCAGCAATTGCCAGTCGGGCGCGATATTAGCTGCTGTGGCATGCGCCGGTGCGACCATCTTCACTGCTTCGAGGTATGACGCCATGAGATGTGAGTTTGCAAATTTGTATCCGCCTTTCCCGTTCGGAATGGGGTAGGCGAGGTAGGTGAGGTTGTAGTTATTTTCAAAACCAACTTGCTGTATGTTGCGGAAGTCGTTTGCGCACGAAGGGCATCCCGGGTCGATGATGACGAGTGCGGTGGTTTTTTTTGCATCAAACGGGTGATAGTAAGTCGCATTGCTGGCGATGTAGTTGCTCGCCTCCCAATGTTGGAATCGACTCGGCAGGAGTGTGAGTGCGGTGGTGATACTCGTGAACTCTTGTCCTATCCACGTCAATTCTTGA
>CAIMFR010000033.1 GCA_903840375.1 Candidatus Adlerbacteria bacterium
CCGCCGCCGTCGCCGCCGCCTTCGGCGCCGCCGCCTTCGGCGCCGCCGCCGTCGCCGAGGTTGCTCGGATCTATAAGATTGCATCGGTGGTTTTTCACGCAGTCATGGTTATTGCCTGCGTGATCATGTACTTCGCGTAAAAAATTCTGCCGCCGGTATCTCGCAACACGCGGGATGCCGGTTTTTCTTTTGTATTTAGAGTTGCTAAACCAAGGACAATAATATAGAGCACCAAGGGTTACAATCTAAATCTGGTGGTAAAATGAAAACGTGAAAGAAAAGATCCTCGGACTTCAGCACAACGTATTTTTTCTCGGGCTCACCAGCCTCTTTAACGACTTCTCATCTGAGATGGTTTTCTCCGTCCTTCCCGCATTTTTTATTTCGGTACTAAAGTCAGGTGCAGGCGCGCTTGGCATTGTCGAGGGTGTTGCGGAGGCGACGTCGAACTTTATCAAAATACTATCCGGCAGGTGGTCCGACCGAATCCAGCGCAGAAAAATATTTGCCGTCGCCGGATATACGTTGTCCGTTTTTATTCGCCCGTTATATGTATTGGTCAGCACTGTTGGTGGAGTCATCGGACTGCGCGTACTCGACCGCGTCGGCAAAGGCTTGCGCGACTCTCCGCGCGACGCGCTCATTTCATTGTCGGTTGCGAAGGAGGAATCCGGGCGCTCGTTCGGCTATCACCGCGCGATGGACACGCTCGGCGCGATACTCGGTCCGCTCGTTGCATTTTTAATTCTTCAGCATTACCAGCTCGGTTTCAACAAGGTATTCATCACGGCGTTCGTTGTCGGGCTTGCGGCGATCTTCAGCCTTGTGTTGGTAAAAGATATTCGGCAGGTACTAGATGTTAAGAAAAACAGCACGTCGTTCCCGCCGCTTTCCCGTCGGTTCAAAATATACATCGCATCGATATTTATTCTCTCGAGCGGTGCGTTGCCGGTCGGGGTGCTGTTGTTCAAGACACAGGACCTCGGCTTGTCTGTCGCTGACATTCCGCTTTTCTACATGATCTACAGCGTCGCCTATGCGCTGTTTTCTTGGCCGGCAGGAAGAATCGCGGACAAGTGGGGAGGCTCGCGAGTTATCATCGTCGGTTACCTGCTCCTCATTGCCGGATATGTCACGCTCATGTTTTCAAGCGATATCGCAATTCTCATCGCAGGATTTTTACTTGTTGGCACATTCTCTGCACTGACGGATGGCGTGCAGCGGTCGTATCTTTCGTTTCTTGTTGATGAAAGTCAGCGCGGCATCGCGTACGGGTATCTCAATGCGGCGATCGGCTTCGGCGCGCTGCTCGCGGGTGCTGTCGGCGGCTATTTGTGGCAGAGTTTCAGCGATAGATCTGCGTTCATGATAAGTGCAGGGGTCGTGCTGGTGGGTCTCGCCATGTTTGGTATCGGACTCATAAGCACGCGCTTCACACCTGCCGTTGTCGCGTGATACACTATCGCCATGCATGTACAAATCCCACATCAGTTCTCACAGAAAAACGCACTCGAGCGTGTGAAGGGTGCTCTTGCCGATTCGCGCAAGCAGATAGCCGACCACGCGACCATTGAAGAGGAACGCTGGCAGGGCGACACACTTTATTTTGATGTAAAAGTGCAAGGTCATCGCATCTCCGGCACGTTCGCCGTGATGCCGACAGAATTTGTACTCGACGCCAAATTGCCGCTCCTTTGGCGCATGTTCGAGGGCAAGATAGAAAAGGCGATAGCGGAACAAACGAAGTCCTTGACTAAGTAATATATGGTGGTATAGTCTTTTGCAGAAATGTATCACCCAAAAAGTGAGGAGAAAGTCGATGTCGATAAGAATCGGGTGTCTGGAAGTTGGTCCGTTAGCGGGCCATGTTGTGCACATCTGTGTCGCAGTCGCGGTTGATCAGTCGGACAGGTCGCCGGTGTATATGGCGGTACCGCAGTGTGGAAGATGTGACTGTGTTGAGGAGTTTGATGACCCTCGCACATTGGCAACGTTTCTGCATTTTGCCGGCGTGTTCCCTGCCGACATAAAAAGTGAAGTGCCTGCCACGTTTAAGGATGAACCGATCATTCTGTTCCGTAAGCAGTACCATGTTCGTGGACTCTACAACGAGGAGGTGGGCCTGTTGTATGACATACTCAAATCGCTATGATAAGTAGTCATATTCCTGAGCGATAGTGCCGCAAGGCGACGCTCGGGAATCTTTCTTGCATATTTTTCATTTTTCTGTTATCATTGTCTTACGTTCGGGACTAGCCCGACTTTTCTTTTTCTCAAAAATTCTATGGATATACGAAACATCGCCATCATTGCACACGTCGACCACGGCAAGACAACCTTGACCGATGCTTTGCTGCGCCAAACCGGCGTCGCGGAGGAGGGCGTCTCGATGGATTCAAATGCGCTCGAACTCGAGCGTGGTATCACTATTTATTCCAAAAATGCCTCCGTACCGTACAAAGGTACGAAAATAAACATCGTTGACACGCCGGGGCACGCCGACTTCGGATCAGAAGTTGAGCGCGTCTTGCGTTCGATCGACTCGGTGCTTCTCGTTGTCGATGCACAGGAAGGTCCGATGCCACAGACGCGCTTCGTGTTGAAAAAGTCGCTGGAGCTTGGACTTAAGCCTATCGTCATCATCAATAAAATAGACAAGCCTGCCGCTGACCCTGCACGTTGTGAGGAGCAGGTGCTCGAACTCTTCTTGGAACTCGGCGCGAACGACGAGCAGGCTAACTTCCCGGTTATTTATGCAATAGGTCGCCAGGGAATAGCAAAACGTCATCTTGCCGACGAGTCGACCGACCTCACGCCGCTCCTCGATGCGATAATTGAAATTGTTCCGCTTGCAAACAGTGCAGATGCGGAGACTCGTCCGCTGCGCGCGCAGCCTTTCAATCTCGGTTATGACAATTTCCTCGGACGACTTGCTATCGTTCGTGTGTATGACGGCACGCTGAAGACCGGCCAGGTTGTATTTGTAAAAAAGCCGGACGGAGAGACTCGTCCCGGCAAGATAACCAAGCTTTTCACATTCAAAGGTCTGCAGAAAGTCGAGACACAGGAGGTTCTTGCGGGTGATATCGCAATGGTCGCCGGCCTTCCGGATATTTTCATCGGAGAAACTATCGCAGATGATGCGGCAACACCGGCTCTTCCGGCTATTGCCATCGATGAGCCGACCATCACGCTCAACTTCCTCGTCAACAATTCTCCATTCGCGGGCCGCGAAGGGAAGTTCGTCACTACGCGCCAGATCCGCGAACGTCTTGAGCGCGAGCTCGAGATAAACGTCGGTTTGCGCATCGACTTCGGCGAAGATGTTTTCAAAGTGTCAGGCCGTGGCGAGCTTCACATTGCCATTCTGCTCGAGAACATGCGCCGCGAAGGATACGAGATGCAAGTTTCGCAGCCGCAAGTCATTTTTCGCGAAGAGAACGGTCAGAAACTCGAGCCGTTTGAGGAAGTTGTCATCGACACTCCGAGCGAGTATCAGGGTTCTATCATGGAACGTCTTGGTTCGCGTAAGTTCATCATAAAAGATCTCCGCATGGAGGGCGATCTCGTACGCCTCACTTTTGAAGGTCCGACGCGCGGCCTTCTCGGTTATCGCAGCCAATTCGTACTCGATACGAAAGGCGAGGGTATTTTGTCATCTCGATTCCTCGAATTCCGTCCGTACGCCGGTGAGATAGTCAAGCGTGCCGTCGGCTCGATGATCTCGATGGCGGCAGGCAAGACACTTGGCTTCTCATTGTGGAATCTCCAGGATCGCGGCGTGCTGTACATCACTCCGGCTACGGAAGTGTATGAAGGCATGGTCATCGGCAACACATCAAAGGGCGAGGAAATGACCGTCAACCCGACCAAGGGCAAACAGCTCACGAACATGCGCTCATCCGGCTCGGACGAGGCACTTACACTTGTGCCTCCGTATATTCTTACCATCGAGCGTGGGCTTGAGGTCATGACGGAAGACGAATATCTTGAGATCACGCCGAAAAGCGTTCGCCTCCGCAAACAAGGACTTACTGAAATGGATCGCACCCGTTCGAAGCGATAAGAGTGTATAGGATTTGCTATACTATCCATATGTGCAAAAACTCTTTTTATTTTCTCTTTGCTATTTTTTTCGTATGTGTACCTTGCGGCGCGCAGGCGGCTACTAAGCCTGTCGCGGTTAAGCCGGCACCGATGGAAATCGGCGGGTGGATACCATACTGGCGCACGGCGACCGGTACGTTGGATGTGTTGCCGCACTTGTCTCAATTAACCGAAGTAAGTCCATTCGTATTTACATTAAAAAAAGACGGCTCGTTGTACGATAATGGAAGCCTATCGCAAGAACCGTGGGTATCGTTCATCGCTGCTGCGAAAAAACAAAAGGTGCGCATCGTTCCGACGGTCATGAACGGCGACGGCGATATGATGCAAGCATTACTGAGCAATCAAAAGTCGCGCATCGCACTTGAAGTTGCCATCGCAAACATGGTGCATAAAAACGGTTTCTCCGGCGTCGACATCGACTTCGAGGGTAAGAAGGCAGAGACAAGGCCATATTTCTCCCTTTTTCTTAAGGGGTTGTATGAACGCATCGGCAATCAGTTGGTGTATTGCAGCATCGAACCACGAACACCAGTCGATGCGCGTTATGGATATGGTGTGACACCGCCGGCGGACGCAACTGATTATGCAAATGATTACGTCGCTATAAATAAATATTGTGATCGCGTTGAGATAATGGCATACGATCAAGGGGCTATCGACGTGACGCTCAACAAGGCGCGCGCGGCTCCGTATGTCCCCGTCGCCGATCCGGCATGGGTAGAGAAAGTTATTACGCTCGCGGAGAAAAGTATCTCGAAGAAAAAGATACTCATCGGCATCCCGACGTACGGATACGAATATTCTGTAAAACCACTTTCCGAGTATGGCTATAGGTACAGTCGTCTGTGGGCATTCAATCCGACCTATGCATTGGATATTGCAAAGCAGCTGAACACCTCCCCGGTGCGCAATAGCGCAGGTGAGTTGAGTTTCATCTACAAATCGTCTCCGGGCACAGTCGCAGGAACGGCTTCAATGCAGAGCATACAACCCGATCCGACGATCGCCTCGAACATGATGGCGGGACCTGCGGCGATCTATTCACAGGCAGCTATAGCCCAGAACGTCCAACCCCCGTTCAATATCATGTGGTGGAGTGATGCGCAGTCTATAAAGGATAAAATTGCGCTGGCACAGAAGCTCGGTGTGCGCGGCGTATCGCTATTCAAACTCGATGGTGGCGAGGATCAGGGGATCTGGAATGTGTTACCGACCGCAGCGTACTAACTGATAGGTATTATATTGACTTGACCTTCAACTTTGTTTGTCTGTTTTTGTTTATTTTCGGGAGGGAGATGGTAAGGAGTCCGTGTTTGGTATTCGCTTCCGCCTCTTCTATTTCTATCTCTTGCGGTAGGACTACTGTGCGTGCGAATGAACCCCAGTAGAGTTCCTGGAAGGAATATTTTTCTGTATTGCTTTCGACATGGTGTTCACGCTTGCCGCGTATTGTAACCATGTCGCGCGTGATGGAAACGTCGAGGTCTTCAGGCTTCACTCCCGCTATCATCGCTTTGATGATGACATGTGTAGGTGTCTCTGATACGTCCACGGGAAGTTCTCCATCGGTGTCAACCGGTTCTTCTTGC
>CAIMFR010000034.1 GCA_903840375.1 Candidatus Adlerbacteria bacterium
AAATATATGGTTTCAATCCCTTGCTATGCGGTTTAGATTTTCGGCTCATCACTTCTTGGACTGTATCAAAAAGTTTCTTTGAAATAATCGGTTCGTGCTTTCCCTCAAAAATCTCTCCGTTATATCTCATGAGACCAGTGTAAATAGGATTTTTGAGAAGTTTTTGATAATTCGACACCGCAAGCTCTCTACCGCTTTTTCTTTTCAAACCAAGAGCGTTAAACTTTTCGCGGACTTCCCGCAAAGTAAAGTTTCCAGTTGCATATGCCTAAAATGTCTTTTTAACCAAAATCGAAAGTTCAGGATGTGGCACAATACCTTTGCCTTTCTCGTTTACATATCCAATCGGAGACATTTGAGGCCATATTCCGTCCTTCACTTTGTTTCTATGTCCGCGCTTAATATTTTCCGACAAATTGTCCACATAATATTTGGATTGCGAAAAAGCGATTGGGAGCATGAACTTTCCTTGTGGTGTCGGATCAAACCAAAAAGTTGGGAATTTCATTTCTGAAATGACACCAGTATCAACGAAGTAGATTATTTTTCCTCCATCTACCGAGTTGCGAGCAAGTCTATCGGGATGCCACGCCAAAATACCAGTAGCTTCGCCAGCTTCCATTCTCGCTATCATTTCGTTAAACACAGGGCGACCTGGTATTTTGGCGGTCTGCTTTTCGATAAAGACATCTACCACTTCCAGTTGTTCCTTCAACGCGAGTTCTTTTAACTCACTCAACTGGTCAGCAATACTGCGGACTTGTCTGTCTTTGTCGTCCGTAGACTTGCGAGTGTATATAAAAAACTTTTTGGTTTGATTATTCATAGAATTGTATTGGCAAACGAGGAGCCACGCGGAGCGTGGAAAACCCTTTTGGATTCTGAATTCGGCGGGGGAAATTCATTAGTGTCGGCGCTTCGCGCCGACCCAGATTTGTCCGTTTCTTCTGATTCCGAATTTTGGCGGTGTGTATTGAACGAAGTTCGAATGTATTTTGAATTGAACCCTGACGACCAATGATGCGCGCCTCGGACACGCTCGAGTACTCGCTTGTGCACGGTACTGTGCGCGCAAAAATTGCTCACGCTCCGGTAGGAAGATGGGCAGTGCCGCATCCTCCGTACCGATTTTGGCATTTGCAATTTCCCCCATGAGTTTCTGTCGAGCGAAAAAGCGCAACATAATCTCATCGGTAACGGTCGTGACCTCTGCCCGGGCACGCTTCAATTCTGGGTTGGTAGCTTCTGGTATGGGAAGAGTACTCACGGCAACCTCCTTTTCAAAGACCGTTTCTACCCGCTCGACACAGTAGCGTATAATTACGCAAATATCAATAGCAAATGTCAAACGCACAATCCCGATCAAACCCTAAATTCTCGGACCGGATATGCCAAAAACAACGCTTCTTCGGCCGTACTATTCCATGTCGGAACCTCGGTTTCTTTGGGTGCAAACAGTACGTGGCAATCTTGAGGTGCAACAATATCTGCACCGTCCCCGCGTGCCAAAACTTCGCCCGCTCGCACGAACTCGTAGTTGGGAAAGTAACGTGCACAGAGATATGATTGGTCGGGGAAAATGACCGACGAAAATACTTTGTACTCATTGTAGACGTGCGATGTGTTGATACCGCCGTTGAGAATTAACCCCACACTTTCCAGCAAGGCAACCGTGCATGTTTTTGCGCGCTCGAATGACCCCGCGTTTTCGTGTCCGCCCGTCTCGATACCGAGCGTTTGCGTATGATTGCCGTGCCCATAAAAAGCTATCGCGGGCTTGCCTACTTGTACCGCAACAATATCCGATATAACGTTGGCTATAGGAAAACCCTTGACCAATGAATGATGAAAAAGCTCACTACCGTTTATTATCATCGGCTCGCTTTCTTGTCTCGTGCTGTGAATATCAAGACCGATGTCGAACCTTTCCCATATCGGCAATAATTCACGCGCACGGCGCACCTCGTATTCATCGCTCTTATGTATATCACTCGGCAGGCGGTTCATGTTGAAATCTATGTAGCGATACTTTTCCTTCGAACCCGCTTCGGCACCCACAAAATAATTCATGACTGCTTCTAGGTTGTTGAGCACCAGATATACGGTCCCCTTTTGTAATCGGGTACGCAAGTCATATTCACCGAGAAGATAGTGCGCCACCGCCAAACCACTCGGCTCATTGCCGTGCGTACATATGGAAATACCAACCGTGGGGCCGGGATTTTTTGACGTAATGCGTATCACGCCACGCACACCATCAACCTCTGACGCCGCAAAGGTGTTGAGAGTTTGAAAAAGTATTGGGAATTTTTTACTTGCCGCTTCCATATTTTTCAGATTTTAATTTTCTTGTAATGGCTATTAACAACACGTGAGAACTCACGCAAAAACCGCCCTCACTACACAAACGACTTGCTTGCGTAATAAGGGCGGGTTTCTTTCTCGGGGAAAGACGACACGCGGTGCCACCTTAATTTTTACTTACCAGCTCCGACTGTGCGACACTGGGTATCCTGTGGTTACGGAGGATGCCGAGTTTCCACTATACGCAGAAACCACCCTGCCCAAATATACTTTCTGGGCGACCTCGGCCCAATCCCGCATCGTTGGCGGGACCGAGATCAAGGGCTTTAACTCTCTTTAAGGTAACAAAAATAGTTATAGGTTGTCAAATTGACATCTGTGTGATATTGCTTGCATAAACTACAAATCGCGTATATGGTGGAACGGCGGCGGTTAAAAAACCATTACCGCTCGCTCTTTGTAACCACAAGAAGGAGACCAGACCACATGCACGGCAGTAGGTACTTTCTTCACGATGCGGCACAAACGCATGTGAGGTTAGCGCAAGGCCATTGCATAGACGTTTTCGATGCTGACGGCATTACCTCGGCATCGACAGGTCGTGAAAGCGACTTGGAAGTAGTGCTCGCGCAACTGGCAGAGATTGTCAGTGCAAGTTTTGGAGTATCGCAAAGTGCCGAGAAATCACACGGCATTCGCGACCGTATCCTCAACGTAGATGGACTTGCCATCTGGCATGGCGGCGGGCAACTGCATGGCTTTGCGTCGATGAAAGCGTTCCCTGAACTGCGCACCTGCTATCTGCACGGTGTCTCGGTGCGGAACGAGTCAAAGGGTATCGGCGGAAGTTTGCATCTCGCACGAGCGGTCATTGCGCTCATGCCTGATGCTGCCTATTTCGCCTTTACCACACAGAACCCGGTCATGTACTGCTTGATGACGAAAGTTGCACGCAGAACATTTCCGAACCCCGACAGGCCAACTGTCCCGGCACGGTTCAGCGACCTTGGACGGCAACTGATCAAGGGGCGCAGAGGCACATTCGACGTTGAGACGTTCGTCAATCGCGAACTCTACACGCAATGCCTCTACCCAACGCTTCCGCGAAGTCGCAGTCACATCGCCAATGACTGGTTCGACGACTCCCTCGATGTAAAATCTGGGCGGACGACCGATGGTTTTTTATTCATCGGCGAACTCTGACCCGTGCGTGCCATACGCACACCCCGACCAGTCCACACGGTCGGGGTTCTTTTTTGCTTCATTTATATGGATTACAAAAAATTTGAACCACCGCGAGGCATTGCCTCGGGTGGTTCGTTTCTTTAGTACACAACAACGCCCATCTTCTCGCGAACATTATCGACAGTGCGTGTGATTATTTCGCGAGCGCGTTTGCCGCCCTCGTGCAATACGTCACGAGCATAGTCGTCTTGGTTGGCAAGTTCGCGCCGCCGTTCTTGGAATGGTTCCAAAATTGCGGCGATACCGTCGCACAATTTACTCTTGCAGTCGACACATCTGATGTTCCCCGCAAGACAAGCATTGGCAATCTCGCGAGTTTCGACTTCACCCGGGGTGGCGACTTCGTGAACCGCATACACCGATTTACAACGATTGGAAAAGGGGACAGTCGTCATTGATTTGGTAGACTCTACTTGTGTCTCAACAGTTGAAAATAGGAAAATATAAACATTACAAGGGTAAAATGTATCGAGTCCTTGGTGTTGCTCTGCACACGGAGACGAAAGAACCCCTCGTTGTATATCAGGCACTTTACAATTCTGAAGAATTTGGTCCGAACGCATTATGGGTCAGACCGTTGTCGATGTTCCTTGAGACTGTTCAAGTCAACGGTGAAGATGTTTTTCGTTTTGAATA
>CAIMFR010000035.1 GCA_903840375.1 Candidatus Adlerbacteria bacterium
AAATATATGCGCATAGTGCAGCAACAACGCCAACACCAAAAAGCCGGATAGTGCACTATCTACGTGGTAGCGTTTTACTGATTCCATATTTTATAGTATACCCGCAATTTCATTTGCTTGCGTAATAAAGGATACTTATGCTATTATCATGCAACATATGGCAACCAATGCGGAAGTACAGAAAAACGAAGGAGAAACGGCAGTAAACCTGATCCGTCGCTTTACCAAGCGCGTTCAAGGCTCTGGCCTTATTCCTATCATGCGCGCCAACCGCTATCGCGCCCGCACCAAATCCACCAAAGTACGCCACAAGCAGGCACTCAAGGTCCTCAAGCGTCGCGAGGATGTTATGGAGCTTATAAAGCTCGGCAAGATGATCGAACGCGCGCCACGCGGTTTCCACAAGAAGAAATAGCACTCAATGTCTTTCTCTATCTCCCACCGAACTCGCGGACCTTTGCCGCGAATTCCTTTCAAAAAAATAAAAGATGCCGTGCTCGGAACTGAGTACGATTTGTCTCTTGCGCTCATTCCCGCCGACGAAGCCGCAGCTGTTACTCGTCGCACCAAGCACAAAGACAAGCCGTCGAACACGCTCGCATTTCCACTGTCGCAGATCTCCGGAGAGATCCTCATTTGCCCTGCGACTGCTCGCGTGCAAGCGCCGGAACATCATATGGATCCGCGCACTTTTGTCACTTTTTTGTTTATCCACTCACTTTTGCACTTACAAGGTCTCGACCATGGTGGTACAATGGAACACGAAGAGCACCGGATCATGCAAATGTTCGGCCTTTGTACTAATGAGCAACATCGTAACAGGCATAGATATCGGGTCATACCAGGTAAAAGTAGTCATCGCTGAACGCGCTGACGACCCACGCCAGTTGCCACACATACTCGGCACAGGATATGCAGAGAGTCGCGGTCTGAAGCATGGATACGTCATATCAGTACCGGATGTCGCAAGGAGTGTCGCCGCCGCAGTCGCTCAAGCATCAAAGGCTGCGGGACACAAAGTTGAGCGCGCCTGTATAGGCATCGGCGGCATCGGTCTCGATGAGGCATTTTCTCACGGCGAGGCGGCAGTTGAACGCGGCGATTCAGAGATAACCGAACGCGATGTTGCGCGTGCTATTGCCGCAAGTGAAAAAGCCGTGCCTCCTGCGGCAATTACCAATAAAAAAATATTACATACTATACCGCTTTCTTTCTCCGTAGACGGAGCCCGCATTCTTGGTAAGAATCCGGCAGGAATGAAAGGCTCGCGAGTTTCTGTTGATACTTTTTTGATCACTTGCCTTGATAGGCATGTTGCAGACATACTCTCCGCAGTTGATGAGGCTGGTATAGAAGTTGAAGACATCGCCGCATCACCTATGGCGGCAAGCTTCGTCTCGTTGTCAAAGATGCAGAAGCGTGTCGGATGTATCCTTGCTAACATCGGCTCTGAAACAATGTCCACCATAGTGTATGAGGACACAATACCTGTTTCAATAAAAGTATTCCCGGTCGGCGGCAATGATATTACCAATGACCTCGCGCTCGGCATGCGCATCGCGCTTGAGGAGGCAGAACAGCTCAAGCACGGCGCAGTACTCGGCGCTCCGTATCCAAAACGCAAGATAGACGATCTCATTTCCAAACGCTTGACCGACATGTTCAAACTCATAGACGCGCACCTTAAGTCCATCAACAAAGATGAATTGCTTCCTGCCGGAATTGTCATGACAGGCGGCAGTTCTGTTATCCCTTTATCTGCGGATCTTGCAAAATCGATCCTGCGACTTCCGTCTCGCGCAGCAACGCTTACCGACGGGAGTTCCGACCCAAGCTTGCCGCACGACAGCTCGTGGTCGGTAGCGTACGGACTCACCATTTGGGGCGATTCACAGCGAGGTGCGACGGAGCCATTCGGCGGAAATGGTGTCAAAGACATGGTAACGGATGCTGCGGGGAATATTTGGAGATGGTTCAAAAAGTTTTTACCCTAAAAAACAAAAGCTAAAAGGTGTAAAGTTTGCAAAGCAGTAGAGCGGTGATACACTCCTCATATGCCGCAAGTACAACCTGAAATTGAAGCTTTCGCACGGATTCGCGTTGTCGGCGTCGGCGGCTCCGGCAAGAATGCCGTCAACCACATGATCGAAGGCAAGGTGCACGGTGTCGATTTTATCTCCGTCAACACCGATGCACAGGACTTGCATCACTCTCTCGCAAAAAAGAAAATTCACATCGGTAAAAATCTCACACGCGGTCTCGGCGCCGGTATGAACCCGGAGCTCGGCAAGCGCGCAGCCGAGGAGACAAAGGAAGAGATCCAACAAGCGATCAAAGGCTCCGACATGGTTTTCATCGCGTGCGGAATGGGCGGAGGCACAGGCACAGGCGCCGCGCCTGTCGTTGCGAAGACCGCGAAAGAACTCGGCGCGCTCACGGTCGCCGTCACCACCAAGCCGTTCACATTTGAAGGACAACAGCGCATGCGTCTCGCGGAGCAGGGTCTGGAAGAACTACGAAAAGAAGTTGACGCACTCATCGTAATACCGAACGACCGCATCCTCGCAACCGTCGCCAAGGACACCACGCTTAAACAGGCACTGGCAACATGTGATGACATTTTAAAACAAGCCGTCGAAGGAATTTCCGATCTCATCACCAACCCGGGCATCATCAACGTCGACTTCGCGGACATTCGCGCTGTCATGGAAAATGCCGGCTCCGCACTTATGGGCATCGGAACCGCGTCGGGTGAGAATCGCGCGCAAGTCGCCGCAAGAGCTGCCGTATCTTCTCCGCTTCTCGAGCTTTCCATCAACGGCGCGAAGGGTGTTCTCTTTGCCATCGCCGGAGGAGACGACCTCGGTATGATGGAGGTGCACGAGGCCGCGAAGATAATCACCGAATCCGTCGACCCGAATGCTAAAATAATCTTCGGCGCTATAAAAGATGACAAGCTAAAGAAAAATGATGTCCGCGTGACTGTCATCGCGACGGGCTTCCCTGCCGGAGGCATCGCACCACGCAACACACCTCTGTTCACTTTCAACCGCGATGTGCGCGAGGCTTCAAAAGAGAAAGAGAAAGAAAAGGAACCCGAAACATCAACCTTCGGCAAGATATTCAACTCGCCGATAGCACCGATCGCAATGGAGGAAAAGCCTGTCACCGTCAAACAGTCATCATCAGTTGTCCACATGTCGAATCCAGTTGTAACAAAGTCAGTCGATCAAGAATCCAAACCTAAAAAGGAAGATGCCGGTGAAGACGAGGAGTGGGGCGCAGTTCCGATGTTTCTCCGCAGGCCGAAAATAAAGTAGAATAGAAACTATGTACGAACTCGCGATCATTGGCGGCGGTCCCGGCGGTGTTGCGGCTGCCATTTATGCGGCGCGCAAACATCTCGACACCATCATCATCGCAGACCAAGTCGGCGGACAGAGTATAGTGTCTGAAGAAATACAAAATTGGATCGGCACGGAAAAGATATCAGGCGCAGACCTAGCCAATTCACTCGACAAACATCTTCGTGCATACGCAGACGATTTCGTCACTCTGCAGATGAACACGCGAGCCACAAAAGTCTCGTCCGTTTCAGGCGGATTTTCTGTGGAGACAAATAAGGGAACATTTGAAGCGAAGACGGCCCTCATTACCACAGGCGGGGTACGAAGAAAATTAACAGTACCCGGTGCGGATACTTACGAGAACAAAGGTATTACCTACTGCGCCTCGTGCGACGGACCGCTTTTCGCGGGACAGGATGTCGCCGTCATCGGAGGCGGCAATGCAGGCTTTGAAACTGCATTGCAACTTCTAGCATATTGCAAATCGGTCACTATTATAAATAGAGGCAAAGATTTTCGTGCCGACGCAACAACAGTAAAAAAGGTTCTCGCGTATCCAAATATCAAAGCAGTTATCAACTGCAATATAATCGCCGTGACGGGCAACATGTTCGCGACCGGCGTGACTGTGCAGAGCGCAGAGACAGGAGAAACGATCACAATACCGGCTGTAGGTATCTTTGTCGAAATAGGCATGATGCCGGCAACCAATCTAGCGAAAGACATCGTCACACTCAATGATACGGGGAAAATAAAAGTTGACGGCAAAACACAGCGAACTTCCCTACCCGGTATCTGGGCCGCGGGCGACTGCTCCGACGCACTTTACCACCAGAACAACATAGCAGTAGGTGATGCTATCAAAGCACTCGAGGATATCTATCTGTACATCAAGGCAAATTAAGAAAAAGTTTTACATAAAAAAAAGCCTTTCGCTCCGTCGTCGTAGACAGAATGAAAGGCTATCATTGTTAAGCGAGTCCGCTCTCCGAAACCAGTTGTTGAACTGCCGACCTTACCATATAGAGTTTCTCTTTGTGAGACGGCAGGAACTGCATTCCGTACAATTCCCTGAACGGGATGACGCATACTTCCTCACCTTCGTCCCCGACCCTTTTAAGACCGCGCTCGGGCATGTCCACGATGACACATCCGTAGAGATAGAAGATATGGTCACCCGTTTCCTCAAATGTCCGAAGGAGACGGAGTGAATCACAGACTACATTGCGATTGAACACTTCTTCATACAACTCGCGTTGAGCTGCATCTTCCGGAGATTCTCCCAATTCTACTCGCCCGCCAGGTAGTGCATAGTAGACAGGTTGAGATACGCCATCACGACCACGACCCCTGTTGTGGTTTTTGACGCACACCACGCCTTGCCTCGTGATAGCAAGGACCTTCGAGGTCTCCGACGGCATGAACGCCGCCGCAGCTGCAACCTGAGTAGAAGGTTCAGGCTTGAAATGTTTTGACATTTTTCTCTCCTCAGAGAACTGTTATCGGCGCAAAGACGCCACTGAATGATAGATTATCACCCATTTATGCAAATGTCAAATGCAAAACTTCCTATGCCGAAACGTAGAACACGAGGCTTGCTATAGCAAAAGCTATCGCCAAATAAAGCGTATACATTGCTATAACAAGGAACGTCGGAATACCGGAAAGGATGTACACAAACAAAGACATCAGCGCTACCGATTGCATGATCATTTTCACTTTCCCCACGCGATTCGCCTCGACCTGCGCACTCCTCCCTGATGCAATATACAAAAGTGACCTCGCGACGATGCATAACTCGATGAACACCATCACCCAAACGACGAGTGTGTTGACATAGTTTGCCATCAAAACGATGAGTACTGTGCCTATCAAAAGTTTGTCTGCAAAAGGGTCGGCTATCTTGCCCCATTGCGTTATCTGGTTACGCGTACGTGCCATCGCTCCGTCTATCGCGTCGGTCAGAGCCGCGAACGCAAACAGCAACATGCCGTAAAAATACAAGTGATGCCACAAAAGTAGCACGAGCGGCGGGACGCAGAGAAACCGCACTATCGTAACATGGTTTGGCTTCACTGAATGTGGAATCACATGAAGAATGGTCGCAGCAAGCAGCCGGTCTGTGATAGTGATACGCGAGCCTGTTCCCTGTTCAACAGTTCCCACAAAATATAGTGTAGCACTATTTCACACCCCAGCTATTGCATGTGATTTCCCTTGTTGTAAACTAGATGATACACATGACTCCTGATATGTATCTGAAGGTGACTTTCGTTCTTGCGCTTGCCGGTACACTCTTTTCCGGTTACTTGAGTGCAGTAAAATATTTCAGCGGGACCTGTGCACTCAACGAATCATGTCCGTACTTCTTCGGATACCCGGCATGCTGGTATGGTTTTTCGATATTCCTGTTAATGCTCGCGCCACTCACGATGTCGTTGATAAAGAACAGTATCATCGCACCGAATACATTGGTGCTATATATGCTCATCGTATCGCTGGTTGGTATTTTATTCGCGGGCAGACTCGTCGCTATCGAGGTGATATCGTGGCTGCATTCGCATCGGGCATTTATGCTCATCCTTCCGTCATGCGTGTACGGGTTCGCCTTCTTTTTAGTTCTATTTATTATTTCGTTATTAGCTCTTTAAAAATATGTACACATACATGTTCGGTCATTGGTACGGTTCCGGCATAACAGACGGCCATTCCTTTGGGCTTGGCATGCTTCTATTCGCAGCATTACTCATATGGAGTGTCGCCTGGAAGGGACTCGCTCTGTGGCATGCTGCGCGCGACGGTCGTAAGGTTTGGTTCGTAGTGTTGCTCCTGGTCAACACAGTCGGTCTCTTGGATATTATATATATCTACTTCGTCGGAAAGCACAAACTCGGTCGACAGCACAACCACAAAAAATAGAGATACCTCCTGTGCGCTTAGGTAGTAAAAAAGTTCTCGACACACCTCGGTGCAAAACGTCGGGGTGTTGTTATTTTCTAAACCAACGACCAAGAAATCGGTAGGTTATATAGACAACGACAGGTGCGATAAGTGCGCCACCTACAATATCCACGACATGATGCACACCGGCTAACACACGCGAAATTCCGATTATGATCGCAATGACGTACAGCGCAATACCGAATCTTCGGTTAAAGATGAACATGACAGACGCCATCGTCGCGGCAAACAATGTATGGTCAGACGGAAAACCATTGTCCGAAACGTGCTGCACAAGCGGCACAATATGATCTGATACGAATGGTCGCGGATTGTTGTAAAACATACCTGCCACCTTCCCAACTGCATAGGCTAATGGAAAAGATACGACCGAAATGAGCGCCAGCCATCGCCGACGAATACGAGGCGACAAAAAGAAATAAACAATCAACACAATAGCGGGTAAAGCAATAAGATATTCCGCGCCGAAGATGATGAGTATATTTGCCATGTGGAAAGTATAGCACGCAGAGCTCTTATCCCCAGAATCTGCAAGCTCTGTCAGATATATTTATTGTTATACTGTGTGAGTGGAACAAGCCCTACATTTACTTCTGGCATACAGGTATTTCATTTTTGTTCCTCTCACCATCATAGAAGGCCCTATCGCAACGGTCCTGGCGGGTTTTTTGGTGACGCTCGGATACATGGATATTTTCTTGGTCTATACTCTTGCCCTACTCGGAGATTTTATCGGCGACAGCCTGTTGTACGGCTTCGGCAGATGGGGCAAAAATTTCATCCGCAAATACGGGCATTATATTGGAGCCGGCAAAGAAAAATTAGATAAAGCAAAGACATTCTTCGCACAAAAACACACGAGAGCTGTCGTCATGTCCAAATTATTTCACGGTGTCGGTTCCACAGGGCTTGTCGCTGCAGGAGTTTTAGCTATACCCTATCGCAGATTCATCAGGACATGTTTTATGGTCACTGTCGCCCAATCCGCGGTGTTTCTGTTTGTTGGTATTGTGTTCGGTCACGCGTATGAAAGCATCTCGCACTATTTGGATCTGTATGCCTCGACTATCGGCATAATAGTGGTATTGTTGATCGTGTCTGCAGTGCTTTACAAGATGTTTAAACGATAGCCTAACTCCACACAGATCCTTCATGGGCGACACCAACGAAAAATTGCGCATCGCAATGGTCTGTGACCCTATCGGCGACTACAGAGCCGGCGTGGTAATCTCGACAATGCGGTTCGCACGATTATTGCGAGAGAAAGGACATCATGTTGTCCTTATAGGCGCGCGAACAAAACAAAATCCGGAACACGACTACTATCACGGCATCAAGGCATATCGTTTTCGCAGCATTCCATTGCCAAGGTCCGACGGATGGCGTCTTGCGTTTCCTACCGTAAATGAAGTTAAAAAAATCTTGCGGGACGAACGGATCGACATCATGCACGTGGTTCTACCCATGTCCTGCGCACTTATTGCAATAAAGGCAGCGCGTTCGCTCGACGTTAAGATAGTCGCGCATTCACATTCTCAACCGGAAAATCTGTTCATGGACGCTCCGAAGGTCTTACGGCCTTTTCTGGATGGCATGTGGAATAAGTATCTTGCTTGGATCTACAGCAAAGCTGAGACTATTATTTATCCGTCCGAAATGGCGCGTCGATTGCTCTGCAACCTCACAGCCAATGACAAGCATTCTGTGGTAATAAGTAACGGCATAAACACCGAGGAATTCAAGAAGATCGATGTTGGTAACTTTTATGAGCGATACGCAATATCCCGCAATACGACAAACATATTGTTCGTCGGAAGATTGTTCCCGGAAAAATCCGTGGACACACTCATCCGCGCGGTGCCATATATAATGGCAACATGCCCAGACGTTCACGTGATGATAGTCGGCGGAGGATATCTTCGACCAAAACTCGAAGACCTCGTCGACACACTCGGCATCCGAGATCATATTACGTTTTTGGGATTGGTTAGCGAGGAGGATAAGATACTTGCATACAATGCGTGTGATATCTTCGTACTGCCGTCATTTGCCGAGTTGGAAGGAATGGTGGTACTTGAAGCTATGGCATGCGGAAAACCCATCATTGTGGCCGATTCTGAAATGAGTGCGTCCAGATATTTTGTCGACGGCAACGGATTCTTATTTGAAACTTCGAATCCGAAACACCTCGCGGAACAGACGTTACGTTTGATCACCGATACGGAACTTCGCAAGAAAATGGGCGAGGCGAGCCTGATGAATAGCAAACGATACGATATACACAGAAGCGTAGATACGTTGATAGACGTATACTACGGAGCACTCAAGAGCCTATGAAAGAATCATACTTACCCTCGAAGAATATTTATTACCGGACAAATGATTTCGTCGCAGGACGACCGACGCTGGTTTTCGTACATGGACTTTCCGGAAGCTCATCGGCATGGGATGCATACGAAAAAACTTTTGAAAACATATGCAACATCCTGTCATTCGACATGCGGGGACACGGTCTGTCGTGGAAACCTAAGGGATACGAATCCTACCGCATAGAAGATTTTGCGGACGATTTACACGAAATCGCAGAATATCTTCATATAGAAAAATATATATTGATCGGCCATTCCTTGGGCAGCCTAGTCGTATTGGCTTTTCTCATGAAGTATCAGGATGAGGTTGAAAAAGTTATATTTCTCGCCGCAAACTACAACATTCGGGAAATGAACAGGGCAAAGTTAATAAGTCCGTTCATTGCGACAGGAATATCCATACTGAAACGCCTTCCCTTTCCTCTTAAAATTCGCGGACATATCGATTACGCCCTATACCCAAACTCCGGCGACTGGAATATTCCAAGGATGTTCGCAGATATAAAGAATACAAATCTCCGTGTGTATTTATATGCAACCAAACAGTCATACAATTTCGACGGCAGTGATTTTCTTGAGGAAATACACTTACCGACTTTGATTATCCACGGAGAAAACGATACAATATTTCCAGTAGAGCGCGGCAGGTTAATGGCAGAAAAGATAAAGGGGTCTAAGTTTGTTATACTTGAAGATGCAGACCACATACTCGTACTCAACAAACCGCGCGAGATCTCCGATGAAATAAAAAAATTCGTGTTTGGCACAAAATAAAATGAAAAATGCAAGAGAGAAGTTCATGAATCGCTATAGAACCTTTCGCCTATCGCGCGCAGAACGTTCATCAGCCCTGTTCATGTTCGTCCTGTTCCTTATATCGATCGTCGCCAACTATTCCGCAAGCATATACGCTACACATAGCGCAAGCAACACGGTCACGGACATAATTTTGTCAAACACACCAGCCTTCGACGTAGACGGAATCCTCGTATATGGTGCAACGGCGATGGCACTATTCATTCTCTTCATCATCGTCATTCATCCAAAACGGATTGTGTTTGCATTGCAAAGCCTCGGCTTGTTTTTCTTTACGCGAGCAATATTCATATCACTCACGCATTTGCGAACATTTCCCACACACACGCCGGTCGCTTTTTTTAATCCTATCGGTGCGTTCTTGGGTAGGGCATTACTGTATGGTGATGATCTGTTTTTTTCCGGACACACCGGTATACCATTCCTCATGGCGCTGCTCTTCTGGCCGAATAAATTATTGCGCTACTTTTTCCTTGCGTGCTCAGTGTTTTTTGCCATCGCCGTACTGCTTGGACATGTTCACTATACGATAGACGTCGCGTCCGCATTCTTCATCACCTACGGCGTGTACAAGATCGCTTGTTACCTTTTCCCCAGGGACTACGCACTCTTCTTGTTGGAAGAGTAGTATACTATCTACATGAACACGGAACATCTTTCACACTACGTAAAAGATGAACGACCGTGGGGCAACTTCGAGCAGTTCACTCTCAATGAAAAGTCGACGGTCAAAGTTATCACGGTGAAAGCCGGTGAAGCATTTAGCCTGCAAACACATGAACACCGAGGTGAATTCTGGCATATTCTTTCAGGTTCAGGAGAAATAACCGTTGATACCGAGACGTACGAAGCACATGCCGGCGACAATTTTTTCGTACCAAAACAGACTAAACATAGGGTACAAGCCGCACAGAATGACATAGTGTTTCTCGAAATAACATTCGGCGATTTTGACGAAAAAGACATTATTAGGCTTGAAGATAACTACGGGCGAACGTAGGAGCGCAACAAGTACATGCACATCGCGATTTTCATAGGTGTCGCCATTTTGCTTATCGGCTTTGCGTTGTTCATATTTTTCTCGCAATTCGGCAGGAAGCTACTCGCCGGTCGAAGTCACCCACCACACCTTGAGCGTTTCCAGAATAATCCGATCCTCTCACCAATCCAGAGTCATTGGTGGGAATCAGAAGCGGTTTTTAATCCTGCTACCTGGTATGACGGTTCGCGTGTGCACATGCTCTATCGCGCGCTGGGTAAAGACGGTGTGTCGCGTATCGGATACGCATCGAGCAGCGACGGAATACATTTCGATCGTCTTCCCTACCCCGTATTCTCTCCCGATGGTGTTTTGGATATTATGAAACATCGCCGTTGCACATCGCCGGCGCGTCTGACGTATGACACGGTCAATAATCCCTCCGGCGGCGGGTGGGGCGGCTCAGAAGATCCGCGCATGGTAAATATCGACGGTATCGTGTATGTGACATTCAATATGTTCAACGGCTGGAATTCCATGCGTATCGGACTGCTTACCATAGATGAGAATGACATGAAGCATGGGATATGGAACTGGAAGTTCTCGGTACTCTCAGCGCCCGGCAGACATAAAAATTGGGCACTGTTCCCCGAAAAAATAAACGGCAAATTCGCCTTATTCCACAACCTTTTCCACGCGAACCCGTCGCGCGTTTGCGTCAATTATTTCGACAAAGTTGAGTTGCCGGACCATCTTCCGCCGTTTGAAAGCCCGGACCCGCAGCGAGCTCCGAACCGCATTCTCGGGTGGCATCACCGCACTCGCAGCATTGGTGCGCCACCTATCAAGACAGAGGACGGCTGGCTTGTGCTATACCACGCAATGGATAAAGACGATCCCGAAAGATATAAAGTCGGCGCACTGATGCTTGACCTTAAAGACCCGACAAAAGTCTTATATCGTTCCGTCCGACCGATCCTCGAACCGGATATGTGGTATGAAAATGACTGGAAACCGGGCATCGTTTACACCACGGGCGCTGTGATAAAGGGTGACGAATTACTGGTCTACTATGGTGGCGGAGACAAACATATTGCGGCAGCACATACAAATCTCCACGACTTTTTGCACAGTTTGAAAACACATCAGCCGGTCAAATTAAAAGAAGCCGTTGTATAATACACGACATGTACGTCATACGCCGATCACCAAATAATCCTATACTCGCTCCATTCGCCGATGTGCAGTGGGAATCTCGCGGCACTTTCAACGGTTGTCCCGTCAAACACAATGGCATGACATATCTTCTCTACCGCGCACTAAGCAAGCCCGACGCGCTCATGGCTCCCGGTGGAATTTCCAGTATCGGCAAGGCTGTATCTCTCGACGGAAAAGAGTTTCGCGGTCGACGTCAGTTCATCGCTCCGGAAGAATCATGGGATAAATATGGTTGCGAGGATCCGCGAGTCACCTTCTTCGAGGGCAAGTATGTCATCTTCTATACCGCACTCGGAGGAATGCCGTTCAATGCCGGGAATATTAAAGTCGCAGTCGCTTTATCAAAAGACCTCGAGCATATAGACGAGCGACATCTGGTGACACCATTCAATGCGAAAGCCATGGCGCTTTTCCCGGAACGCATCGATGGGAAGATCACCGTCATACTCACAGTCCATACCGATGAACCACCTGCGCGCATCGCGATAGCTCAATGCGACAGACTTGAAGAACTGTGGGACATCTCCTTCTGGGAGACTTGGTACTCTCAACTTGAAGACCACATAATCAATCCTCTGCGTTTCGAGCATGACCACATAGAGGTCGGTTCGCCGCCTATCAAAACAAAGGACGGTTGGCTGATGTTCTATTCCTATATACAAAATTATTTCGGCGGAGGCGATCGTGTCTTCGGTATCGAAGCCATGCTGCTCGGTTTGCACGATCCGCACAAGATAGTCGGCATTACAAAAGGTCCTATCATGGTTCCGGAAGAAAATTATGAGCGCTATGGTGTCGTACCGAACATAATCTTTCCGTCCGGAGTAATACTCGAAGGCAACCGCCTCGACATCTATTACGGCGCAGCAGATACCGTGTGCGCTAGTGCATCTCTACACCTCCCTGACCTGATGAATGCACTAATACCTGCAAGGCGAGTAGAACTAATGGTTCGAGCAAAAGAGAACCCGATATTAACCCCAATGCACGAACATGCTTGGGAATCGAGAGCGGTGTTCAACGCCGCAACCATAGATCTTGAAGGCACCGTTCGCATCCTCTATCGCGCAATGTCAGAGGACAACACATCAGTCATCGGCTACGCAGAGAGCAAGAACGGCATTAAGATAACCGAGCGCGATGAAAAACCGGCATATGTGCCGCGCGAGAACTTCGAGATGAAGATGGGTTCTTCGACCGGCAACTCCGGATGTGAAGATCCTCGCATCGTCAAGATCGGAAGCACTTTGTACATGTTCTATACAGCGTACGACGGCGTTCATCCGCCACATGTTGCCATGTCTTCAATATCTCAGAAAGACTTTTTGGCCAAAAAGTGGGACAAGTGGAGCACGCCTATCATAACTACGCCGGAAAATTATGACGACAAGGATACCTGCATCATGTCGAGCAAAATAGGCGACAAGTTCGTCATCATCCACCGCATTGAAAGCCAGATCTGCGCCGACTTCCTCGACACGCTCGACTTCACAAAGGAACGTGTCTCGCGCTGCATCGACATCATGAGTCCGCGCCCCGGTTCTTGGGACAGCAAGAGGATAGGCATCGCCGGGCCGCCACTCAAAACAGCCAAAGGTTGGCTTCTGATCTACCACGGCGTGTCAAAGACCGGCACATATCGTCTCGGCGCAGCATTGCTCGACCTTAAAAATCCGTCCATTGTCATCTCGCGCACTGTCGACACCATATTCGAACCTCTCGAGTCGTATGAACGTGTCGGACAAGTACCAAATGTAGTATTCTCGTGTGGTATGGTTGAGAGAGACGATGAATTATTCATATACTACGGAGGTGCGGATTCGTGCCTAGGAGTCGCAAAGATACCGCTCAAAAAATTATTACAAATTCTGCTTCCTGCTTCACTAAAATAGATTCATGGAAACATCTACTACGATAAAACTGGTTGCGTTCGACTTGGATGGAACACTCACGGAAAGCAAAATGAACATGACGTCGGAGATGGGCGAGCTTCTCGCGCAACTTTTGGAACGCCTTCCGGTCGCGGTAATGTCCGGAGCAGCTTTCCATCAATTTGAAAATCAATTTCTTGCCTTTATGCCGTTAAATGCAAAACTTGAACGACTGTATTTATTCCCCACTAACGCAGCACGTTGTTATGTATTTCGTGACGGCAAATGGAAGATGCAGTACGATGAGTCGTTTACGGATGCTGAACGGACAAAGATTCTCAGTGCTCTTGATGCTGCTCTCGTCGAAGTAAATTTCCCAAAACCTGAACACATCTGGGGAGAGCAGACGGAAGATCGCGGATCACAGATCACTTTTTCCGCCCTGGGTCAGCTGGCGCCAATTCAGGAGAAAAGCAAGTGGGATCCGACGCGGGAGAAACGCCGACCGCTGTACGACGCGCTTGTTCGAAGATTGCCAGAATTTTCGATCGGCCTCAACGCCACCACGTCTATAGACATCACACGAAAAGGCATCACGAAAGCATATGGCATACAGAAGTTATCCGAAATATCCTGTCTACCAATTGCAGAAATGCTCTACGCTGGCGATGCTTTATACCCGGAGGGTAACGATGCTGTGGTCATCGAAAGCGGAGTCCAGACACATGCGGTCATCAACGCGTCCGACACCGCGCAACTCATCAAAAATATAATTGCGGAAAAAGAGATAACACTATCCAACAAAAACATTTGCGACTGATCGTACAAGCATCTTTACCGAAGTGACTTGCCGCTCTCCCACTCCCCAACTTTCGTACGCAAAATGTGTAGAGCTAATGCTGGAATACTGAGGTCTTTACCAAGCCCGTGCGCTATCGAGCGTGCATATGTTCCGCTAGAACAGTGAATAGTGATAGTCGCACAAGGAAATTGTCGTTCTCCGACGTCTGAAAGTTCTTTCTTCCAGAGCCGCATTATTTCCTCTTGGCGAAAATCCCCCGTCACCTTCTCGATATTAGTTTTGATATAAGAAAGCAGTGCAGCCTCGTCCAATTTGTATGTGCCCTTAACCGATATGTCATAGATACTCACCGTCTTGCGCGGCAATACCAATGCATCGAGCATGTTTCCGCGTGCCCACTCGAACAGCGACTTGCCGTCAACTGTCTTTGAAGAAAACGGCGGATATTCTTGCGATACTTTACCTCGGAACTCATTCAAACCCTTCTCGATCGCTTTTCTAGTGACAGCAGATGCGTCGCCTTGTTGCATGACGCGCCCGAGAATGTCATAGGTGTCCGTCGAGAAGCCGAAGAGAATGTCGAGCGTGTATTCCTTTGCCATGTCGAGATATTTATCACGCCGCTTGTTCGCATCTCCGGCAAGCGCGATAAGTACACCCTCCGCCATCGGGTCGAGCCGTCCGGCGTACGAGAGGACTTCGCCGGCATACTCCGGCTTTTGTATTCGCAACCGATCGAGGCGCTCCAGAGGCGTCTCGCCGAGCTGTTTGTATAGATTCAGTACATTTCCTGCTGCAGTATCGTTCATACGGTGTTTCTGTTACAATATACGACAATACGCTTATGAGCAAAAAAGAATTAGTTTCGACCGAGCCATACAAGGGCGTGCGCGATTTTTATCCGGAAGATCAGGCGTTCATGCAGTACCTCATGGCGACGTTTCGCGATATCGTGCAGCATTTCGGCTATGTAGAATACAACGCATCCGTGCTCGAGCCTGCCGAACTCTACCGCAGCAAGTCAAGCGAAGAAATCGTCAAAGAACAAACATACACCTTCATCGATCGCGGCGACCGTGAAGTGACGCTTCGCCCGGAAATGACGCCGACAGTCGCACGCATGGTCGCAGCAAAGCGCCGCGAGCTCGGCTTTCCACTTCGACTTTTCTCAATGCCAAATGTCTTTCGTTATGAGCGGCCGCAGCGCGGTCGTTTGCGCGAACACTGGCAGTTCAATGCCGATCTTTTCGGTTCGCACTCGCCTGCCTCGGACGCCGAGATCATTTCTGTCGCGTCAGAACTCATGCGAGCATTCGGTGCGACCGATCAGGATTTCATCATTAAAATAAACAGTCGAGTCTTCCTCAATTCACTCATAAAAGAATTCGAACTTTCCGACAACGATGCAAAGCGATTCATTGGCCTACTCGACCGCCGCGCCAAAATGCCACATGAAGATTTCACCGAGGAGCTTGGAGCTCTCGGAGTGCCGCTCACACGACTCTCTCCCGACAACGTACCAGATGATGTAGCAGAGATTCTCGAGGCACTTGCAAACCTAGGCATTACAAACGCACTATTCGATCCCTCAGTCGTACGCGGATTCACCTACTACACCGGAATGGTATTCGAAGTATTCGACACCCATCCGGACAACACGCGTTCTCTCTTCGGCGGCGGACGTTTCGACAACTTGCTTGCAAACTTCAGTGATGAGGAAGTTCCTGCCGTCGGCTTCGGCATGGGAGATGTCACCATGCACGACTTCCTCGCCGTGCGCGGATTATTGCCCGCCTACATGCCGCCGACGCATGTCTATGTCGCCGTCACCGGACCAGATATCACGCCGTACGCAAACGCATTTGCGCAAGAGTTGCGCACACAAGGCGTCGCTGTCGAGGTGGACTTCGGCGAACGCAAACTAACCGATCAGATAAAAACCGCCGCGAAGCACCAAGTCCCGCACCTCATCGTCATCGGGCAAGATGAACTTGCATCCCAAACAGTGGTCGTGCGGAACCTCGAAACAGGCTCGGAAACCAAACTCGACCGCACAGAACTCGCCGCCTTTTTCCTCAACCTCTAATCTCAATCAACATTCATGCGGCGAGTAATTTTCGATATAGAAACCACTGGAGAAGTGCTTGGGGGCAGCCTCGACTTCACAAACCAGGAGCTCACTGTCGCGTGCATCTACGACTCTCAAACCAGACAGTATTCGTGCTATCTCAAAGAAGAATTACCTAAAATGTGGGCAATATTCGAACGTGCAGACATCATCGTGGGGTACAATTCCGACCATTTCGACATTCCAATATTGAATAGATACTATGCCGGAGACCTTACGAAGATAAAAAGCATCGACCTGCTTAAGGAAGTGCGTGCGGTGCTCGGCCGCCGCCTCAAGCTCGACAATATCGCGGAAGCAACGCTCGGCAGGAACAAGACCGCGCACGGACTCGAAGCTGTTGCATGGTGGAAGACTGGCGAGGTGGACAAAATTAAGGAATATTGCACCGAGGACGTCCGCATCACGAAAGATATTTATGACTATGCCAAAAAGCACAAGTCACTCAAGTATAAAGATTTCGACGGAATCCGCGAGGTAAAACTCGACCCATCGAACTGGGAAACGGTGACTGAACCCGCAGCGATGACTCATACACTGCCGTTTTAACTGTGATAAACTGGGTTCATACTACATAAAATAATTTTATGAAAAGCAATTACGCACTCCCTATCACCATCATCATTGCAGGCGCGCTTATCGCCGGAGCGATTTATTTTTCCAATACTAAACAGGTCGCACAAAACGACGGCACACCGCAGAAGACGTCGATACGCCCCTATGATCCGACTGTTGATCATATTCTCGGCAACCCGAATGCGTCAGTGAAGGTCATCGAATACGCCGACCTCGAATGCCCGTATTGCAGCGTTTTCGAAAAGACGATGCACCAGATCATGGACTATTACGGCACATCTGGAAACGTCGCATGGGTCTATCGCCCGCTTCCGCTCACGCAGATACATTCCAAAGCACCAAAAGAAGCAGAGGCAGCCGAGTGTGCCGCAGAGCAAGGCGGAGATGTCGCATTTTACAAATATATCGACGGAGTGTATGCAGTGACGCCGGGAGAAAATAATCTTGACCTCGCACAACTTCCTCTAATCGCAGGAAAGATCGGCCTCGATGTCACCGCGTTCAACCAGTGTCTTGCAAGCGGTAAGTATGCGGCAAAGGTACAAAAAAGTGTTGATGAAGCAATGAAAGCCGGGGCGCAAGGAACGCCATTCACCCTTATAACGATAGGCGGCGAAGCTGTCACACTCTCGGGAGCACAGCCATACGACTCGATGCGAGCAGCCATAGACACGGTCCTCCAATATGCCCCGGGCGCGACATCAACTCCGACAAGCATGCAGTAATATTTGTATTCTGCTATCCCCTGTTTATCCACCCTTTGCACAACAAACATGCTTTTTCGTCTGCTTGCGGGAGAGGTGAAATTGCGTACGCTTAAGTGATGGCAAAGAAGGACAAAAATTTACGCATGCCGCCACAGACCATGGAGTCGGAGAAGGCTTTGCTCGGCGCACTGATGATCCGACCCGAAGGAATGTCCGACGCGACCGACGTCCTCTCTGCCGACGCGTTCTATGCAGAAAAACATCGTATCATCTACCGCGCGATGCTCGGGCTCTTCGGCAAGAATGAACCTATCGACATCGAAAGCGTGCGCGCGCACCTTTCCGACTCCGGGTCTCTCGACGGTATCGGCGGTATTCCCTATTTAGCAGACCTTGCGAGCGAAGTTCCCGCTGCGAGCAATGCCATGCACTATGCGCACGCGGTGCAAAAGAAATATATGTTGCGCTCACTCATCGACGCGGGAGAATATGTCGCTGAGCTCGGGTATAACGAAGCTGAAGAATTGGAGGAGACGCTCGAAAAAGCGGAAAAAAAGATCTACGAGATAACCGAAACGCCGACCCTCTCGAAATTTACTTCCGTGCGCGAAACACTGACCGATGCGTGGGCGCGGCTCGAACATTTGCAGGAACACAAGGACGAGATGCGCGGCGTGCGCACCGGCTTCCGCGATCTAGACAATTTACTCGCCGGACTCCAGAAGTCCGACCTCATCATCCTCGCGGCACGTCCGTCGATGGGAAAGACCGCATTCGCGCTCGACATGGCACGACAGGCTGCTGTGCAACACGGGACGACGGTCGGCATATTCTCGCTGGAGATGAGTGCACAGCAGCTCGTAGACCGCATGGTCTCCGCGGAGGCGAAGGTCAATTCTTGGAACTTGCGAACAGGACGCATCACCGACCAGGAAGATTTTTCCCGCATCCGCGACGCATACGACCGCCTTTCGCAAGCGCCTATATTTATCGACGACCAACCGGGCAACAATATCTTGAAGATGCGCTCCGTCGCACGCCGATTGAAAAAGGAGAATGGACTCGGCCTGCTCGTCGTCGACTACCTACAGCTGATGGTGCCAACAGGTGCGCGCGCTTCCGACTCGATGGTGCAGCAAGTGACGGAGATCTCCCGCTCGCTTAAAAATCTCGCACGTGAACTCGACGTGCCGGTGCTCGCGCTTTCCCAGCTCTCGCGTGCCGTCGAACAACGCGGCGGCAAACCGCGCCTCTCCGACCTACGAGACTCCGGCTCTATCGAACAGGATGCAGACGTCGTGATGTTCATCCACCGCGACGACAAGACGAACGACAAATCCGAGCGTCCGAACATCGCGGAGATCCTCGTCGAGAAGCACCGCAACGGACCGGTCGGTCAGATAGAATTGTACTTCGACGACAAGCGTACGACGTTCGTCACGCTTGAGAAAACAGACTTCGGCGCGTTTGACGGCGGAGCAGGTGGCCTGCAGGATTTCTAGATTTAAATCGCATGAACACTATCGATCAACTCACCGAGCTTTTTGAGCATTTCCCCGGCATTGGGCCCCGCCAGGCGCGCCGTTTCGTGCACTACCTGCTTTCTGAACGACAGAGCTATCGTACCAATTTGTCCGATATGATCCGCCAGCTTGGTTCGCAGACAAATCAGTGCAAACAGTGCTTCCGCTGGTTCGTAAAAGATGACGCTTCAAGCGGACTATGTTTCGCATGCGCAAACCCGTCGCGCAACGCGCGGATACTATTCCTGGTTGAGAAAGATGCAGATATAGAAAATGTTGAGCGTAGCGGTTTCCGCGGACACTACTTTGTGCTTGGCGGCACGATACAGCTTGCGTCCGAAGAGCCAGAAAAATATATACGTCTAGCAGAACTGATGCGAAGAGTTGAGACTGACGGCGAACGTTTGTCGGAGATCATTCTCGGGTTTTCTGCGACGACAGAAGGTGACCACACGCGCCTGATAGTGCAAGAAAAACTCCGCCCGCTTGCAGAGCGATTTAATTTCAAACTGTCTTCCCTGGGCCGAGGCCTCTCGACAGGCAGCGAGCTGGAATACGCCGACCCGGACACGATAGCGAGCGCGATGTCTTCGAGGAGATAAAAAACGCACCCGATCAAGAGTGCGTTTTCAAGATCTTAGCTATTGGGAAATTCGAAACGATCTACGCGAGCTTGGTTATCTTTACCTCGAAAAACGGCTGGCGATGGCCGCGCTTTTTGAAATAGTTGCTCTTTGCTTTGTATTTGATGACGGTCACCTTTTTAGCACGGGCAATCTTGGTTATCTCTGCAGAAACCTTTGCACCTGCGATAAACGGAGTGCCGATGGTCGTGTCAGAACCGTTGTCGACGAGGAGGACATTTTCAAAAGACACGGGGTCGCCGACCTTCATTTCACCGTATCCAGAGTCGGTCAAAGCACCTTTTATCTTCTCGATCTTAAGGGAATCGCCCTCAGACACGAGATATTGCTTCCCGCCTGTCTCTATAACGGCAAATTCTTTGGTTGTTTCGGCGGTATTCATAACAAAAGCAGTATAACTGAAAAATAAACTTTTGCAAATGGCAAAAGTATAAGAAAAGCCCCGTCGTTCCTTAATGGAAAAACAGGGCTGAAAACTATTCAACCGTCACACTCTTGGCCAGATTGCGCGGTTGATCAACATCGTTTCCGCGCAGCACTCCTACATGATAGGCAAGGAGCTGAAGTACCGGAGCACATACGATCGGTATCAATTCTTCCGGCACATCCGGAAGCTCGATGACACGCATCGCAACCCTCCTCGCAGCTTCTGCTGCCTCGCCTCCGACTGCGAAAGCTATGACGTGCCCTCCGCGAGCTTTAACCTCCTGCATGTTTGACAGCATTTTGTGGAGCAACTCGCCGCTCTCGACTATTGCAATGATAGGAATTCTCGATTCTACGAGAGCCAACGGACCATGCTTAAGCTCGCCGGCTGCATACCCCATAGCATCGATGTAGGCGATCTCCTTTAGCTTCAGTGCCCCTTCGTAGATTAGAGGAACACTGAAACCTCGTCCGATGAGAATTATGCGCCCGGCATCGGCATACATCTCTGCCAATTCTAATATCTTATCGGCAACTAAAAGCGTCTCACCCACAAGAGCCGGCAATTGCTCGAGTGCGTGCATCAACTTCGCAACGTGATCAGAACTACCACCACCATTCGCGATCGCAAGACGCAATGCGATGAGCAAAAGTACGGTGACTTGCGACGTAAATGCCTTCGTAGAGGCGACCGCATATTCCGGCCCGACTTTCAGATACGAACCGGCGTCCACAGCACGAGCTATGGCAGAACCCACCTTGTTGGTTATCCCCAGACAGAGTGCGCCGCGTTTTTTACCAAGTTCGACGGCACGCAATGTGTCCGCCGTTTCGCCTGATTGTGATATGGCAATTAGCACGTCGCGATGATCAAGTATCGGGTCGCTATATTGGAACTCCGATGCGAGCACAACCTCGACGGGCAGCCGTGCGAGACGTTCGATGAGCATCTTGCCGGCAAGCGCCGCATAGTACGACGTACCGCATGCTGCTATGATGATCCGTCGTGCGCCACAAATGCGACCAACGTGAGGATCGATGCCGCCAAGCTTGATCAAGCCGTCATCAGCACGCAGACGACCGCGCAAAGCATCAGCTATTGCGCGCGGCTGTTCAAGGATCTCCTTCTGCATGTAGTGCGCAAATCTTCCGCAACCTACCACTTCCGGCGAGACACTCGTCTTTTCAAGACGCGCCGTTGTTTCGGCAGCAGAACATCCTCGGATCTCCGGCAAAACACTGTCGAAACACAGAGAAACTACTTCTCCATCGTTGAGCCGCATTACCGAGCGGACATGTTCGGCTATCGCATTTTCATCGGACGCCAGGAAAAATTCCCCGGCTTCCTTGAAACCTACGACGAGCGGACTGCTGTTTCGCGCTACCACTATCGTGTTCGGATGATCGGCAGATATGACGGCGATAGCATAAGCTCCTTCCACATAGGAAAGCGCCGCTGTTACCGCGTTCTCAAGAGAATCTGCATTTCGCAATTCCCTCTCGATAAGATGCGGAAGCACTTCGGTATCAGTATCGCTCACGAAAACAAACTCGTCACGTTCGAGCCCGCCGCGAAGCGATGCGAAGTTTTCGATCGTTCCGTTGTGGACGACAGCGATACGACCGCTCATCGAGACATGCGGGTGTGCATTGACCTCTGTCGGTTTGCCATGGGTTGCCCACCGAGTGTGCCCGATGCCGACGGTTCCAAGAAACATATCCGACACAAGCGCATGTTCGAGCGCTGCGATCTTCCCGGACGTTTTGCATACACGCAGCGCGCCGGCATGTATGGTCGCAATTCCCGCACTATCGTAGCCTCGGTATGCAAGAAGTTTGAGGGCGCCCACCAGCACAGGCAACGCCTGCGACTTGCCGATGTATCCTACGATTCCACACATGACCTCGTTCCTTTTCAAGATTTCGTACAAGATCTACTTCCAATACATATAACAGAAAACACACACAATTGTTACCCTAGCAACGTCTAGTCCTTCTCATCCAAAATAGGCTTGTCTATGGCTACTGTCTCGAGCCCTGCCGAATCGCCTGTTATGCGCAAGACGTCTTTGTCTATCTTGTTCCACTCTTTCGTACCGGCCATGTAGTGGTTGACGGTGGTGCTCAGGGCGTTGCCGAGTTTTTTGGTATAATCCTCGTACGCTTTAAGGTGGCGCGAGAGGCTCTCGACATTTTTTGCGATGTCCTTCGCCGCCTCTTCTATCTTGAACGCCTTGAACCCGTAGAGCACCGACTGGAGATATGCTGCGAATGTTGTCGGCGATACGATGATGACCTTGCGCTCGTTGTACGCATAGTCAATAAGATTACGCGCATTGACCGCACCCACACCGCCGGTGAGAAGGTCGTAATAAATGGACTCCGCTGGAATATACATGAACGCGAACGGCAATGTTTTGTCTTTAGGTCGGATATATTTCGACGTTTCGTCGATGCGCTTTTTAAGATCGCGCTTGAATGCGTCTTCGTACTCCGCGCGTCGTACGTCGTCCTTTTCATCGATCAGGCGCATGTAATTTTCCAATGGGAACTTAGCATCGACAGGTATCACACCTTCCTTTGTAAAGATGACCGCGTCGACCGTTTCGCCGCCGGGAAATTCGTACTGCATTTTATACGCAGTCGGCGGGAGAATGTTGCCGAGGATAAGTTCGAGCGACGCCTCGCCGAGGTTGCCGCGCTGCTTTTGATTTTTTAAAACTTTCTCAAGATTGTTCAACTGCTCCGCCAATGTGAAAACTTGCTTGGTCGATTCTCTCGTCTCGACAACACCTTTCGCCACCTCGGTGAGCTGCATCGACACGCGGTCGGTTATGTTGTTCATCAGACGTTGCGATTGGTCGAACTGTGTTTTCATCGAATCGAACATGCGGGATGTCCCCTCGCCGAGCTTCGTCTCCATTGCGCGAGTAAGTTCCTGCATCTGATTTTGCAGCAACACTAGGCCTTGCATGTCTGCCGGAGATTCACGCCGTGACCGCCACATAAAAAAGAGCACCGCCAAGATTGCCGCCAACAAAAGCATGATCAACAACTCCATATTTTCATCTTATCATAAATGTATTATGATGGTGACATGACACACAACGAATTGAGGGAATCGATCAAAACAGCCTTGAGGGCTCATGATGAGCTGACGCTTTCTGTACTGCGCGGCCTACTTTCATCCGTGACAAACGAACTTGTTGCCAAGGGCCACAAACCGAACGACGAAATGTCCGAGGATGATGTGATGGCACTCGTGCGTCGCGCCGCGAAGCAGAGAAAGGATTCTATCGAACAATTCGAAAAAGGCGGCCGCGCGGACTTGGCCGAAAAGGAAAAAGCCGAGCTATCGATACTTGATGCGATGCTTCCGGCACAAATGTCGCGCGAAGCTATTGAAAAAGTAGCCAAGGAAAAAGCCGCGTCGATGGGTATTACCGACAAATCAAAAGCAAATCAGCTCATGGGCGCACTGATGAAAGACTTGAAAGGAAAAGCGGACGGAACTTTGGTAAAAGAGGTCGTAGAAAAAATGTTCGCGTAGAAATTATTCCGACACGCGGTAGAGCGCGAGCTCTAGTGGAATTGCTGGAATTGGCGCACGACGTGTTTCAAGGATCGCTGTGATGAGTTCGACGAGCATGCGCGAGTTTATCGCGGCATCTTTGTTGCCGGCAAGCTTCGATAAGAACACGAGGTCTTCTTCGCCAAACTGCTCCGACAATTCCTTTTTCAATTCGGGCGCGAAACGGAGGAGGAGCACCGCGCGCACTTTCGCTATCGCAAGAAGTATGAAAACTTTCGGCTCCGTCCCGCCGGCGAGCGCGGTGTGGAATGCGGATAGTGCACCGCCAACTTTTTTCCCCGCGACACACTCGATAAATTCGTTGATCGTTTTAGACGACGGAGCGCCGACGACCTTTGCCACTTCATCTTCAGACAATTTCGTATCAGACGAGATGGTCAGAACTTTTTGCAAAGTACCAAGCGTGTCGCGGAAAGAACCTTCGCCTGCGAGCGCGATCAATTCCGCACCGCCCGGTGCGAGCGTGACACCTTCCCTCTTTGCCACATCGAGCACCAGATGTTTGAGCGTTTCGTGCGAAGGTTTTTTGAAAGAGAAAACTTGGCAGCGCGATATGATGGTGTCCGGCACTTTGTCGAGCTCGGTCGTCGCCAACACGAATACGGCGTGCGACGGCGGCTCTTCGAGCGTCTTCAGAAATGCGCCCCACGCGTCTTTCGTGAGCGCATGCGCCTCGTCGATTATGTAAAATTTGTATTGTGAGTTGAAAGGCAATGTCGACACGCCGTCGCGGAGTGCGCGTATCTCGTCTATGCCGCGATTACTCGCCGCGTCCATCTCGTAAATATCCTGATCGTCCGTTTCGACCGCATGCGCAAGAATCCGCGCCATCGACGTCTTACCGGTCCCGCGCCCGCCGGAAAAAAGGTAAGCATGCGCAAGCTTTTTTTGTTCGACTGCGGCACGCAGAACCGATACCACCGATTCCTGCCCGCGAACCTCGTCGAACGCAGAAGGTCGATACTTCCGATACAAAGCCATATATTTTTCCTTCATAAGGGAAGTATAATCTAGTGGAGCGAGGAAATGAAATCCTATTTCAATTTCCGAACGGAACGACGATTATATAGTCGCACTCGACTCTATAATCTAGTGGAGCGAGGAAATGAAATCCTATTTCAATACAAAAGGAAAGGTCCTACCACATTTGGCAGGACCTCTGTGAACGAATTACTGCGTAGTACGAAGTTTATGTCGGCGATACGTTCGAACTCCCCACACCCACAGCTGGTTGTGGAATGCATGCACGAAGATCTTTGAGCAAAACTCCAGCGCGCCGAACTTCAACCCGACCGATACGTCTCCAGTTAGAAAGAAGGCGATGCAAAACGAAGTGAACGTACCGAAAAAACGGTAGGTAAAACCTTTTGCAAAACTAAACCAGATGCTGTGCTCGCCGTACTCGGCAACGAGTTTTTTATCTTCCACACTTCGATTCGTGCGCTTGAACATTGCAAACATCGTGGACCTCCATCACTAACATTCTGACGACGAGCATACAACCTTACTTTTCCGCTGTCATCTGCAAAAAGTTTTCTATTATTTTTTCGACTTCTGCAACATTCTCCGTTTCCATCAACTGCGCGCGGAGCTCCTTTGCACCTTTGAAACCTTCGACATACGCCTTGAAATGTTTTTTCATGACAGAAAAACTTTTTATGTCGCCGAGCGATTCCTCAAAAAGTTTCGCATGCTCGACGGCGATACGCAGTTGAACGGCGGGGCTTGGACGGCGGGGAGAAGTCGCTTTTTGCAGCGTCCCCGTTATGACCTGCAGCGGAGAAAAGCCACTTCTCCCCGCCCCCTCTTCTTTTTTGAACAGCCACGGACTACCAAAGAACGCTCTGCCCAGCATCACGCCGTCTGCACCGGTCTCTTCGGCCTTCACACGTGCATCTTCCGAACCGGAGCAGTCGCCATTACCGACGATGAGCGTTTTGCTTTTCATCTCATTTCTTATCTCTACCGCGCGTGCGATTCGCTCCCAATGCGCAGGGACTTTTGACATCTCTTTGCGCGTGCGTGCGTGGATGACGATAGCGGCAGGTTCAGCGGCAAGCAGCGCCGGCAGCCATTCTTCCAAAATATCTTTGTTGTAGCCGATGCGAGTTTTCACAGATACCGGCAGGTTCGGCGCGCCGCGTTTTGCCGCAGCAATAAGTTCCTGCGCACGTTCCGGGTTGAGCATCAACTTCGCACCCGCGCCCTGTTTCTCGATCGACCTGTCGGGACAACCCATGTTTATATCGATACCGTCGAAGCCGAGCTCCGCCGCAATGCGCGCCGCGTTTTCCATCGCAGTCAGGTCGCTGGTGAAAAATTGCGCGACTATCGGACGTTCAGCTTCGGTGAACGTAAGGTCGCGCAAAAGTTTCGCCTTACCTTCCGCATCGGCGCGCAACAATCCGTCTGCCGACACGAACTCGGTATACATGACATCCGGTTTGCCGTATTTCGCTATCATGCGCCGAAATGCCGCGTCGGTGACATTCGCCATCGGCGCTAACACGAAAAACGGCTTCGGTAACTGTTTCCAAAAGTTCTTCACCGTGTCATACTACTTCCCTTTCAACTTGTAGTAAACCTTGTCGCCGAAGCGCAGGTCGAGATATTCGAAATCAGACAACTGATGCGAAGTGAACGGCGCAGCCGACAGTGCTATGGAAAATAGATCAAGCACATCTGCCCCGCCGGTGGAAAGTGTGAACAAGAGCGTGAAGCCGTCATCGAACTGTAAGTGCACATCGCCGCTATTGTCTATTATTACACTAGAGACTCTTCCGGCGTTCACTTTCTTTTCCAGTGCACCCACAAGTGCGGAGAGTGAATGAAATTGGTCCGGCGAGAGAAATTGAACTCCGTTATTATAGGGTTTCGTAAACCCATAATATTGCAGGAGCGTGGTGCTGTCTGTACGTGCGGGCGCGTAGGCTAACCCATTTTCATCAAGCGAGAAGCAGTCGGTGGAAGATGCGAATTGCTCGCCGCACCACAGCGCAACAGGCTGCCGCTCGACGACCGTAATGCCCAGCGTATCAAAATTATTCGCATGCACATCGACACTTTTGACCATCGGGAATTGTGCG
>CAIMFR010000036.1 GCA_903840375.1 Candidatus Adlerbacteria bacterium
ATATGGCGAATTCGCTCATGGGTTACGGAGTTACATCGTAACAACTATCCGAACTATCACTACCGGAGTCAGCCGCCACACAGCCCAATGATCTACCGGAAAAATCCGGAGTTGTGAAGATATAACCGCCATTGGTACACACTTGATACGTGGCACCGCCCGTTTGCGCGGCAGCATCCGCGTCTTGAGTAATTGCGGTGTTCGCCTCAAGTACAGCACCTAGATGGAATCGCACAGGAAGATTGACTAGACAGTTCGTAGTACCGCCACTAACCAGATTGAGCGGAACATATTTATAACAGCTGGATTGCATTGCGCCTGTGTAGGTGCACGCCACGGAATAGTTGGAGTCATAAGGAATGCTCGGCAAGTAGCTCGGCGTCAATTGTGCGAGCGAGATCGGATACGATAGATTGTCAGTGTAATACTCCTCAAGCGCGAGCTGGATCGTCTTTATATCGGAGATGCGTTTTGCATCACGGGCTTTTGCTTTGGCACTCGCAAGCGACACCATCACGATAGACGCCAAGATGCCGATGATGGCGATAACCACCAAGAGTTCGATGAGTGTAAAGCCCCGAGTCTGACGAGGTGCGATATCCTGAGGCATACGAGGGGTGAAGCCTTTTTTCATATTCATATGGACAGTATATAGCATAAAAGAAAATCCACAGTGCACAGCTGTGGATTTTCTTTGCAGAAAGGGTTTACTCAGAGACAGCCGGCAACAACAGAACCTCCGGTGACACTGCTAACATTAACTTTTCCGGCAAGGAGAGTGCCCGCGCCGCTCTCAAGGTAGGAACAAATTTCATAATTTTCTGTCGTTGGCGCAGTAGTACCGCCAACACCACCAGTAGTCAAACCAGTAATAGCATACTGACATACAGCTGCACCAGAAGCGGTCGAGCAGAGCGTACCGGGGGCAGACGGGTCTTGGTAACCAGCGAAGTTGACTGGTGTAGGACCTGCGTTGCAGGTTGTCACATTATTGAAAGCGGAAGAACTGGTGCAACCTGCAAGGGCGACGGGAGACCCCGTATCAGAAAGCGCAATAGCCTTTGCCATCTCCTGGAGTTCAGTCACGCGACGCGCATCGCGACCCTTCTCACGAGCGCTGGTGAGAGATACGAGAACGATAGACGCCAAGATGCCGATGATGGCGATAACCACCAAGAGTTCGATGAGTGTGAAACCGCGTGTAAAATTCTTACGCATATATCATAGTATACTCTCAAAAAAGAAAGCCCACAGCATATAACTGTGGACTTTCTTTCGAAACGTTAGTGGATTAGATGCAGCCTTGAACAACCGCTCCGCCGGACGCACTGCTAGTGCGGATCATTCCAGAAATAAGAGTGCCCGCGCCGCTCTCAAGGTAGGAACAAATTTCATAATTTGCAGTCGTTGGTCCGGCTGCAGAGACAGATGCTGCTGTACCTATTGCGTATTGACATGTCGCAGTAGAGCCAGCCGCACACACGGTGCCAGCTATACCAACAGACGGGTCTGCATAACTGGCAAAACTTATCGCTCCAGGACCAGTGCACGTATTCGCCTTGGAGCTGGCAGTTGTGCAACCAGCTAGGCTAGGGCTCGGATCTGTATCAGAAAGAGCAATAGCCTTTGCCATCTCCTGGAGTTCAGTCACGCGACGCGCATCGCGACCCTTCGCACGAGCGCTGGTGAGAGATACGAGAACGATAGACGCCAAGATGCCGATGATGGCGATAACCACCAAGAGTTCGATGAGTGTGAAACCGCGTGTAAAATTCTTACGCATAGTTATTTGTTTTATTTGTGATCTCTTAATAATATCTGCGGATAAAAGTAAACACGCAGTTGTCCACAGTATAACCCAGGATCACTTACCGCACATACGGATCTTGTGTACATCTTTCTTCGTGATACCAAACAACTACTCTTACATCGAACTGACCGAATTGTAGATAGGCAGGAGGACCGATGCGAGAAGGACTCCGACACCCAGGGCAAGTAACACGATAAATGCCGGCTCGATGAGAGAGACGAGTGTATCGACCGCCGAATTGACTTCTCTGCTGTAGAATTTTGCCATGCGCTCTAAAATACTCTGAAGCTCGCCTGTCTCCTCGCCGATCTGAAACATCTGCACCATGATAGACGGAATGTCATGCGGATAGTTGTTGAGCGTCTGAGATATCGGAGTGCCGGCTTTCACATTCTCGAGAGCGTCATTCAATATGGCGTTATAAACATCATTCTCAACCACGGATGCCGTGATCTCGAGCGAACGTACCGCAGAAATACCTGAAGAAAGCATCACGTGCATATTGTCCGAAATGCGCGAGAGATACAGCTTCTGATAGAGCGTGCCGATGTACGGAAGAGCAAGCTTGATCCTGCTCATAGACATCGATCCACGTTTGGTCTGCGCATACCTGTATATGAAATATCCACCCACGATGAGCGCGATCAGCATAAAAATGCCATAGTCGATTATGAACGAACTTATACCGAGGACGATCTGGGTAAAAACAGGGAGCGTTTGTCCTGAATCGACCAGTATGGTGCTGATCTGCGGCATGACCAAAGTCATCATAAGCAACATAACGGTGATGAAAGTCACAAGTATGAATGCAGGATAGATAAGCGCGTTGCGCGCCTTGCTCGAAAGCTCATACGTGCGGTCGGTATAGTCGGCAAGGTAGGTGAATGTCTGGTCAAGTTTCCCCGATTCCTCCCCGGAGCGCACCATGTTAACGTAGAAATCGGAAAACACACTCTGGTGTTTCGCGAACGCTTTGGAAAGGCTGACACCGCCCTGGAGGTCATCGCTAACCTCCACCAGCACATTCCGTAAAAAAGGCTTCTCTTCCTGTTCTGACAGAAGACGAAAAACACGCAGTGCGGACACCTGTGCCTCGAAGAGCGTTGAGATCTGACGCGAGAGTATGACCAAGTCTCGGGAAGATACTCCGCCGAAAAAGGTTATGGAATTAAGCAGTTCCTTCAGTCCCTTTGCCTCACTGCCGGATAACGAAGTTATGGTGAATCCCTTTTTCTGAAGAGAATTTATAGCGGAGTCCTGCGTGGTTGCAGTAATAACTCCTGATTGCGTTTTGCCGTTTTGGTCGAGTGCCTCGTATTTAAATTCCATACTTAAAATTATAGCAAGCGTTCAAGATTTTTCGGATTGAGCGAACGTGTATAAGCATTCTCTAAGGTTATTTCTCCCGCGCGCACAAGATCAGAAAGCGAACGATTGAGGTCAATCATCCCATCCTCGAAACCGGTCTCGATCACGGACTGTATTTCATGCGTGCGCTTCTCGCGGATAAGGTTTGCCACGGCAACATTGTTGATCAGTAATTCACATGCGGGTACAAGCCCGCCGGATACCCGAGGTATGAGGCGCTGGGAGAAAATTCCAGCGAGAGATGCGGCAAGCTGGATGCGTATTTGTTCCTGTTGCGCAGGCGGAAAAGAGTCGATGATTCGGTCGATAGTCTGTGTCGTGTTGTTGGTATGAAGTGTAGAAAATACCAAGTGCCCTGTCTCTGCTGCGGTAACGGCGGTAGCCATCGTCTCCGGCGTACGCATCTCGCCTATCATCAACACATCTACATCTTGGCGGAACACGGAATGGAGTGCTGTCTCAAAGCTGTCGGTGTCTATCCGAACCTCACGCTGATCTATGAGAGATTGTTTACTCTCAAAAAGATATTCTATCGGATCCTCAATAGTGACAATATGCTCAGTGCGTTCCATATTTATTTTTTCCAGTAGTGCGGCTAGTGTCGTGGTCTTTCCTTGACCGACAGGGCCGACTACCAGAAAGAAGCCTTGCTTCCTCGCTGCAAACTTTTCCAGGACCGGCGGGAGATTAAGCTCCGCTATCGACCGTATAACCTTAGGAATGAAGCGCAATGCTATGCCGACACGACCGCGCTCGAAGTATCCATTGCCGCGAAAGCGCGCGGAATTGTCGTATGTGTAGGAAAAATCTATCTCTTGCGTTTCTAGGAAACGTTTTTTACTCTCCGGAGACAACATCACCGTCAAGATACCGAGTGTGTCCTCATCACTCAATACCGGCTCGGAAAGAATCGGAGTGAGCGCGCCTGATACCCGAATGATAGGTTGCACACCCGCCTCAAGATGGAGATCGCTCGCACCTTGCGATACCACAACGCCGATAAGTTGTTCTATTTTTTGTGCATATTCCATAAGTATTAAATGTATCAAACGATAATCTCCCCTCCAGGCTCCGCACCGGCTGTTTCAACATCACCCTCCGCAATATCAACTGGGACGGGTTGTGTTTCTGCAGCAGTCACGGAACTCGACGGCGCTTTGGCGGTCGCAACGGCTTCATCAGGCATCTCGAACGCGCCGCCAAGCGTGTTAACTTCCTCGAAAGGAATGAGACCCTTCACAGCTTTAATAATAGCATCTTCTCTCATCGTCAACATGCCATGTTTGCGCACAGTGGCAAACATAATTTCCTCGGAAGCCTTATCGAGGATCGCACGCTCCAATTCGGGATTCATACCATATACTTCTCCCACCGAGATGCGACCCATGAGACCCGTCGGACACTCCGTCGTCGGGGTTGCCTGATATACCTCATCGAGCGACGGCAATTCATTACGGTATTCTTCCGGAAGATCTTTAAATTCTTCATCGAACATTTTTTTAATACTGGCGTTGATCGGAACTTTTTTCCCGGTACCCGGACAAAGAGTCTTCACCAGACGCTGCGCCATACCCAGAATAAGCACCGGCGAAATAAGATACGGTTCAACACCCATGTCGAGCAGGCGCGGCACAATGCCGATAGCGCTGTTGGTGTGGATCGTGGAAAGAACGAGATGTCCCGTCAATGCAGCCTGAATAGCGAGGCTCGCGGTTTCTCCGTCGCGAATCTCTCCGACCATGATGATGTTCGGATCTTGGCGGAGCGTGGTGCGCAATCCGTTGGCAAAATCGTATCCGATCTCCGGACGCACTTGCGACTGCGACACACCCTGTATGGTGTACTCAATAGGATCTTCAAGAGAAAGGACGTTGTTACTCTCACGATCCACTTCATTTAAGATCGCATACAGTGTCGTAGACTTTCCTGAACCGGTCGGCCCTGAAACCAGAACCAATCCGTATGGTTTTTTGATGGCGGCGCGGATAAGCTCAAGGTCGCGTCCGGAAAATCCAAGCGACTCTAGTTTTAATTCTTGTGCGCTGGAACCGAGAATACGCATCACCACCTTTTCGCCATAGTATGTGGGAAATGTAGAAACGCGGAAATCTACCTTCACGCCGCCGACACGCGCGGAAAAACGACCATCTTGCGGTTTGCGTTTTTCATCAAGACGCATGTTGGAGAGAACTTTTATGCGCGCAGCCACCGAGGAGTGCACTTTGGAGGGAAGATTGATGTTCGGAATAAGCACGCCGTCGATGCGGAAACGCACGCGAGTCTGATCAGCCATCGGCTCAATGTGGATGTCGGACGCCCGCTGTTCGACCGCATGACGGAGAATCGTTGCGACTATCTTTGTAACCGGAGCACCTTCAGCGATCTCTTCCGTCTCCGTCTCTACAACTTGTTCTTCATCGAGTGAAACGCGTTTTTTCTTCCCCACATCCTCTTTACTCTTCTCGGCAGCCACCGTTTCAATTTCACCAAGAGCCTGACCTACCTCACCTGATAGACCCTTGTATTGTGTAAGTAATTTATCAAAATCATTATCAGAGATGAGAAAAACTTTATAAGGCATGCCCATCTTGGCGGATATGAAAGTTAGCGCATCACGCGCCTCAAGGTTTTCCGGATCTGTGACACCGATCTCAAGGACGTTGTCCACGATCGCAAGAGGAACGAAACGATAATGGACCGCCGATTCATCCGGAATATATTGCAGGATGTCAAAAGGGACGAGAGTATCCCCCATACGGCGAGTCGGCACGCCGTAATAGTCGCCTCTTGCCTTTAAAATATTTTCCGCGGTTATACCTCCTTTTTCAAGAACATCTTCCTGCTTCGCGCCTGTTTTAAGGATCTCATCACGAAACGCCACGGCACGAGCGTCATCTATGACGCCTGCATTTGCTAATAGAGTGATTGTATCTATGGCCATAAGCGCATTCCTAATGAACCGGCGTGTTTGCGCCTGTAGAAGTCGAAACAGACACGTTCCCTGAAGCTGAAAACGGTATGAACGGGTCTTGTCTACCGTACGGCTCTTGCGGAATTACGACGCCAAAATTATTAAGAGAAATAAAAACAGGATCGCTAAAAATTGAATTATCGAGCTTTATCGTATGAAGGCTGTTTAACGTTACCACAAGGCTCTGTGACACGGGCAGCGAACCTGCACCACCGGTCGATGACAACAGTGGGGCTGTGCTGCCGGAAAATAGGATAGCGTAGAGCAACGCGGCAATAGCGACGACGGCCACCCCTATTGTCAAACCTATATTATTTTTTATAAATTCCCACATGGTGTTCGTTTAATGGAGCCAATAAGTCCGAATCTGAAAATCGTATGACGATACTCCACTGTTCGACGTGCCGGAACTTTGGAATGTTATTTTTTGTACATCAATGAGACGCGTGCTATGTTCCAAGTCCTGCAAAAATGCAATAAAATTGTCATAGCTTGCAGCAAAAGAGAAACCGATCTGCACAGAACCTACCGGATCACCAGAAGGACCGACGGCCGTCGCACTTGTCGGCGTGCTGCTATTTGATACCTGACCAAGCTGCACCTTGGTAAGCGAAAGATTGTGCTGCGACGCGATGTTGTTGATGTCAATGATAAGTCTGATGTTGTCGACGTTATCCGGAAGAAGCTCCCCGATCTTAGAAACATCATTATTGGAAAATGTGTTGCGCTTCGAAAGAAGCGAGTCACGTAACGTACGCAATTCAAGCGACTTCGTAAGAGCGTCATCGTATGAAGCATTTTGAGCGGAAAGATCCTTTGTAATTTGATAGGTCGGATCGATATACCGGATAAAAAGACCTATAGATACTATAATGAGGAGAAGTGGTAAAAAAAATCGTGTCATAAAATTTTATTGAGATGTTGTGGACGTGCTTAGGTTCTTCGCGTAATTGATCAAGAGCGGATTAACAGTTGCGTTGACGGTAAAGATAACCTTGCCGGTATTATCGATCGTAAAATCAGAAAAAATAACATTCTTCAGTGCATTGTTCGTGCTAAACTGGTCGCTCTGAAGTGCAACTGCGGAAAAATTCTCTGCCTGACCGTTGAGAGTGAGGAGTGCGCTGCCGTCTTGCTGTAGTTCGTAGGAAAAGCCGCTGAACCATGCATTTTGAAGCGTCTGTGCAGACAGGAATGCAAAGATCGCGGAAGGTGCAACATGCGCTTGCAATAACCTCTCTGAATTTACAATGCGCGAGTCAATGCGTACAAGGTCTTGGATAACACTCGGATCGAAAGCGCCTTCGGCTTTCTGCAGATCGCCGGTTTTCTGTGCGATCGAACCAGTGAGATACTTTTGATATGCAAAAACACCGCCGGCTGAAACTAACGCTGCTATAAAAATTAAAAGGGAGAGTGCGAAAGCAAGACCTCCGAAAGCGCTTGATGTGTTGGCGCGGCTGGTGCCTATCGGACGCTTTGGGATGAAAGATGCTGACGATTGAGGATCCATTACTTAAAGTATACTCCCTTGTACAACAACCGTCTGTGTACATGTGTGGATTGCTATTCAATCTCCTGAAGTCTTCTTAATGCCAGACCTACTGCTACGCAGAATTCGGGGCCGGCTTCTTTGAGAATGGCTTCAAGAAACGCCGGCGCTTGTGTTTTGTTGAACGGGTCGGCAAGGCGTATCTCCGACTGTATCTTTGACTCAACGAATTCTTTAAAACCTTTGAGGGTCGCGCCGCCGCCGGTGAACACCAGCGCGGTCAAGAGCTGGTTCGTCCGTGTCTGATACGCGGTCACCGTACGGGAAAGCTCGGATACCAATGGAGATATCGACAACTCGAGCGACTTGTGGAGCTCGGCAATGCCCTGCGTTACGTTGGCGGATTCTCCTCCCGCCGATATGCTCGGCTGCCCCGTAAGACCATACTTGCGTTTCCGCTCCTCCGCCTGCGCCACAGTAACGCCGAGCGCTCGCGATGCAGCAAGCGTAAGATCCTGACTGCCATGGCTGATGATGTGGCTCTCGTGGATGATGCCACGCTCAACGACATAAAATTTTGTCGATGCGGCACCGATGTCGATGACTGCTATCGGCGCGATACCGCGATCGATCGCAGCACGCACTGCGCTGAACACTTCTATTTCAAAAAAGCTGACCGTGAGTGCGGCATCGCTCGCTATCGAGCGGAACTTCGCTATCGTGTCGTTGTGTATCGCGACCAGCATCACTTCTATCTTGTCTGACTTCGTCTCCGCATTGTCGCCTATCACGAACCAGTCGAGCATTACTTCGTTGATCGGTACGGGGATATATTTGCGAGCTTCGATAGGTACGATGCTTGCCAACTGCTTCTCAGCAGACGCCGGTAAACTAAAAATGGAAATGAGGCTCGATGCGTACGGGATAGATATACCGGCATCCGTTGTGGTAACATTCGCTTCGCGCATGACATCCTTCAGTGCCTCCGATATTTTATCGGCCGGCAAGGATGTAGAGCGGCCTATGTCGGTGTTGGCATATGGACCAAGCGCTATAGCACCATATGTCTCAAGCACCACGCGACCATGATCCTTGCGCAGCTGCACGATCTTGATAGATGAAGTGCCTATATCTACACCGAGAACACTTTTTGATTCTTTAGAGAAGAGTGTCGAAAAAGAAAAAGCCATTACGCTAAGTATACCATCACCCACCCATGCGACTGCCATTTCCACAGATGTTGTTCGACCTCATCGTGCCGCCACGCGATTCCGAGCGCATCGTGCGCGCCCTAACCCTCGGTGACCTACAAACACTTTCACTGACGCGCGGCGAAAATGCGGGATCACTTCCGTACCAAGAGCCGGCGGTAAAAGCGCTTATATGGGAACTCAAATATTATAAGAACAAAAAGGCGGCAGAACTCGCCGGAGAGTTTCTTGCGGATCTGTTGATCGCGATAGCCGCCGAAGGACTGGGCAAACCATTGCTCATTCCTATCCCGATGCACGCGACACGGCGGAAAGCACGTGGACACAACCAAACAGAAACACTGTGCAAAGCGGTGCTGAGGAATGCGCCTGACTGTTTTGACTATGCGCCGAACATACTGGTGCGCGAACGTGATACACCGATGCAGCAGAAACTTATGCGACATGAGCGGCTTAAAAATGTTAAGGGCTCGATGAACGTGCGCGACCCTCTGAGGGTCGCGCACCGAGCCTGCATCGTGGTAGACGACGTAACAACTACAGGCGCGACACTCGCAGAAGCATGCCGAGCACTCCACGCGGCGGGCGCGCGACACGTAGAGCGTGTCGCGCTTGCCTGCTAACCTTTTATCGTTAATTCTTTCCGCAACACGACCGTGCTGGCAACCGATAGGAGTACTACGCCGAAAATTGCAATATCGAAACCAACTTGGAATACATTGACCATGAGTGCGAGAATGAGAAACAAAATGAAACGAGGCAACATCGTCGACGTGTTGCGGTACGTCATCGCGGAAAGCGCTTCCCTCTCTCGGGCGCGATGTGCTATCGAACCCTCTATCGGCACCGTCGTGATGAGCGCGAGGAATGTCATGACAATAATGCTCGGATAATAAAAATCTGCGTTGTGAATATAAATTCTCGCGAGCCACACCAGCGCGATACAGAGACTGCCGACCAACACCATCACCGTGTAGTGTCGCTGACTCTGTTTGCCGACAAAATACGAAAACACCGCCGACGACCACCCAGCCAATACCGCGAGCACCGCGACCGATGTCACACTGCCGAAGGTGAGATAAATAAAAATCGGCCACAGGATGTACTCAACCGGATCATGGAAACAGTAGAGGAAAAAATACAACCAGTTGCGGCGCTCCTCATGCAGTGCGAAAAACTTTCTCGGCGGGAGAAATGCCGTCGTCGGTTTGTCGGCGATGCGATGCATATAGAAGAGCGGCAACAGAGAAAAAAAGAGGAATGTGATACTCGCCGAAAGCACCGACGCGTGCGTGCCGAATATTAGCAACATGCCGCCGATCATCGGGCCGAGCAGTGTACCGATGATACCGACACTGGTCAGTATCGCGCGGTCCTCCTCTATCGCAACCTCGCCATGCGCTTCTGCTTTTATAAATAAATAGAGATGTGCGACCCAGTAGAGCGTGTCGTAGAATGCCGCGAAGATCGCGAACAAAATGAGTATTGCCCAGCTATGCGCAGCAACCAAAAGAAGCGAGAGCATTGTGATGCATGCGACCGTCCCGACAGCAACAACCAGCCGTGCGCCGATACGCCGCGTCAGCCAGTCGGCGAAGAAGTTGAGGGGCACGTCGAGGCCGTTGAAGAGAACGTAGAACCAGAGAATATCGCGGAGCGGGTAGCCATTTTGCAAAAGTAATATCGGTATGAAAATAGACACGACCGAGTACCCGACCATGTGGAGCAGTGTCGAAAGCTCGAACAGCCAAAAATTAGAAATGGGAGTACCGCCATGCCGCCGTTGCCAATGTAAATGGTGATGTGCAAGAGACTTCATACAAAAAGTATAGCATCATCAGCCTCAACCCACCTCTCTTCCCACATATTTCTTCAATTTTGCGACCGCTCCGTGCACTACAGCAACGCGGGCGCTCATGTGCAAACCATCGCTAAGCTTCTGCTTTATGTTTCTCCAATCGCTTTCAAGATTTTGGATATCGTCCTCCAACACGGTACTCATAGCAGCGACATCTTTACCGGCTATTGCGCGATGTGCTTCGCGTCTGTTGCGCCGGCTCATCACCCGCAATAAAATTATTATCATGACCATAAGCGCAAGGCACACGCCGATGACAGACAGCTCGAACCACCCGAGCGCGAACGGACCGATGAACATGACCACATCCGGCCGTACAGTGACAGCCGGAGACTCGACCACCAAACTCAATGCTCCGCGCCGATCCTGCGTCTGCGCGCTGACCTGATATATTCCGTTCTGCAATGTTTGCACAAAGGTCTTCTCCCAGACACCATTTATATCAGCAAGCGCAGATGCACGGGCAATCTCCGCACCGTCTTGATGCATCACGAGCAACACTGTCGCACCTGGGATGGCTGTGCCCCGCAGGCTGATGCTTTTCTGATCAAGAGATAACTTATTCTGAAGAAAAGAAATACTCGGCGGAGCTATCGGCAAAATGTGTATCACAACAAAATCTTCGACACTGTTGCCTGCCTGATCCACTGCGCGGACAAGCACACGATGATCACCGGGCAGCAGAGGCTGCGGAGCGTAAGAACCGCTAAAATCAGCGGCTGGAATTGATATAACATCTCCAGTGTCGATCTGTATTTGATATTCTTTGAGCCCCGAGAGCGCATCACTTGTCTTAAATTGAAGCGTTGGGGTGGGATTGTCCGTCGTATCTCCGTCTGGTGTAGCTATCTTGAAACCAAGCGGAGGCTGCGTATCTATTGCAATGCGACGATGCACAGCGGTACCCCAACCTATATTATTTTTGAATCGCACATGCAGATACGACACACCATCGGCAAGCGCGCCAAATGACTTGCTGTCGAACAAACCTTCTGTTGTTGCAGGATTAAAATTAGGCTGTTTATTCAGTACGGTGCTGACTCCGGTGATGTACGACGGCAGATCCCAACTTGCTACGAAAGCGCTCATTTGGTTGTACCATTGCGTGTCGGTCGGATAGAGAGGAACCTGCAAGTTCGGTTTCGCAGGGACATTTTGAGCGGCTACGGCAGTACGTGTGATCAGTGCCGGCGACGGCATATTAGCCTTCGCTGCTGATACTCTTGTAGGAGATATGACTATCGTGGCATCGCTCATAGTTGACAAAATATTAGTGCCGCTACCGTCTGATGCGGTGACTGCGCCGTTTGCTATTGTGATCGCTCCGGTGCCTGTGCCCTTCGGGGTGAACACCAACCGCAAGACTTGTATCGCGCTTCCAGAAATACCATATGGTGTGCCGCCGATAAATTCGATCGAGCCCTGTGTGTTAGAAACAGTCGGTTCCTCTAGCCAAAAATTAAAAGACGAGTTGGACTTGTCGGCAGACACCTGCAGCAGACTCGCCGGAAAATTGATTGTAGCCTGCGCCGCGTTGAAACCCACACCCGCGCTGTCGACCTTCACATCAACAGTGAATGTCTGCCCATGGCCAACCTGACTGCTTGATGGCGCGAGATATAGTGTCGCAGCAAATAGGTGTGCCGCAGGCATCAAACAAAGTGCGGCTGCGATAACAGCAAATGAAGTGCGATGTATAAAAGTTTTCATTGTTTTCTTATAGCTCTTAATAATATGCTAAAATCGGTCAGATTTACTTTGCCGTCACTGTTAAGGTCAAGCTTCTTAATTATCGCAGGGTCGGTTGACTTCCACGACGCAAGGAAAATACTGAGATCTTGAATATCAATTTTACCATCGCCGTTTATGTCAGCGGAGACGATAGACAATTGCGATACGTAAAATGTACGAGTCGTGGAATGGTCGCTCGAGCCATTTACTACCGTGTCTGTTTGGATCGCCCGCACAGTGTGCGTACCGAAATCGAGCGCGCCAGTGTCTATGCTGACACGATACGCGCCGTCACTTCCCGCGACCACTTCCTTTTGCAATTTATCATCGAGATAAATGCTCACAGTATAACCAGGCACCGCATATCCCGAAACCAGCGCAGCACTTCCTCGCGGCGTTATCGCAGACGGCAAATTGATGGTCGGCGGCATTAGAAGATCTTTTACGGTAAAGGAGTTGCTTATCGTATCAATTGTGAAATATTTAGATTGAGTTGCGACACCAGTTTTGTCTTTGATAAGGAGACCGTAACTATGCATACTTTGTAAAACACCGATAAAACTTACGCTGAAAGAACCGTCTGCATTGGAAACAGCCTGCTGCGCCGACAACGTTTGATACGGCACATCCTTGTCGACGACGAACAACGTTGCTTCCGGAAAAGCCTTTCCGTTAAATGTCACGACGGTCGGAGCAACTGCCCCTGCATGCAAAATAACACAAACCCCCTGCCACGCGCCGATATTTTGCCCATCGGTGGCACTGTTGCATGCAGGCGAACTGGTGCCTAAAGCGTAATAAGAACTCGGCGCAATCTTCACTCCGCCGATAAACAACGGATCAGATGCATACGTGTTAAGGTTCGGAGAGATCACATTGGTGCCCGCTCCACCCCACCCTATCTGCGGCAATGTCACGGTTCCATACCATTCGTGCGGATAATGTTGCGGACTCTCACCGCTTGCCACAGCATCAAAATAATTGTTCCAATAAAGACTGTTCGTGATGGACAAATTGCCATTCAAAACACCAGTCGCACCGCCTTCGTAGTGCGTTCCGTACCACCGAGTGTTCGCAATAATATTATCCCTGATCGTTATCGAGGCTGAGTTTAATCCATGTCCCGACGGGTCATATATACCTATGCCCTGCGTGTTGTATGAAGACGTAAGAATATTGGCGCCGTAATACGAAGTGGTGCTTGTCCATGTATTATCGATTGTGTTGTGCGCGATCAAAAGACTGCCGCTTGTCGGTGAATTTGCCGCCGATGGCGTGTATAGGATCGCGGCGCGCGCGCCCTCTATATAATTGTATGAAACTTCACCCACACCGCCGGCAAGATTGTCTCTGCCTATTAAAACGCCGGATGAACTGCCGCCGAGAAATGTCTCATCGTGGATCCAATTGTGCGTGACGGTAAATGCGCCTGTCCCGCCAATCTCGATCATGTTTCGATTCATGGCGCTCAGTTCTGAATTCTGCACTGTAAAAGTGGTGCCACCAGTCACGTACACTGCGCGACGCAAGTCATGCAGCTTGCAATCATCAACAAGAAGCCGGGACCCGTTGGTGAACGTTATTGCGTAATTGGACCGCGTGCCGTTTGTATTGATCGGCGAATAGATCTCTAAGTTTCTAAACGTGACATTGTTCGCGGTAACATTGAAAATATTGTTGCCGGCACCGCCGCCGACATTGAAAAATATTTGCGGGTACGATCCATCACCTTGGAACGTCAATGTTTTAGACACTGCCATGCTCGTGGTCACAGCGTATGTTCCAGCACCGATCGCTATCGTATCTCCTGCGGATGCAGCAGTAATCGCAGATTGAATATCGGTGTAAGGGCAGCCGCTTGCGCAGACATTAAGCGTTGCGCCAGAATCAGCTTTAACAAATTTTAATCCAAAAACGGCAAAGGAAACAAAAAACAGCGGCAGAAAGATCAGAATGAAAGATCTATATGAACGAACAGTATTCATTTTAATTAAAGTCAACGAACACGCACGCTCTCACACCAATTTATGCCCTCACATTCATCGAAGCTCTTATACCACCCTCCATGTACTGCTTTGCTTTTTCGACGATCTCGGCTAGCGGATGTTGCGCCTTCACAAAATAATCGTCCGCACCGAGTTGCAATGCCCGTTTGATGTCTTCATCACCTCCAAGGTTGGACAGAACGATAACCGGGATCAACTTGGTATCCGGGTTGTCTTTCAGCTCCGACAACACCTCGAACCCGTCTTTTTTGGAAAGAAGCAGGTCAAGCAACACAAGTGTCGGCTTGTTCTTTTTTATCTTGCTGGTAGCATCTTTTCCGTTGTCAGCAACGTATGTCTTGAAAGATTCAAGATTGAGACTGTCCTGCAGCGCCTTTGCCATAAAATCATCGTCCTCAACGATCAGTATATAGCCCATACCTAACAGCATGCGGCATGCATGAAATTTTTACAATGCGAACTGTTGGGGATATCTATTACACAGCGGCGTTTTTCTCCAGAAACTTTTTCACGCCGTCGACAATTTCACCGATCGAGTGCTGCGATTTGACGAAATAGTCGCTCGCCCCCAGCTGCATGCCGCGCTTTATGTCTTCGTCCTGCCCGAGCACAGTTAATATAATGGTTGGTATATTGCGCGTCGTAGGTGAGGCTTTGAGCGCCGTGAGAACCTCGAAGCCGTGTTTCTTCGGAAGAAGTAAGTCGAGCAAAATAAGATCCGGCTGTTCAAAAGCTGCAACTTTTTCTCCATCCTCGCCATCGTAGGAAGAGATTATCTCGTACCCGGCTGCGCCAAGTTCGTCGCGTAAGACCTTCGACAAAATCGCATCGTCCTCAATAATTTCTATTCTCATCGGCTTCATATGGCACTAGTATACACACTATTTTGTCTGAGACAAAAACAGCGGGAATTCGGCTGTGAACGTACTACCCTTCCCCTCTTCAGACTCAAAAGTTATCGTCGCGCCGACTAAATCTGCAAATTGTTTTGCAATATATAGACCTATGCCGGTACCGTCTACTTTGATCTTCTTTGCATTCGCCGCGCGTTTGAATTTTTCAAATATATGAGGCAAATCTCCTTGCGGTATGCCTATGCCAGTATCTTTAACGATTATTCGGACATGCGACTCGTCAGGCTTTGTAACATGCAACTCGACGATGCCGCCGATATTATTGTACTCTACAGCGTTTGCAACGATGGTATTTATTACAGCACGCATTGCACACATGTCGCTTTCAATTTCAAGCGTATCTGGCGTGTCCGTCGCTATTACCTGCAGCTTATTTTTATCTACGATAGGTCGGACTTCTTTCAGATAATCATGTATGAATTTTATAATGTCGATTTTTATAGGCATGATCTTATAGGTGCCGCCTTCTACAGTTGCCATGTTCAGCATTTCGTCTATCACGCCGAGCAGATGCGCAGAGAGCGTGTCCGCATCGCTCATATATTCCCGCTCTTTTTCACTTAGATTTTTCCCGCCTTTTAATATTTCTGTTATCCAGCGGATACCGGTAAGCGGCGTGCGGAGCTGGTGCGAAGCTAATGAGAAGAAGTCGAGACGCGCTTTGTCGAGTTCTTTTTGCTTGGTTGTGTCGCGAATTATATCAACAGCACCAATGACCATGGAGTCAACCATAACGGGAGCTGCAATAACTTCAACGGATATGTTTTTATTAGCTGTATTCAGATAACCTGAAAAAGCAATGTACCCTTGCGATCCTGCTAATACTTTTGCAAGAGGACGTTCCATTTGTCCGACAGATACGCCTTTTTCATCAGCCAAAGAAAATATCGTTTGGAACGAGTAGCCTAGTATCTTCTCTCTGCTAAGACCGAGTAAGCGTCCCAACGCCTGGTTTACTGTGATGATAATGCCTTTGTTGTCCACCGCCACAATTGCCTCGCATAAACTTTCAAATAAAGCATTTTCTTTTGCATATGACTCTTTCAAAGCCACCATATCCTTCTTTTGTTCCACTGCAATGCGTATGGAACGAATGCCGAACGCAATATCATCCGACAATTCCTTGAGGATTACAACATTGTCGGTAGTAAATGCGTCAATATCTTGAGCGTATATGCCAATTACGCCAAACGTACGCCCACTGTTTACAAGCGGCATGGCAATGACCGATTTGTAACCACGCTCCAATGCTTCAGTGCGCAAAGGTAGCATTGTTGAATCGGTTGCAACATCTTGCACAATAACCGGAAGTCCAGCATGAATCGCCGCGCCTATTGGACCATTGCGCTCCACATCCGCACAGGTGAATTTTGCGGCGGCAATATATCCTGAATCTACACCGGCAGACGCCATCGGGCATATAGTCTTTTCCTTATCATTGCCTGCATAGCCTATCCATGCCATGCGGTAGCCGCCAGTTTCTAAAAGAATGTCGCACGTAGTTTGTAACAATTGCGTTTCGTCGGTGATGTGGATAAGCGCATGGTTGATACTGGCTAATATATGCATCGCATGATTTTTGCGTGATAATTCTGCCTCCGCACGTTTACGTTCGGTAATATCTTATGCAGTTCCACGTAGACCAATGATCTTATTATTTTCGTCGCGTTTGACCTCACCGAGAGCGGTGATCCATTTCTTAGTGCCATCCGCGCGCACTTGTTCAAGGTCTAGCGCATACGGCTCGCCCGTTTCCATGCTATGCTTCACCGCCGCATCCAGTCGTGCAGCACTCTCTGTGCTATAAACCTTTATGTGATCTTCGTAACCTGGCGGCTTCATTTTCGGATCAAAACCATAAATGCGGTAGTACCCAGTAGACCACGTAATGGCGTCAGTTCTTGCGTCCCAATCAAAGCTACCGAAATGACCAATGCGCTGGGCCTCTTCCATCTCGATCTTACTCTCTAGTAAGGCCTCCTCCGTCTTTTTGCACTCGGTTATATCATGCGCGGCGGAGATCTCGTCGGCCTTTTCAGGAACTATTTTTTTAAACAAATTGAGCATGAAACTATTCTCTTATGATACACGCAAACCAGAGAGGCTGATATTCATTTCCGGAAATGTGTGCACAGCCGAATATGACCATTTCTACTATACTCAAATCTCTACTACGTTTAATTGTCACGGCCGTCACAACTAAACGTATACGCGAATATAGGCGCAACACATCTCGATTTTTACATTCTATTTGAACAAAGATATACAGCCGAGACTATTCAAACGGCAGACCAAAATGGCGACGATGCGCTACGTCATTTTCAAGCGCGTCTACGACCATATAAAGCACGTCTTTTCCTATCTTGAAATCAGCTTTCAAGAATACAATGAGATCTTCGCAATCATATGGATAAAGCCATACGCTGTGCTGGAGCTGTACGAAGCCTATCAATCGCAAAGTCTTGCGCACCTTATCTCTCAATCCTCTTTTCCGTTCAGGAATATCGAAGATGAGAACCCGCCATTTTTTGTCCCATCGCTTGGGCTTCTCTATTTTGTAATCACTCGCCTCCAACTTTCGCAATACTTTTTCTCCTTTCTGCGTCAGGCGTAAAAATCCATTTTCATATACAAGCAAACCCTGCTTAACAAGCCGTGCACGCGACGCCTGTATAAATTCTTTCTGCCTCCGTGCCGGTACAAGACCAAGCTTCCCCATCGCGCCGAGTACATTTGGCGCAACGGCCCCAACTGTCATAATGCCGACTACAGCAACCGTCCCTAAAATAATTTTCTTCAAATTCGCGCGGTGCGAATTCTTGCGACTTTTTTCCTCATTCACACCCATACGTTTAGTATACACGACCGTGACGTCTAAACGTAGTTGCACACCTAGTACAATTCACGCTACTCGTACTACGTTTAATTGGCACGACCGCTTCAGTTAAACGTATACGCCCACCGACAGCAGCACAGTCGCGCATCTGCTATACTGATTGCCTATGCTAAAAACAACAAACATCGGGAAGGCGTCGCTCGCTCTGCATAAAAAATTAGCGGGCAAGATACGCATCACGTCGGCTATTAAGGTGAAGGATCGTGCGACGCTTTCGCTCGTGTACACGCCAGGCGTCGGCGCTGTCTCCACTTTCGTCGCACAACATCCTGAGCAAGCGCGCGAGTACACCATCAAGAAAAACATGGTCGCGGTTATTTCTGACGGCTCGGCAGTGCTCGGTCTTGGCAACATCGGGCCGCTTGGCGCACTGCCAGTGATGGAGGGCAAAGCAGTTTTATTCAAAGAGCTCGCGGGCGTGGACGCATTCCCTATCGTGCTCGACACGCAGGACACCGACAAAATAGTTGAGGCCATCTGCGCCATCGCGCCGACATTCGGCGGCATCAATCTCGAAGATTTTTCTGCACCGAGATGTTTTGAGATTGAAGCGCGAGTTAAGGAACGCCTGCAAATTCCAGTCATGCACGACGACCAACATGGCACAGCGATAGTGGTACTCGCCGGGCTCACCAACGCTGCAAAAGTGGTCGGTAAAAAATTACAGAACTTGCATGTTGTAGTCGCTGGTGCAGGTGCTGCAGGTACCGCCATCACCAAACTTCTTTTACTTGCCGGCATCAAAGATGTGATCGTTGCAGATTCGACCGGCATTATTTCGCAAGATAGAAAAGATCCTCCCGCACATAAACAATGGCTTGCGGAACAAACAAATCCGCGCAATGTTACTGGCAAGCTCAGTGATGCGCTCGCGAGTGCCGATGTGTTCATCGGCGTGTCGGGACCAAACACCGTCACAGCGGAGCAGGTCGCGCTCATGTCGCCGAAAGCTATCGTATTCGCACTTGCCAACCCGACGCCGGAGATCATGCCTGAGGAGGCGAAGAAAGGTGGCGCAGCTGTCATCGCCACAGGCCGCTCCGACTATCCGAACCAGATAAACAACGCGCTCGTGTTCCCTGGCATTTTCCGAGGAGCGCTCGACCGCCGAGTCAACGCAATCACCGACAAAATGAAACTCCAAGCAGCCAAAAATCTCGCCGCCCTCGTCGCCAAACCAACATCAACAAAAATAATCCCCGACGTCTTCGACAAAAAAGTCGTACCGGCCGTTGCAAAGGCTGTGCGGTAGTAAGAAATAAAAGTAGCCTGGCAAGAAAAATTCCCCTACGAATTACCGTAGGGGAAAGTGAATTACATTGCATCAGTCGAAGTATTCCCGCTGGAAATCCCGCAACGACCGACCGGTGATCCTCTTGAAGATATTGAGATACGTTGCTGATACGTTGCTAACTACGCCGCCACTGAAGTCGAGCGGCAGTTTTGGTCCGCCCTTCCACAGTCTCTCCGCTTCATTCCTGGCAAGCTGCTTGTCCATCCAGACAGGCTCTTTGCCATGGACGATCCCGGAGATCTCACAGAACCGACTACTATCCGGAGTCAGCACCTCATCAACAACCTCTGCTTTACCGCGAACCAGAGCCATTTCCAGTTTCGTATCCACAAGCTCTATCCCACACCTGCGGAGATGCTCGCGCCCTAATTGATAGATAGCAAGCCCGAGTTGGTACGCTTCCGGATAATCTTGCATAACCATCTCGGCACTTATCGGGTCGTCGGTCGCCGATTTTTCAGTCGGCGTAAATAGTGGCGGCTCGAACTGAGTCATTAACGGCAGCCCCGGCGGAAGTATGATCTTATACGGGTTAGCTTTGCCTCTCTCATACCAATCATTGTAGAGGCTTCCCGCCAAGCGCCCCCGATAGACGAACTCGATCGGAATCACCTCGCGTCTCTTAATGACGATCGCTCGGCGATGCAGACCCGCCGGATAATCCGACGAAGTATATCGCAGATACTGGTAGATATCTCTACCACACGCAACCATATGATGCGAAATTCCAGCGTTACTCAATACCTCCGCCAGCCAGAACACGGTCAAGGCAGTCAGTACCTCGCCCTTGTGCGGAATTTGGCTAAAATGCACAACATTGTGCGTCGACAATTTGTCTGTCGCCACAACAAGCAGCATGCTTTTATCGATAGTCTTGAACGTATATCGCACTTTTCCTGCATAGAAGAGTGCAAGTCCGGGGAGGGACGAGAAAGACGAAGATTTGCACATTGCAACCTCACTTTTTATGAACTACTGGATCCTGCGACACTATACTTCTAAATATCCAATTTTTCCACGATTCATGACACCACAGTGTCTTCGTCGCCGCTTTCGCCATCTTCCTCTATCAAACCGAGCTTGATGAGACGCGAACGCACCGCTCCCCTTTTACGGCCAAAAACTTTTACGAGCGCCGGCATTTTTTCTCCGTCGGTGAAGCGGGTTGTAAGATTTTCGTCATCTTCATCGCTCCACGGGCGATATGCGTTGGGGAATTTTTCCCGAATCTTTTCGAGCGGTGATTTTTCAAGTGACACCGGCTTGGATTGTACCTGACCGGCGACCGGTTCATGTCCGTCGCATGCTTTTATAAAATTTTTATGCATATTCGCCAGTTCCTCCGCAGGAAGTTTCGTGAATGCTTCTTCCGCCTGCCCGGACTGCGCGCGGAACTCTTCATCTTTCTCCAAAATTTCCGGATGCACTTCGAGCGCGCGAGTGTTGAGCCCGGCGATCGAAAGCCCCGCGAGAGTGCGCACACGCGAGAGTGCGACATACCCCTGCCCATATTCGAATGTGTTGGAAAGGTCCATATGCGCCGCGTCGAGCGACATGCCCTGGCTTTTATGCACGGTCATCGCCCATGCGAGGCGGAGCGGAATTTGTTCGATCTGCGCGAGCACTCGCCCACCGTCTTGTACGCTCCACTCGTCCGGCTCTGCCAATATACTGCCGCCGTTGTGCATATCGACGATAGGATAGCCGGCCTCCCCGCCGAAGCTTGTCACTGTGCCGAGCGTGCCGTTCACATACCGATGTTTGAACGCGTCATTTTTTGTGAACATGACCCGCGCGCCTATCTTGAGTGACAATGTTTCCGGCGAAAGACAACCGCGCTTGAGGTGTGCGACAAGTTTATCCCGCCCACTGCTCGTCATCTCAAATCTGCGCACATCGCCGGAAAGTTTCGAAAGTGCTGCGCTGTTTATCATGTCCACATCTGCATTGTGTGAGAAAAGCTGCGTCGTACCTTCGCTCGCGGTGCGCGAATATCGCGTGCGGAGCAATGCGCGTTCGCGTTCGCCGCCTTCGCCACGACGTATAGCCGAAAGAAGATCGAGAAACGCGTCATATTCCTGCCGGTGCTGCTCGTGGAGATAGCACACCAGCGGGCCGAGCGTTTCCCACGCCGACGAGTTGAATGAAAATGGCGACTTTTCGTCATCATCGACGAACATCTCCGGCTCTCCGTCACGGTCACCATTCTTCACCACCGGCGGCAGTTGGAAAAAGTCTCCAACGAGCACGACCTGCAAACCTCCGAACGGCCGCCGGTCGTGCCGAATCTCCCGACATACCGCATCGACCATCGAGAGTGTCGTGTCGGCGAGCATCGACACCTCGTCAATGACGAGCACGCACGCCTCGCGCACTCGTTTGTAAACATTTTTATTGGTCGCGATGGCATCCAGCTCGTATGCGGAGAGTCCGCGTTTTATGCCGATACCGCTCCACGAGTGGATCGTGTACCCGCCGACATGCGTCGCCGCAATTCCAGTCGACGCGGTGATAGACGGCTCAACTCCGCGCTCGCGCAGCCAAGCAATATATTTATTTACCGTATGCGTCTTGCCGCTCC
>CAIMFR010000037.1 GCA_903840375.1 Candidatus Adlerbacteria bacterium
ATGCTCGCCGGTCTTAATCTCGACGAGAAAATGCCGCAGGAAGGGCGGTTTAAAGTTGTTGTAAACAATACCGCATATGTCGCCCGCGTGGTGTCGATGCCTACCGTCGCGGGAGAAAAAATAATCATACACATCGCTCAGGAGGGTGGCGGCAGGAAAGGCTTCACACTCGAGACACTCGGTTTCCATGGTGAGGGATTGGAATGCATGCACGATGTTCTTGCCCAGAAAAGCGGCATAGTGCTCGTGTGTGGAGGTGAGGATTCCGGCAAGACAACGCTCCTCTATACACTCATCGACATGCTCGGCGGGCGTGGCAGGAGTATTGCCACATTGGAGGACGAGATAGAATGCCGTGTTCCGCACGCGACGCAGATGCGCATAGATGAGGTAAAGGGTGTCACGCCGGTCTCCGGTCTCCGCGCGATACTTCGGCATGACCACGATGCGGTGATGGTTGATATTGCAGATGGCGACACGGCGCTTCTCGCGGTGCAGGCGGCCAACAGGGGGAAGCTGGTTCTTGCGTCGATCGATGCTCCGTCGGCAAGCGAGGGAATTGTCGCGATGCTTGGGTTAGGTGTGCCGCCACTTCTTTTAGCGGCAACACTGCGCGCGGCCATTGGCACGCAGCTCGTGCACCGATTATGTAAACACTCGGAGGGGTATCTGCCATCGCGACCGGAGCTCGCGCAGCTCGAGACAGTGGCGGATTTTACTCATGCATTCTCGGCGCTGAAACAAGAAAATGCCATCGATCAAGATGCTGCATGGAAGGAAATGTCATTCTATCGCCCGTACGCATGCGCCGATTGCAACAACGGCTACCGAGGCTTTCTCGGCGTTCAGGAAGTAATGCCGATCTCGATGGTGATCAAAGAACTGATATTGCAGAATGCGCCGGCGGAGAACTTGCAGAACCAAGCACGCGAGGAGGGAATGCTCATACTCGCCGAAGATGCCATATTTAAAGCGGTGCAAGGCAAAATGCCCGGCGGAGAGCTCGGCAACTTTATATAAACATAGATTCCATTTCGGAAATGGTATAGTACAGGAATGAAAAAGCGAAAATCTCTCGTCGTAGCAAATTGGAAGATGTATATCCATAGTGTTGATGACGTTAAATCGTACGTCGCGGCTTTTCGACGCTCTACAAAAGAGCTGCAAGGCGTTGATGTTGTCATCGCTCCGCCATTTCCTTTCATTGCCGGAGTTGCTGCGTCTCTCTTTTCGAAGATGACACCGATGGATATGAAAAAGTCGCCGCTCCATATCGGTGCGCAGACGGTGTCGCCGTGCTTCGATGCGAAGAACACCGGTGAAGTGTCTGTGGAGATGCTCAAGAGTCTCGGTGTGTCGCATGTCATCGTCGGACATTCTGAACGTAGGTCAAAAGGTGAGACTGATGAACAGATAAATCAGCAGATCGCACGTGCTGTAGATATGGACATTATTCCGATACTTTGCGTCGGCGAGGCGGCGCGCGATGATTCCGGTACGTATGTTTCCGCCATCGCCGCGCAGCTTATATCCGCATTGAAAAATATTTCGCAAAAAGTCGCTGATAAACTTGTCGTCGCATACGAACCGCTGTGGGCGATAGGGAGGACGCAGGCGGATGCCATGCAGCCTGCCGATGTGGAGGAGATGGTGATCTTCATCCGCAAGACACTAGCCGACCTTGTCGGGCGCGATGCGGCGTTGCGTGTTCCCGTTCTCTATGGAGGTTCTGTCGGAGCGGACAATGTTGCGGCTCTTCTCGCGAACGGCGGCGTGTCGGGCTTCCTTGTCGGGAGAGAGAGTTCGAACGTTGATTCATTTATTTCAATTTTAAACCTATGCGCGGCATAAGATCTATTCGCGACGTTGAAGTGTCCGGCAAGCGCGTGCTTTTGCGCACGAGCTTAAACGTGCCTGTTGCCGAGGACGGTACGGTCGGCGACCTGTTTCGCCTCAAACGCGCGTTGCCGACGATAGAATATCTCGCGAAGCAGGGTGCAAAAATAATAATCGTCGGATATATCGGGCGTGCGGGCGCGACGCTCGCACCGGTGGCGCAGGCGTTGCAAAAATTAGCGCCGAATATTTCGATACGATTTTCTGATGCAAAGGTGGTGGAGGGATCGCGGCAGCATACTCCTGAAAAAGTCCTCGGTTCTCCCCAACGCCAACCGGAAGAGGTTGGCTTGGGGCCAGACTATTTTCATGAGCATACTGCCGCGACCCCTCCTCGCGCGCTAGTTGACGAAATAAAACCGGGCGAATGTTTGATGCTCGAAAATATCCGTCTCGAACCGGGTGAAGAAAAAAATGATCCGGCTTTGGCACAAGCTCTCGCAAAACTTGCAGATATTTTTGTCAGCGATTCTTTTGCAGAGGCGCATCGCGAATACGCTTCGAATGTCGGTGTGGCGAAACTGCTTCCATCGTACTCGGGTTTTTTGTTGGAAGAAGAAATAGATCGCCTGTCCGAGGCGCTCAATCCGCCGGAACATTCTATTGCCATGGTTGGAGGAGCGAAGTTCGATACGAAGGAGCCTTTGTTGTCGAAACTCGTAGCTCGGTACGAAAAAATCCTGCTCGGCGGCGCGCTTGCGGACGATATGATAAAGATGCGTGGTATGCCGGTCGGGGCGTCGCTTGTTTCAGATTCTCCCGTGCCGACAGTGCTCGCGATGGACACTAAAATATCAGTGCCCGTCGACGCAGTGGTGAACGAAGTTGGAATGCAGACCGAGCGCATCTCGTTGATAAACGATATCCGAGCAGACGAACGCATTGTAGACATTGGCCCGCAAACTTCTATAGGGTGGAGTGGCGAGGTGGTGAACGCACCGTTCATTTTGTGGAACGGGCCGATGGGGATTTATGAAGAAGGATATGTGCAAGGCACCGATGCGCTCGCCGAAGCTCTCTCGCATGCAGCGGGCCGCGCCGCCGTCGGTGGAGGGGACACGGCTGCGGCACTGGCGCAATTTTCATTCGACCCAACTCGGGTGTTTATATCCACCGGCGGCGGCGCAATGCTGCAATTTTTGACCGACGGCACATTGCCCGGGATAGAAGCGCTGAAGCAGTAAGTTGCTTGACAAATATCCCTAGTATGCTAAGCTTTTCTGTGGAAGTTTCGACTTTGAACAGGTCGGTGGGAGGTTGCTATGGCGGTCTATAATTGTTGGGGTGACGATCCTAATTTCGGTCGGGGTCGCTCGCAGGAGAAACAAGACGAAAGCAAGGAAACCGACGGAAAGATCCTGACCGTTATTGTCCTGGTCTTTCTCGCAGGGCTCGCGTTCTACGTCATGCGAGCACTTATTCAGGCGTGACATGGCAGCTGAAATCGCAATCTCGATTGCGGTTCTGCTGTTTGTGGTAGGACTCGTTGCGTGTATCGTGTTTGCATTCGGAAAAAGGTAGGAGGCTAAAATGGAAGCCGGAATTTGTGCCCTGATCGGACTGGCGGTTATGGTGGCAATCACCGTCGGAGTGTTGTGTCTCAGGAGATGTCCACGATGAAGAGTGTTAAAAATGGTCGGGGTCACGCATTGCGCGTGGCCCTTTTTTTATTTTCTTTTTACAATACCTTGCGTATCTTTTCACCGACGATCGCCGCTTCGCCTTCTTTGTATGTTTTTTGCGGCCAGGGTTTGTAGCCGTCATTTGAGAAGCGGGGGATAACATGCATGTGCGCGTGGAAAATAATTTGTCCGGCGGCAGTATCATTGTTCATGATCACATTGATGCCGTCTGCCGACATCGCCTTTTTTACGGCGATTGCCATGCGTCGAACAGTCTTCATGAATGACGACAATGATTCGTCATTTACTTCATACAAGTTCGCCGCGTGCACTTTCGGCACAACGAGCGTGTGGCCGGGGTTGTTCGGGTGGATGTCGAGGAATGCCAATGTGTCGGCATCTTCGTACAAAACTTCCGATGGAATTTCTTTATTAGCTACTTTGCAAAAAATACAGTCGGTCATGTGTCTTAGTGAAAATTTATAGGTCGAGCAGTAAAAAAGCAAAGTTCTCGGGGTACACAAATTTTTTGCTAAAAATTTGCTCAATCCTCACGCCGTCGCGCTCAGAAGCCCCCGCTAACTTTCTTTTTCACTGCTCGACCTAGTATACTATCTCAATGAAAAAATATCGCGTGCGGGAACGTGCACACGAGGAGCTTCTCTCGGATTTGCTGCACACACGTGGTGTTGTGGGTGACGATGCGATTGCGAAATTTTTACAGCCGG
>CAIMFR010000038.1 GCA_903840375.1 Candidatus Adlerbacteria bacterium
GCAGGAGTCTACTCAGGCCCAGTGACAGGATACTTCGGCCCACTCACGGAAGCCGCAGTTAAGGCATATCAGACCAAGAACGGTCTTGAATCTGTAGGAATCGTCGGTCCGTTGACTCGCGCGCTTTTGAATCAGGCGCTTAACCAGTAATTAAAAAGTGTTAGATAACACATCCGTTACCTCGTGATATGCGAAGGGCGGATGTGTTATGTTATATAGTATGAATATATTGGAATTGCTCCATCACTATATAGTGCCGTCACACAGGAACGGTCATCATCCACATATTTTACGGCACAGAGTGGTTGTGTGCGTGTTGGCATTTGCAATACTTGTGGAGTTTGGTGCGCTAGCTCAATCGCTCTTTGTTTTTAGGAGTGATAACATGATTGGCGCTGTTCTTCCAGGTGTAGTAGCCTCTCTTACCAATGACGCACGTGTCTCCAATAATCGTGTGCCGCTTTCAGTGAGCATGTTGCTCACGAAAGCCGCGCAAAACAAGGCAGATGATATGGTTTCTAAGGGTTACTTCTCGCATGCTGGTCCGGATGGTGCTATGCCGTGGGTATGGATCGATGGTGTCGGGTATCAATATGAATACGCAGGTGAAAATCTGGCAGTTAATTTTATAGACTCAGATAAGTTGGTGGAGGCGTGGCTTGCGTCTCCCGAACACCGTGCGAACATTTTGAAGCCTAGCTATACCGAGATAGGTATTGGAATGGCTACAGGTACATACCAGGGCAGAGAGGCTGTGTTTGTTGTGCAGTTTTTCGCTCTTCCTGCTTCCAAAAATGTGGTTTTTGCACGTGCGGATACAATTTCTCCATCAATTTCTCCACCCATTGCGACCACAGCGGCCGTTCAGTCTCAGGAAATATCAACGTCGAGTAGTACTGCAACGGCTAAAGCTTTAGTTTTAGGAGCGTCTACCCAAGTTGTGGATTCGCATAAAGGCATTTTACGCTTGTTCGACAATGTGCGCGGTTCACCTGTAACATATGCCAATATTGTGCTGGTCAGTCTATTGGTATTCTTCACAGTGTTGTTTGTACTTGGCTCTATCCTAGGCGCACGTCTGCCTCATCCAAGCGCGATGGTAAACGGTCTTACGTTGGCGGCACTCTTGTTCGGGTTCGTGCTTATCAATAAAAGTACCATGCTCGGTCCGCCACTTGACCTGTCTTCCAATGCACCAAACTTAATGATGTTGCAATCGTTGTAACAGTCAGCATAACCGGCACACACATAGAAGGTTTTGCTATGTATTTACGTCCTGGTTTTGTAACTTTGGTATGAAGATGTAACCATCATGTTCCCGTATGTTGGTTCCAACAGCGTCCACGAGGGCGCGCAACAAAAAAGAGTCCCGCTTGGGACTCTTTTTTGTTGCTGTCATTTTTGAGATTAATTTCCGGAAGTTTCTTTCGAAGAGTTCGCATCATCGCCTGTCCCAGCCGGAGCTTTGCAAGTTACTGCAGCTGTGCGGTACTTCGCCCGTGCTGCATTGCGTGCATTCTGCCATGCCTTGCCGGCATTTTTCGTTGATGTGTTGAATGTTGACCATACTGCCTTAACTGACGTTGCAACTGTTTTTGCTGTTGTGCCGGTATAAGCCTGCTTAAGTGCAGTTGCACGTGTGGCATACGCGGTATTAGTTGCTCCGGTAAAGGTTGCCATAGCGGCGTCGATCGCTTGCTCACGAGTATTGACTGCGGTTCCGACGCACGTGATCTTGGTTGCCACAGTCGATGCTGTTGTTGCAGGTGTTGTCGTTTGTGCAAATGCGACAGAAGCCATCAATAAACTTGCGACCACGCCCGAAGTGATAAGTGTTTTCTTTAACATATATAACGATAACTATTACGATTAATTAATCTAAAGTATAGCACTCATGTGTTTGCGTTGCGGTGTGCGAGTGAGCTTGACAAAGTGCCACTCTATTATAGAGTGTGTGGCAGTTACAGAGGCTTCCTCTGTGGGGAAGCCTGTACACTTTTCTTTCACAACTGAATAGGAACAGAACAATGAAGTATAGATGCATCGTCGCGGTATTCGCGGCGCTGATGCTCATCGTCACACCCTTCATGGGGATGCCTTTGAACATCGATATGGCAGAAGCTGCGAGTTTTAGCAGCGGCAGGAAATCGAGTCCGCCGCCCGCCGCAAAAGCAGCGGCCGCCGCCGTAGCTCCGAAGCCTTCAACCGGTTTCCGTTCCGGCAGTGCTCCGGAGTCAACGATTGCTCCGCCCGCGGCGGCAACCGTTACACAGGCTCCGGCTGTTGCCGCTGCCACCAAAGCACCCGGTCCTACCTCGGCGTATACCACAGCGGTAAACCGTCAGGCTTCAGCCGACGCTCTCAAATCGTACAAGGCGAGCAAGGCTGATGTGGCTCAAGTTCGCCAGGATCCTGTGTTCAAGCAGGCCACCAGCGGTCGGACGTACACACCGACAGAAGTTCGTGAAAGACGTGCGGTGTGGGAACGTTCGCACACAGTGGTCGTGGTTCAACACAGTTATCCCGTCTACGGCATGTACAACGCCACGTTCTTGGATCTGATGATGATGAACGCAGCCAACAACGCATTCTTCTACAATCATCAGAACGACTGGAGCGTCCAGGCGTATCTGGCGGAAGCACGGCAAAACGACCAGCTTCGTGCGCAAGTCTCGGCGCTCGACGCCAGGAACACACAACTGCAAGCAAGCGGTACTGCGGTCAATCCGAATTACATGCCGGCGGACGTTCCTCCGGAAGTCATGTATGGCGACTCGGTGTTGACGAACGGGGTTGATTCATCCGACAGGATCTCCGGCTTCATGTGGGTGGTGATGTTCTTTGGTTTGCTCTGCCTCGTCGGCGGTGGAACGATACTCTACATACGTCGTACGCGTACGCCTACCAATCCGGGCTTTTGAGAGATCAACCAGAAAGGAGATACACGATGAGCCTTCGATTTATCGGCAGCATGCTTTCCGTAGAAGTAGGGAAGCTCAAAATTGCATGGAATGCGAGTCCGAAAGGGCAACCTGTTCTTAGCCGGGTCGGTACGCCGCTCGAACGACTGCGTGTCGGTTCGGTCGTCGACACAAGCGGTCTCATGGCTGATTTCGTTTTGGCCGAGGCCAACGGTTCTTTCGTCAAAGATCCGGGAATGCAACTTACTTGCTGCGCATACGGGTGTGTTCTTAACGTGAACGGATCGTTCACCATTCACCGTTTTTACCTGCGAGGTATCGAAGCGGATCAGTCTCGCGTATTGCAAGTGATGACTCAGGGAGGTGTTGGTGTCGTAGAAGGTGAGACGAAGTTGTTGCAGTCTCTGACCGAGATCGTGCCGGAGACGCCCGAAGATTGGGCGATGTGGCTTGAGGAACACGTTGAGGGTGGCGACATGAAGCCTCCGCTTATCGGCGGAGACAAACTCAACTGGGGCGACATCTCCTACGATCGCACGTTGGGGGGTAGTGCCAGGTCGATCAAACCGATCAACTATCATGAATCCGTTTATCATGACCCGGTCGCCAGACCTCGTGTGGAAGATTCGCAAAGTATGCAGTATCATCGCGCCATCGGCGGCGAGTACGAGTTCTTGTACCTGAGTGCTGTGCATACGGACAGCGAGGCGTGGGTCGAAGCTCATGTCGGCATCGCGATCGACCCCAATCGCCTTATCGTGATCTGAGATCAAAATCGTTTCGACACCGAAGGTCACACGCGATCAGCCGCCAACAGAACGTTGGCGGCTATTTTTTTATCTATTTTAAATCGCATGTTGTATACTTAAGTAGTATGACAACAGAACACACTCCGCATCCGAGGATAGAAGAGCGTAAACGAGCAGGAGCTCCTCTTACTGTAGATGAACAGCTCGGTTTTAACGGTCGCCTGGCGGTGGGCATTACTCGCGCGTTTGGCAGCATGTGGGCTTTTTATGCTCTCGTCATCTGGATGTTTGGATGGATGGCACTTTCAGTTATGGGGATCGGATTATTCAGTCATGACCCGTATCCATTTACATTTTTACTTTTTCTAAGCAATTTGGTACAGTTGTTCGCGCTCCCGATCTTGGCGGTTGGTCAACAAGTTCTTAGTCGCGCATCCGACAGACAGGCAGAGCAGACATATAAAGATGCGGAGGCAATTCTAAAATTGCAGGATGAGATCCATCGGCTGATAAAGATAAACAATGATCTTACCTCAGAGATCCACACGATAGTGAAAAGGGGTAGCTAATTAGGCCGAGCTCTCTACGGCACGCGGAATACATAACATGCGACTTTTACTTGAAAAACAATTCGGCCCGATCGGCCGAAAGATTTTAATTTTCTCCATTGTGTGTCTGGCGGCGCTGGTGGTTTTTATAGTATTCGCACTTCCGGCACACGGCTCATCTCAAAGATCTGTAAAGCCGTCGATGGAGTCACAGCAAGAAAGTCGCATCGCCCGTGTCCCGATCCTCAGCTATCACCTCGTGCGTCCGTCATACCCGAGAGATGATTGGTTAATAAAGGAATATCTTGTGACATCCGATGTGTTCGATGAAGAGATGAACTATCTTTCGAGCAATGGGTATCACGTGATACCGTTTTCTGCTCTTGAGGCATATATAGATGAGGGCACGCCGCTACCGCCAAAACCGGTTATCATATCATTCGATGATGGATGGGAAAACCAATTCGCATATGCATTCCCAATCCTTCAGAAATACCGGCTTACCGCGACATTTTTCATATACACGAATGCGATCGACTCAACAAACCATCTGACGTGGGGTCAAGTCAAGACGATGTCCGATGCCGGTATGGTGATAGGAAGTCATTCGCTATCGCATCCGTTTCTTGCCAAGATCGCAGATGCAACAGACCTGTGGAGAGAGATCGCAGACAGTAAAAAAATAATCGAAGAGCACATCGGAAAAACGGTGAACGAGTTCGCCTACCCGTATGGTTCATACAACCAAGCGACGATCGCTGATGTAGAAAAAGCCGGATATAAGTCTGCACGCAAATTCTCAATATTCTCGACGAGCGTCTTCCACTCAAAAGGTGATATGTATGCCTTGAGTGCAATTCCCGCGCCGAACAGCTTGCCGGACTTTGAACGCGCATTGGATCAGTAAAAAAGAGTCTCAACGTATCTTCACCAAAGGCTCTTTTCTGCGGCAACCTGGCCGTACACTATTCTGGAAATACCGGCTATGGTCGTGGCAAGTGAATTGTAATCTTCGCCGCGAGTCATCACGCATAGGACATAGGGGTTATTTGGCACGTACACTATTCCGCAGTCGTGTAGTTCGCGTGCCGTTGCTGTTCCGTCTGATGTTGCTATCTCACGCTCGCCGTATTTTTGTGCCACATCGATAGAATCAGGGATTCCCGCTTCTATCCCCTGCGGGAAATCTGCTTCTGTCATAAGCGCAAGCGCCTTTTCGGAACTGTTGTGACTCAAGTAGGTGCTGTTGAAAAGAATACGGAGAAAGAGGGAGTATGTTTTCGCCGACATGAAGTCCGGATTCTGATCTAAATCTTCCGGCAATTGTATGCCCATGTTGATGTAGATAGATTCTAGAGAACTTTGATCAATGTTGGAATTGAGAAGGTACATCGCATTGTTGTCAGAGTATACGATTGTGTATGTCAGCAGCTGGTCGACCGTGTAATACTGTTTAGGCTTGATCGCTTGCTGCGGTCTGAAATATTCGAGATCGTCGTAGTTGAAGCTGCCGTCGTAATAGAGTTTCTTTGAAAGAAAATCAGCGTTCGAATCTGCATACTTGAGTACTGCCATGAGCGTCGGGAGCTTGAGCATGCTCGCCGGGGCATATACTTCGTTTTCGTTTATTCCCATCCAATTTCCACCGGAACGGAATTCCTGGAAATAGACCGAAACATCGGTATCCTTCGGCAATGTCTTGATGTACGACAAAACTTTAGATCGTAGGGCTAGGTCATCAGTGTGGTTGCTCGGATTTACACTGCATGTGAGAAGTGGCTCGATGTATTTGTACCCGGTCTCCCGCAATGCTTGTTGTGGGGTGAACTGGCTCGGCGCGGTTGCCCTGCCGGCGTATACCCCAATACCCAGTAACACAATTCCGCAGAAAAGCTGCATGACTCGGTGTGTGTTTTTATGCCAAAAAATTTTCATAGAAAGGTCAAAAAAACTATAGCACGATTCTCTTGTATAGTATCGGTATGGGAACTTTTTCCTCGCTTTGGTATGAATTGAATCATCTGATGAGGGCGCTGGTGGCGTGGATGATCGCCGTGCTCGTGTTGGCTGCGTTGTTTTTCAGTATCGGTTTTCGGCAAACAGAATTGTTCGGACGACACCTGGTCGTGCCGGTCCTTACGACGCACTCGATCGCATCGCAGGCGCTCGTACATATGACGCATGACCTTGTTCCGCCGGAAGTGCACCTGATAGCGACCGATCCATTTTCCACAATTGGACTCGAGTTGTGGTTCTCAACGCTGCTTGCGTTTTGCGCGATGCTTCCGTTCATTCTCATTGCCGTGTTGCGCTATTTGTCGCCTGCGCTGTATCGCAATGAACGCAACGCACTATTCATGCTCGTCTTGCCTGCGCTGCTGCTCTTCGCGACCGGCGCGGCGTTTTCTTATAACCTAGTCATCCCGCGCATGTTCTCATTCTTATACGGTTTCGTGCCGGCGATGGGTGCAGAGTCGCTCTATTCGCTTTCCGATTTCTTTTCCAATGTCCTGTCGATCCTCGTCGCATCGGGCTTCATGTTCGAGCTGCCGGTCTGTATGGTGCTGCTGACTTATATGCATATCGTGCGCGCATCATTTTGGCATGCGCACTGGCGCGGTGCGGTGCTGACATTTCTCATCGTCACGGCGATATTCTCACACGATCCGAGCGGCGTGAGTATGCTCATGTTGAGCATACCGCTCACCATTTTCTATTTCTTTGCGATGGTACTTTGTTTTCGCATTGAGAAAAATAGGGCGTAGATGTCGCCGTCTTGCCGACGCCACTCGCTTCAATAATAGCCATCTTCGTGCTATTATCTGCAATGCTGTCGATGATATTGAAACCGAGAGGCATGTTCGCCGATGTAGCTCAGATGGTAGAGCAACTCCATGGTAAGGAGTAGGTCGTCGGTTCGATTCCGACCATCGGCTCAAGCTAGTAGTCACACTAGCGGCCGGTCAATTGTTAAACAAGCCAGAGTAGCTCAGTTGGTAGAGCAGCGGTATCGTAAACCGCAGGTCGTCGGTTCGATCCCGACCTCTGGCTCATTCATTTTTTATCTATGCAGTCAAAAGGAGAAATACAGAAACGCATCGCAGAGATAGAAGCCGCCATGAATGCGGCGGATTTTTGGGATGATAAATTTCGCGCGCAGACGATCATCAAAGAATTGCAGGAGTTGAAGGCCGAGGCAGAGGGCGGCGACAAATATGACAAAGGCAATGCCATCTTGAGCATCGTCGCAGGTGCGGGCGGCGCGGACGCCGAGGACTTCGCGCGCATGCTGTTCGAGATGTACGAACACTTTGCCGAGAAACGCGGCTGGGGTCTGCGCATTCTGCATAAAAATGAAAACGACCACGGCGGCTTCCGCAACTTCTCTGCGGAGATAACCGGCAGAAATGTGTACAGCACGTTCAAGCGCGAGAGTGGTGTACATCGCCTCGTGCGCATCTCGCCGTTCAATGCCAACCAGCTTCGCCAGACATCTTTCTGTCTTGTGGAATTTGTGCCGCAACTTCCCGATGCACAAGATCTGGAAATACCGGAGTCGGAGCTCGATATTCAGTACGCGCGTTCGAGCGGTCCCGGCGGGCAAAATGTCAACAAGCGCGAGACTGCGGTGCGCATTGTCCACAAACCGACCAACCTTTCCGTGCACATCGACGGCGAGCGCACGCAGCAGGCGAACTTGAAAAAAGGTTTGGAGATTTTGCGCGGCAAACTCTACCGCAAGCGCGAGGAAGATATTGAAAAAGAGAGGCATGGTTTCTCGCCGTCAAAAACAACGCAGATAGAATGGGGAAGTCAGATCCGCTCGTACGTCCTCCACCCGTATAAACTGGTAAAAGATCATCGCACCGGGGTAGAAGTTCACGACGCGGAAGGCGTCCTATCCGGAAACATAGAACCGTTTTTGGAGGGAGAGAAGGAGTAGGTTAGGAATCGTCACTACTTGAATGCATTGACATATACAAACGATTTGATATTGTTAAGACACAAAGTGCCGCAAGGCTTCGAGAAACCCCGCC